>SMDP01000364.1 GCA_012911965.1 Geitlerinema sp. P-1104
AATACTTAGAGGATGTTTGGCGAAAAATCCCAAAGAACGCTGGACCGCTCAACAGGTTCTGGATGCACTTCAACCGCGTCGGGAAACCTTACCCAGTATTGACCAGTTAGACCTAAATTCAGAACGTCCGGGAATCAACTATTATAAACTCCGGGATTTACTAGCGGCGAATAAGTGGGAAAAAGCTGACCGGGAAACGGCTGAGCGAATGTGGGAAGTGATGGGACGACAAAACGAGCAATGGTTGCGAGTTGAAGATATTGAAAATTTTCCCTGTAAGGATTTAAAGATTATTGATAAGCTGTGGGTTCACTACAGCCGGGGAAAATTTGGCTTCAGCGTGCAGAAGAAAATTTGGCAGGACTGTGGGAGTCCGACGGAGTATAATCAAGACTGGGGGCTATTTGGCGATCGCGTGGGGTGGCGTGACGGAAGTCATTGGATCTGGTATCCCAAGGTACTACAGGTAATGATGCGAGCATCCCTCCCTCTGTTCTGGTGGTACCAACCGATTGGCGACCTTGCCGGACGACCTCTTATCTCTATTCTCTCGCGCGACGACTTTTAAAGTGTAGCAAATAAAGGCTTCAGTCCGCAACACATTTCAATAGATGAAGCGAGAAATAAGACACCGAGTTTCTCCAAGAAACCCGGTGTCTGGTACTCAACCCCAGTCGTCAGCCAATCCACCCACCCGAAAATTCCATATAACTTCCATGTAACTTCCATAGAACCCCTCCCCCAAATCGTCTAAGCTGGACATACCACAGCCGAGAATCCCAACTCAGGGACAGTTCAACCGTCAACCTTACCCACAAACAGACCATGGACAGACGTTTTTGGAAAAAAATGGTCGGAGAGCAATTTAACCAGAAATATCACCTCATCAAATTCATCGACTCAGGAAGTTTTGGGGGTGTTTTCCTCGCCAATGAAGTCATCGCCGACCGTGTAATTCGACAAGTCGCCCTCAAGATTTTCCTCGTAGAAACCCCTCAACTTGATAGACAAATTGACGAATTACGCCTTGCAATTTGCCTCAAACATCCTCACTTATTAGATTGTTACAGTTCAGAAATTGGGTTTGACGAGGGGGAAGATGACGAGGATAAATATTTAGGCTTAGCGATGGAACCCGCCACAGAATCCCTGAGCCAGTATTTAGCAAGAAGGGGGACATTACCGGAGCAGGATGTTCGCAACATTATCACTCAAATCGCCTCAGCCTTAGTATTTCTTCACAATCAAAAAATTGTCCATCGTGACCTCAAACCCGAAAATATTTTACGGGTTGGGGAGGTGTGGAAAGTAGCAGATTTTGGAATTTCCCGGCTGTTGAGCCAAGGAACTTTCACCAAAACCACCCAGCAAATGGGAACCCCTATCTATCAACCCCCAGAGTCTTATCAAGGTGAAATTCGTCCGGGGTGGGATATTTGGTCTTTGGGGATTTTACTGCAAGAGATGCTGACGGGGACTCATCCATTTGCGGCGATAACTCATTCCGAGTTAATGATGAAGGTGATGACGCAAGAACCAGAGTTTCCCGAGGGATTATCCGATGAGTTTTTAACAATACTTAGAGGATGTTTGGCGAAAAATCCCAAAGAACGCTGGACCGCTCAACAGGTTCTGGATGCACTTCAACCGCATCGAGAACCTGACCAGTTAGACCTAACTTCAGAACGTTCGGGAATCAACTATTATAAACTCCGGGATTTACTAGCGGCGAAGAAGTGGGAAGAAGCTGACCGGGAAACCGCTGAGCGAATGTGGGAAGTGATGGGACGACAAAACGAGCAATGGTTGCGAGTTGAAGATATTAAAACGTTTCCCTGTAAGGAGTTGAAGATTATCGATAGGTTATGGGTCCATTACAGCCGGGGAAAATTTGGCTTCAGCGTACAGAAGAAAATTTGGGAGGAGTGTGGTAGTCCGACACATTATAATGATGACTGGAAACGATTCGGCGCTCGAATAGGGTGGCGTGAAGAAGGTAAGTGGATCTCGTATACCGATATACTACAGAAAGGAAATCGAGGGTCCCTCCCATATTACGAGATAGAGCGTAGGGCGTTCGTTGATCGGGATCCCGGGGCTGGTCGTCGTTGCGCGGGGTTACTCTTGTCTCGCGCGACGACTTGTAAACTGTAGCTGATAAAGGCTTCAGTCCGCAACACATTTCAATAGATGAAGCGAGAAATAAGACACCGAGTTTCTCCAAGAAACCCGGTGTCTGGTATTCGACCCCAGTCGTCAGCCAACCCACCCACCCGAAAATTCCATCTAATTTCCATGTAACGTCCATAGAACCGCTCCCCCAAATCGTCTAAGCTAGACATACCACAGCCAAAATCCCAACTCAGGGATAGTTCAACCGTCAACCCTACCCACCGACAGACATGGACAGACGTTTTTGGAAAAAAATGGTCGGAGAGCAATTTAACCAGAAATATCACCTCATCAAATTCATCGACTCAGGAAGTTTTGGAGGTGTTTTTCTCGCCAACGAAGTCATCGCCGACCGTGTGATTCGACAAGTTGCCCTCAAGATTTTCCTCGTAGAAAACTCTCAACTTGATAGACAAATTGACGAATTACGCCTTGCAACCCGGCTAAAACATCTTCATTTATTAGATTGTTACAGTTCAGAAATTGGGTTTGACAACGAGGAAGACGACGAGGAAGATACCTATTTAGGCTTAGCGATGGAACCCGCCACAGAATCCCTGAGCCAGTATTTAGCAAGACAGGGGACATTACCGGC
>SMDP01000365.1 GCA_012911965.1 Geitlerinema sp. P-1104
CGGAGGGGGAAACGGCGTTGTCTGCGTTGGCTCGGGAGTTTATTCAACGGAGTCAATGGAAGCGGAGGGGCGATCGGGCTAAATCTTTAGCCATATTTTTTATTATTCCTTTAGTATTATCTCTAATACCACTTCACTTTTTAATTATGGCTAGAGCTAATACAGCACTTAGTAATGGAAGACGTGATTTTGGAAGTCGCTTTTTTATTCGGTATTTGTGGATGATTGGAGAGTCCACAAACCTTGTCAACATTGATGCTTCTCATGATGATTTTCGAGGAGTTGCTTTACCTAAAATTGAGTTACCACTACTGGGAACCCGTTATCTCGGCATCACTGGACACCCATCTGAGCAATCCAAACTAAACCATTCCGATTTTTCATATTCAAATTTAAAAGGAGCTTTTATTTACAAAACAGATATAATTGATGCAACAATCATGGATGCAAGTCTCGAAAACTCGTTTTTATGGAAGGTTAATTTTGATAACTCAGACTTGAATTATACGAAATTTAATAATGCAACTCTAAGAGAAGTTTCATTCAAAAATGCTGACATATCACATGCAAATTTTTCAGGTTCGACGTTGGAAAGTATCAACTTACAAGAAGTACGTCATCCAACCAATCTAACCTATGATCAACTACAAGCAGCAGAAACAATATGTGACGTTCAATTTCCACCACATATCAGCATTTCTTCCTATAGAGATTGCCCAGATTCTATAGATTAAGTTCTTGGGTTAACCACGATGCTGTTTATGTCAATTTTGTGCCATTGTCTGTTCCATGAATAAAATATGTCACAACCGATTCTATGCCATACAAGTTCCCTTAAGGATTTGTAGTTTCCCGGTTCTACCTCAATATATCCCCGAGAATCCTCTAAAGTCTCAATGTCGTAGATATCATTAAACATCAGTCGAGGCACAACAAGGTTGGGTGGTACTGGTGGCCCATCTACACTGGTAAACTCTCCAAGAGCCTTAGTTGCCGCCTCTGAAATGTCAGTAGATTCATCGGTGATAGCTTGAATCAAAGTTTTAGTAGCTAGTTCGCGATATTTATGGATTTTTAACAAACTCTTAGCAGCGAAAACGTGTTTAAGTGTTAGTTTGGCAGGTTCCTCTGACTCTTGCGTTTCTTCTACTTCTTTCAACAACTTCACTAAGGCAAGAATACCGCGAGTTCTGGGCGATCGCTCCACAAAATTGAACTCAGAGACATTTAGCTCAACCGCCTCAATCTCCCCCGCCTCAAATTTCTCTTGCAGAGTCTCATTAAACTCAATAATTAAAGCTTCCAAGTTTTTGCGTAGCTTAGGAAAGTCGTTCATTTTAGGAGTCCTCCGAATTGCTGACTGATAAACCTGGTGGTTGCCCCTGTGATGGGTTGAAAACTGCCTCCGAGTTAGGACCGCGATCGCCGCTGCTGCATTCGCCAAACCCGCCCCAGTTGGTAAATCAAACCCCGGCTGAGAGGGATAGCCCCCAGCGGCTGGATGACATCCCCCTGACTGAACATCCTGAGCCGTTTTTTGCAAAATCTCTTTCACTTGAAACGGCGATAATCCTGGAGCCATCTGTCTTATTAAAGCACAAATTCCGGCGATTTGGGGAGCAGCTGCCGATGTGCCACTAAACGCCGCCCAGCCATCATTTGACTCAGTTTCATCCCCCCCTAAAGACCGGTTTTGATCAATCATACTCCCCGGCGGAACGGGGAGCATGATATAACTAGCATCGGGCCGTTGTCCGACTAATCCGCAGATATCGGGAACCCCTCGCCGGGGATAAATGGGACTGTTAAAGGCACTGGCATAATTACTCGCTTCTAACTCTCCCTTTAAGGGTCCATCGAGATGTAAATAGACCCCACCGACTGCCAAAACATCAGGATGTTGGGCGGGAAATCCCCAGTGACCATTCCCGGCGGCAAAAACGACCAAGATTCCTTGATGAATAGCATCGGCAACGGTGGCGGCCAGGAGACGATGGTAGGCGGAAATGGGGGGATAGCGGACATCGGACCCCCAACTACAGGAAATCACATCGGGACGGAGATGGGCGGCAGTCCGAAAAGCGGCAATGGAGTTGACGTTACGGCATTTTCCGTTGAGCGCCACATCGGCTTTGACGACCGTTAATCGAGTCTGAGGGGCGATCGCCAACAGATTAGCCGACTCTCCCGTTCCATGGCCATGATGATCCATCTCAGGAGAATCGGAACCGGGGGCTAACAAGACCTGAACCTGATAATCATGTTGGGCAAAATAGGGATGTCTGTACCATCCCGTATCCACCATCACCACATGGGTTCCCTGACCGCAGATGCCTTGCTGATGCAGGGATTGGGCGTTTAAGGCTTGGGCGAGATCTTCGGGAACTTGCAGATAAGTTTGACGGACCCTGGGGGGAGTTGGCGAGGGATGGGGATGTCCCAGGTAATACACCGGTTCACTAATGGCGATCCCATCTAGGAACTCGGCTAAGGGACTGTTTTCGGTGTTGATTTTGCCAAATTGTTGGCTATCCACCGCATCGATGAAGCTGGCGGTGGTTTCTCTGGCCCGTTCTTTGATGACGGGACGCTCGACGGAACGGAGTGTGGTCTGAAAGACTTGTTCGTAGAGGTCGGCTGGGGCGGCGATGCTGATGGAGAGATTGCCCGCCTGTAGCACGTCAAAGCCGGCGGCGGTGAGGCGATCGCAGGCACAGTCGAGGGTTCGGCGATCGCCATAATACTGGGCGATCGCCTCAGGTGT
>SMDP01000366.1 GCA_012911965.1 Geitlerinema sp. P-1104
TCGCCTCCCTAATCCTACACCGCTATCCCAAAGGAAAGCACCCCCAACTGAACCAAACTGGGGGCGATCGCCCCAATTCGGGCTGTTAAACTGGCGGTAGATGGTCTCGGCCATTTGCCTTCATCCCTCCTAACTGTCATGAATCCTCAACCTGAACCCACTCCCAACCCCGACGCCAATCCCCCCAACGACAAGCTGCGCCAAGATATTTTACTCGGTCGTAAATTAACCCTCGCCGATGCCATTGCAGCGGAAGGAAATAACTTTTTCAAAGGGGAGTCACCCATCCCCATTTTGCTGCGAGCGGTGACAGAAATCAATGGATTTATTGATAAACATCTGCGAGATTCTTCGGGCGCTTTAAAAGCAGTATTACAAGATTGGGTCAAACAAGATAGTCGCGTCAGCGAACATATTGACCAGCCTCTGATTGCCCTAGAGCAGATTCTGACCTCCATCACCACAAACTCCGAAATCCTCTATGAATTTGTCCGCCAAGTTGACTTTAAATGGGGACAAATTTACGGCGATCGCCCCTATTTTCAAAAACCGGGACAATCCCCCCATCCCGAAGATGAATATACCCATACCTCCGTGCAAACTCAACTGGTTAACCTCCTGAAGCAGGTCAAAGAAACCCCCTAACCTCCCCCCAGTCCCTCATGGGCCTGCCATGATTAAGTGTCCATACTCTCTGAAACCATGTCCCGCCCCGTTCTCTACTTCGCCGTCACCAATCATGGCTTTGGCCATGCGGTTCGCGCCGCTTCCGTGGCCGCTACCATCCAACGCCTCAACCCCGAAATTCTCATCGCCATGGTGACAACCGCCCCCCGCTGGCTTCTCGACTCCTACATTCCGGGCGACTATCTCTATCGCCCTCGCGCCCTGGATGTGGGGGTGATTCAAGCCGATAGCCTCAATATGGATAAAACCACCACCCTAGAGAAGCTGCGGGATATCCAAAGGCGACATCATGACATCATCGCCGGGGAAGTGAATTTTATTAAGCTGAATCGGGCCGGATTAGTGTTGGCAGATATTCCCCCCCTCGCGGCTAAAATTGCTCATTATGCTGGGGTTCCGGGCTGGATGATGAGTAACTTTGGCTGGGATTTTATTTATCGGCCTTGGGGTGGGGAATTTGTCGAGATTGCCGATTGGATTGGCGAGTGTTTTCGGGCCTGCGATCGCCTATTTCGTCTTCCCCTCCATGAACCGATGTCAGCGTTTACCAACATCAGCGATGTGGGCTTAACGGGAGGAACCCCGAAATACAGTGAGGCGCAGCTACGACAAACCTTTTCCCTAACCGCCCCGCGCGAGAAAACCATTCTCCTCACCTTCGGCGGCTTAGGCTTACAGGCCCTGCCCTATCACCGTCTGCGAGACTTTCCCGATTGGCAATTTCTCACCTTCGATCGCAACGCCCCCGACTTGCCCAATTTGCGGAAAATCTTGGATACGGCCTATCGCCCGGTGGATGTGATGCCCCTGTGCGATCGCGTTGTCTCCAAACCCGGTTATAGTACCTTCGCCGAAGCCCTACGCCTGGATGTTCCCCTAGTATCGGTGACACGGGAGGGCTTTGCTGAAGCGCAAATCCTCCTCGATGGGATTCAGGAGTGGGGCCAGCATCAAATTATCCCCCATCAGGACTTCTTTGCTGGAGATTGGCAGTTTCTGCGAGAGTCTCCCAACCCTCCCAAACAAGCCACCAAACTGCCGAAGGATGGCAATGAGGCG
Organism: Geitlerinema sp. P-1104; assembly: GCA_012911965.1. Taxonomy (GTDB): domain Bacteria; phylum Cyanobacteriota; class Cyanobacteriia; order Cyanobacteriales; family Geitlerinemataceae; genus Sodalinema. Next base: position 1,747 of record SMDP01000366.1, read on the forward strand.
ATCGCCCAAGCCGTGGTTGACTTTTTTAAGTGAGTATGCTAAACATCCCCCAGTCTAAGCCTCACAAGCGACGCGAAAGCCCACATTGTAACTCTTGAATTGGGGGGGGTAGTGAATGCGGGTCGCAGCGCGGCAATAACTAGGGAAATACATCCAGGAACCACCCCGGAGGGGTCGGCTGTCCTCATCACCGCCATCGAGCCAAATCCGTCCATCCTGGGGCGCATTCTTATAGGTGGGATGCCAAGTGTCGGCGCACCATTCCCAGACATTGCCCTGCATATCGTACAAACCAAAGTCATTGGGTAAGAAACTCCCCACCACCGTCGTTTTTTGGCGGAAGCGTCCCGTGCGCCCTTGGCCGTAGATATGCCGACCATCGTAGTTAGCCAGATTGGTCGTGAGGGTGTCACCGCAGTAGAAGGGGGTTTGGCTTCCGGCGCGACAGGCATACTCCCATTCTGCCTCACTCGGGAGTCGGTAGCGTCGGCCCGTCTTCCAGGAGAGGCGATCGCAAAACTCCACAGCCTCGAGCCAAGACACCGTTTCGATCGGGTGGGCATCTCCCCGGAAACTCGCCGGTTTCGAGGCTAGAGGGCGACGAACCTGGGGTAATTTCGCCACCGCCGTCCATTGAATTTGGGTGATGGGGTATTTACTCAACGAAAACGGTGCCACTTGAACCCAATGTTGTGGGGATTCTCGTGCAGGACTAGACGCTTCTCCTGGCTTGCTCCCCATCAAAAACTCTCCCCCCGGAATCGCTACCATATCTAAGGGGGCGCGATCGCTCAACGAGTCCCGATAATACCCTGCTTGTCGTTGCTGTCGCCTCAGTTCCCGACCTTGTCCATCGAGGGTAACCGTCTCAAAACTCCAAGCGGTGAGGGGCATAGTCCCCCGGGATGCTTGAGCGGAGGGAATTGCCTCCGAGATGGGTTGGGACAGGGTTCGGTGTTGCGTAAACATAGAGTAATCTGGGCGATCGCAGCATTGTAAACAACGACTTAACAA
>SMDP01000367.1 GCA_012911965.1 Geitlerinema sp. P-1104
TCGCCTCCCTAATCCTACACCCCTATCCCAAAGGAAAGCACCCCCAACTGAACCAAACTGGGGGCGATCGCCCCAATCCGGGCTGTTAAACTAGCGATAGATGGTCTCGGCCATTTGCCTTCATCCCTCCGAACTGTCATGAATCCTCAACCTGAACCCACTCCCAACCCCGACGCCAATCCCCCCGACGACGAGCTGCGCCAAGATATTTTACTGGGTCGTAAATTAACCCTCGCCGATGCCATTGCAGCGGAAGGAAATAATTTCTTCAAGGGTGAGTCACCTATCCCCATTTTGCTGCGAGCAGTCACAGAAATAAACGGATTTATTGATAAACATCTGCGAGATTCTTCAGGCGCGTTAAAAGCAGTGTTACAAGATTGGGTCAAACAAGATAGTCGCGTCAGCGAACATATTGACCAACCTCTAATTGCCCTAGAGCAGATTCTCACCTCCATCACCACAAACTCCGAAATCCTCTATGAATTTGTCCGCCAAGTTGACTTTAAATGGGGACAAATTTATGGCGATCGCCCCTATTTCCAAAAACCGGGCCAATCCCCCCATCCCGAGGATGAATACACTCATACCTCCGTCCAAACTCAACTGGTAAACCTCCTCAAGCAACTCAAAGAAACCTTCTAACTTCCCCCGAGTCCGTCATGGGCCTGCCATGATTAAGTGTCCATACTCCCTGAAACCATGTCCCGCCCCGTTCTCTACTTCGCCGTTACCAATCATGGCTTTGGCCATGCGGTTCGGGCCGCTTCCGTGGCCGCCACCATCCAACGCCTCAACCCCGAGATTCTCATCGCCATGGTGACAACCGCCCCCCGCTGGCTTCTCGACTCCTACATCCCCGGCGACTATCTCTATCGTCCTCGCGCCTTGGATGTGGGGGTGATTCAAGCCGATAGCCTCAAGATGGATAAAGCCACCACCCTAGAGAAGCTACGGGATATCCAAAGCCGACATCATGACATCATCGCCGGGGAAGTGAATTTTATTAAGCTGAATCGGGCCGGATTAGTGTTGGCAGATATCCCCCCCCTAGCGGCCCAAATTGCTCATTATGCTGGGGTTCCGGGCTGGATGATGAGTAACTTTGGCTGGGATTTTATTTATCGCCCTTGGGGTGGGGAATTTGTCGAGATTGCCGATTGGATTGGCGAGTGTTTTCGGGCCTGCGATCGCCTATTTCGTCTCCCCCTCCATGAACCGATGTCAGCATTTAGCAACATCAGCGATGTGGGCTTAACGGGAGGAACCCCGAAATACAGTGAGGCGCAGCTACGAGAAACCTTTTCCCTAACCGCCCCACGGGAGAACACCATCCTCCTCACCTTCGGCGGCTTAGGCTTACAGGCCCTGCCCTATCACCGTCTGCGAGACTTTGCCGATTGGCAATTTCTCACCTTCGATCGCAACGCCCCTGACTTGCCCAATTTGCGGAAGATCCTCGATTCAGCCTATCGCCCCGTGGATGTGATGCCCCTGTGCGATCGCGTTGTCTCCAAACCTGGGTATAGTACCTTCGCCGAAGCCCTACGCCTGGATGTTCCCCTAGTATCGGTGACTCGGGAAGGCTTTGCCGAAGCCCAAATTCTCCTCGATGGGATTCAGGAGTGGGGCCAGCATCAAATTATCCCCCATGACGACTTCTTTACCGGGGATTGGCAGTTTCTGCGAGACGCCCCCAATCCTCCCAAACAAGCCACCAAACTGCCGAAGGATGGCAATGAAGCGATCGCCCAAGCGGTGGTTGACTTTTTTGCCTAACTGTGCTATGCAAGCGAGTTAACCATCACAAGCGACGCGAAAGCCCACATTGCAACTCTTGAATTGGGGGGGATAGTGAATGCGGCTGGCAGCGCGGCAATAACTGGGGAAATACATCCAGGAGCCACCTCGTAGGGGTCGGCTCTCATCATCGCCATTCTCCAGCCAAATTCGTCCATCCTGGGGGGCATTCTCATAGGTAGGATGCCAGGTATCAGCGCACCATTCCCAGACATTGCCATGAAGGTCATATAAGCCGAAAGCATTGGGCAGAAAACTCCCCACCACCGTAGTTTTTTGGCGGAAGCGTCCCGTTCGCCCTTGGCCGTAGATATGCCGGCCATCATAGTTAGCCAGATTCGTCGTGAGGTTGTCACCACAATAGAAGGGGGTTTGGCTTCCGGCGCGACAAGCATATTCCCATTCCGCCTCACTCGGGAGTCGGTAGCGTCGGCCCGTCTTCCAGGAGAGGCGATCGCAAAACTCCACCGCCTCCAGCCAAGACACCGTTTCGATCGGGTGGGCATCTCCCCGGAAACTCGCCGGTTTCGAGGGTAGAGGGCGGCGAACCTGGGGAAGTTTCGCCACCGCCGTCCATTGAATTTGGGTGATGGGGTATTTACTCAAGGAAAACGGTGCCACTTGAACCCAATGTTGCGGGGATTCTCGTCGAGGACTCGCGGCTTCCTCAGGGGGGCTTCCCATCAAAAACTCTCCCCCCGGAATCATGACCATATCTAAAGGGGCGCGATCGCTCAACTGGTCCCGATAATACCCTGCCTGTCGTTGCTGTCGCCTCAGTTCCCGACCTTGTCCATCGAGGCTAACCGTTTCAAAACTCCAAGCGGTGAGGGGCATAGTCACCCCGGATGCTTGAGCGGAGGGAACTGCCTCCGAGATCGGTTGGGACAGGGTTCGGTGTTGCGTAAACATAGAGTAATCTGGGCGATCGCAGCATTGTAAACAACGACTTAACAA
>SMDP01000368.1 GCA_012911965.1 Geitlerinema sp. P-1104
CGGAGGGGGAAACGGCGTTGTCTGCGTTGGCTCGGGAGTTTATTCAACGGAGTCAATGGAAGCGGAGGGGCGATCGGTTAAAAATCACTGCTATCCTAGGAATATTTCCATTAATTTTAGCTCATTTTGGACTCATTGTATTTTCAAATCAACAGTTTAGAACAGAAGATTGTACTAGGAACATTCATGCAAGGTTTCTGGTTAGGTATTTACTATTTTTTGGGTACGGTAAAGACTTTCAAGGCATGAATTTTTGTAAGCAAACCCTAAATTGGGTTGATTTTTCAACCCGTAATCATTACTTGATGGATATCGATTTCTCAGATGCAGATCTTCATTACTCTAGCTTTAAGGGTTTATTTTTAAACAACTTAAAATTTATCGATTCTCGTCTCCCACATACTAATTTTCAGAATACACACCTAATTGGGGTGGATTTCACAAGTGCTGACGTTTTTAATGCAAATTTTAGTGGGGCAAGATTGATTAATTCTGATTTATCCAAGGTAAAAAACTTGGAACAGAACCAACTATCAGAAGCTCAAATTTGTCAAACTGCATTGCCTAGCAGTCTTACAATCAACTCAGATCGAGACTGCTCAGATCATGATGTACAAGGTATAATTCGGTCTTTTGAGTGAATTTTGATCTCTAAACACCCCAAAAAAATATTATTTATATTTTTATATTAGTCTACAGTTAGTATACACGCTGCTGTTTAAATTTAAACCTTCACATACATATTTATTACCATTTCCGTCGATAACAGTAACAGGTGGATTACGAGTGCCAAATAGTTTGACTCTACGAGGTTTTCCATCACCTAGGTCAGCCTTTCCATCGAGAAAACTAGTTTCCCCAGGAATATAAATAGAATCATCAATCCTAAAGGATAGATCCTCTGAACCAAATTCTCCAAGAGCTTCACTCGCCAATTCTGCAACCTTATTCCTTGAATTATCGTCCGGTTCAGGATGCTCAATGGCTGCTATTAAAACCTTGGTTGCCAAGTCCTTATACTTGCCAATCTTGAGTAAACTCTTGGCGGCAAACACATGTTTAACCTGAATTTCCCTCAACTCTGCTTGAGTCTTTTCTTCAGAAATCATTTTCTTAGAGACTTCCAAATCATTCAGGAGTTTAGCAAGAGATGAGATGGCCGTTGTTCGAGGTGTTCTCTGGACAAAATGATGTTCTGAGATAGCTAGTTCAACTTCTTCAATCTCACCATTCGCAATTTTCTGTTCGATAATTTCATCAAACTTTTGTAAAATATCGTCCAGTTTTTCGCGTAGCTTAGGAAAGTCGTTCATTTTAGGAGTCCTCCGAATAGCTGACTGATAAACCTGGTGGTTGCCCCTGTGATGGGTTGAAAACTGCCTCTGAGTTAAGACCGCGATCGCCGCTGCTGCATTCGCCAAACCCGCCCCAGTTGCTAAATCGAATCCCGGCTGAGACGGATAGCCCCCTGCGTCTGGATGACATCCCCCTGATTGAACATCCCGAGCCGTTTTTTGCAAAATGTCTTTGACCTGAAACGGCGATAATCCTGGAGCCATCTGTCTTATTAAAGCACAAATTCCAGCGATTTGGGGAGCCGCCGCCGATGTGCCACTAAACGCCGCCCAGCCATCATTTGACTCCGTTTCATCTCCCCCCAGGGCCCGGGTTTTGTCAATCTGACTTCCCGGCGGAACCGGGAGCATAATATAACTGGCATCGGGCCGTTGTCCGACTAATCCACAAACATCGGGAACCCCTCGCTGGGGATAAATGGGACTGTTAAAGGCACTGGCATAATTACTTGCTTCTAACTCTCCCTTTAAGGGGCCATCCAGATGTAAATAGACCCCACCGACCGCCAACACATCAGGATGTTGGGCGGGAAATCCCCAGTGACCATTCCCGGCAGCAAAAACCACCAAGATTCCTTGATGAATGGCATCAGCAACGGTGGCGGCCAGGACACGATGGTAGGCGGATAGGGGGGGATAGCGGACATCGGACCCCCAACTACAGGAAATCACATCAGGACGGAGATTGGCGGCGGCCCGAAAGGCGGCAATGGAGTTGACGTTACGGCATTTTCCGTTGATCGCCACATCGGCTTTGACGACCGTTAATCGAGTCCGAGGGGCGATCGCCAACAGATTGACCGACACCCCCGTTCCATGGCCATGATGATCCATCTCAGGGGAATCGGAACCGGGGGCTAATACCACCTCGACGTGATAGTTATGTTGGGCGAAATAGGGATGTCGATACCATCCGGTATCCACCATCACAACATGAGTCCCCTGACCGCAGATGCCTTGCTGATGCAGGGATTGGGCGTTTAAGGCTTGGGCGAGACCGTCGGGAACCTGGAGATAGGTTTGACGGACGCTGGGGGGAGTCGGCAAAGGACAGGGATGCCTCAGGTAGTACACGGGTTCACTAATGGCGATCCCATCTAAGACGTCGGCGAAGGGACTGTTTTCCGTGTCGATTTTGCCAAATTGTTGGGTATCTGCCGCATCGATGAAGGTGGCGGTGGTTTCCCTGGCCCGTTCTTTGATGACGGGACGCTCGACAAAACGGAGTGTGGTCTGAAAGACTTGTTCGTAGAGGTCGCCTGGGGCGGCGATGCTGATCGATAAATTGCCCACCTGTAGAACGTCAAACCCGGCGGCGGTGAGGCGATCGCAGGCACAGTCGAGGGTTCGGCGATCGCCATAATACTGGGCGATCGCCTCAGGTGT
>SMDP01000369.1 GCA_012911965.1 Geitlerinema sp. P-1104
GCCTTGGAGGATCTCAGTCCCAACACTTCCCCGCCAACCCTCAATCTCGGGATTCGTCCTGAAGACATCCAGCTTTCGTCAGAACAACCCGGAAGTCTGGCTGTACGAGTCAGCATCACCGAACCCCTCGGACGAGAGACCTTAATTCGGGGAGTCCTCGACGGCCAGGAGTCTGCCAACCCGGACTATTCCCTAAACTTCTTTGTCCCCGCCAGCATTCAACCCAAACCCGGCGAGAGATTGTGGGTTACGTTTCCCCCCGAGAATCTCCTCTATTTCAACCCCATCACTGAAGACTTAATTCGGCACAAGTGATTGATAGATGGGTGTCCGGTTCATTCAACCCCAAATTCGCGACAACTGCAAGCGAAACCCAGGTAAGACCGGCTCTCCCGACAACTCCAAAGGATGGTTCAATACCTCCATTTCTGAATCAGCAGAATACCATTCCACCTGTCGCTGCTGGGGGTTAATCAGCCACCCCAACTCAGTCCCCTGACTAACATATTCCTGCATCTTGGCTTGTAGCGGGGCCAAGTCATCGGAGGCGGAGCCTAATTCAATCACAAAATCGGGACAGAGGGGAGGGAAACCGCGACGTTGTTCTGGGGTTAAACTCTCCCAACGGTGGCGGCGAACCCAGGCCACATCGGGGGAACGGATGGCACCATTGGGGAGGAGAAAGCCGGTTGAGGAGTCGAACCCTTCACCCAAGTCAGGATGGCTGGCCACCCAAGCGGCGAGTTGGCCGATAAGGGAGAAGTTGCGTTGACCTGATTCACCGCCAGTCGGGGGCATGACAATGAGTTCTCCGTTGGCGTTTCGTTCTAAGCGTAGATTCGGATTGGCGGCGGCCAGGGGAATAAATTGCTCCGGGGTGACCTGAAGCCGGGTATCCCGAGGGAGTTCGAGACGGAGGGTTGAGGCCATGGGGTGAGCCTTGGGTTCGGGTGGGGACTTTCGGATGAGGAATGACTGTATTTTATCGCTAAAACTACTCAACTAAAGTATAAACCGCTTCCAGAAAATAGGGGCCATCCGTTTCGTAATAGTCAATGGCAACCTTACCCACCTTTTTAGTCATCAACCCATCGATTCCTGCTGCCATGACTGCCCCCACAATTGGCACAACTCTACCCGCTGCTCTTTGTAACGCCCTTTGGGCAATTTTTCGCCCGCCTAATCTCCAAATAATCCCCCTAAAAACTTGAGGAACCTTGCGCAAAGCATGATTCATGATTTGCTTTTCACCTAGCCTCAGGGCAACTTTTGCGCCATACTTTGTGCCTAATACCTGAGTCGCTCTGACTCCCATTAACTTATAACTATCAGCCTTGGCAAGTTTCGTTAATGCTTCTTTTTTGTCTAAATTATCTTTGACCTGCTTTTTCGCTTCAGCAGATACAAAATCTTTTAAGTCCTCGATTGACGAATGCGCCATAATTAAAAACATCTCATCTTTAATTGTGTTACAATCATCAAGAGGGTATCCATACAAATATCTGAGGCAAATAATCATATAAGCTTGAAGCCTCAAGGATTTAATCAAGTCAACAGGAAGTGCAACCGCTAAAAAAAACACCCCCCCAACCCCTAACGGTGCGGCTAGCATTCCTCCCAGAACAGCTTGCCCATTGACAATTTTATTGGCAATCTGTTTCCGGTTAAGCTTACGATATTTGAGCTTCAACTCTTCAACTCGTAATTTCAGCTTTTCTAAATCATGATTGATAACTTCATCAATCATCTTGTCAAGAAAACGTTGAAGTGAATCTATTTTAGCTGCTGGGTTTGTCATGGTGCTGGAAGATGCAGATTCTACATCGAGGTTGGTTTGGCTGGCTTGACGATTTTTTTCCTCAATTTCCTGTAAACGAGCTTGATATTGTTGTATATACTCCTGGGCGGAGGCTCTTTCTCTGCGTTGCTGCTCTTGTCGCCTCTGTTTTGCGGCTAACTGTTCTTGCTGTATTTGATAGTGCCTAAACCAGAGTAGGGCAAGCACAAGGACAACAATGACGAGAAATAAGGTAGGCATGGCTCAAGTCCCTTTCGTGGCGGGTTCTCAGCAAATCTGATGGAGGTTGAGATGGGTCTGGATTAGGTCGTCGGTTCAGGAGATGATGGGTCTTCTGATTGTAGCAAGGGCTGGGCCGGGAGGTTGACGGCAGATGGGGTAAAATCGAGGTGCTATCCCGACTCGGTGCGTGGCCATGGATGAACAACGAGTGCAAGCCTATCTCTCCCTGATTCAAGAACTCCTCACCTGTCGCAGTGGGCAGGAACTGGTGGCGAGATTGAGCAACCACCGGGAACTGGTGGATGAGGGATTAGTGCAGGTGATGCGTGCCGAAGCGGACAAGAGGGCGCAACAGGGGCGGGGGAATGTAGACTGGTTGCGGTATTTTGCCGGGAAAATCGAAGCGGTTAACTATGAGTTGCCTCGGCTAGAAACTAAATCGACAGCCGATGCTCTGTTGGATCAAGGATTTCAACAGTATCAACATTCTGAATATCCCCAAGCCTGGGAATCTTTGCAACAGTCTCTCGCCTTGTATGAGGAAATCGGGGATAAGGCTAACATCGCTTTATGTTGGGGACAGTTAGGCTCTATCCAGCGAAATCGGGGCAACTGGGACGAGGCCGAGCGTCTGTATCAGCAATCTTTGGCATTGAGAACCGAATTGGGCGATCGCTTCGGGATGGCATCCTCTTGGGAACTGTTGGGATATATCCAGAG
>SMDP01000037.1:0-8548 GCA_012911965.1 Geitlerinema sp. P-1104
GCTTGCATCGGTGTCGGGAGTACGTCACAACAGGACAGTCAGGGAAACCTTTGATTACCCCTTGGACTCCGAGGACACTCCTGAAACCCCTTCCTCCGTATATTCATTGCCCGGCAACTCCAAACAATAGCCTGCCCCATAGACCGTCTTAATATACTTAGGATGGCGAGGATCTGGCTCTAATTTGGTGCGTAAGTGACGAATATGCACCCGAATCGTCTCGATATCATCATCAGGATCATAGCCCCAGACTTCCTTGAGAATCTCACTCGGAGACACGGTCTGTCCGTGGCGTTGCAAGAGACAATGGAGAAGTTCAAACTCCAGATGAGTTAGTTTAACGGTTTTATTGAACCAAATTGCTTCAAACCGCTCAGGAACCAGGGTCAACGAGCCATAGTTGAGGATTTCCGTATGTTTGGCAGCTTGGGGGATGCGATCGGTGCGTCGCAATAGGGCCCGAACTCGCGCTAACATCTCCTCAATCTCAAAGGGTTTCGTCATGTAGTCGTCGGCGCCTGCGTTGAACCCTTCAACCTTCTCCTGGGTTTGCCCCAAAGCCGTAAGCATGAGAATGGGAACATCGGCCGTGCGATCATCACGACGCAACCGCTGACAGACGGTAAACCCATCCACCTTCGGGAGCATCAAATCTAACACAATCAGATCGGGGACCAACTGCATTGCCAAGGCCTGAGCCTTGACACCGTCTTCAGCTTGGCTCACTTCATACCCGGCCATTTCTAGGTTGATGGCAACCAGTTCAGAAATTGCAGGGTCATCGTCAATGACGAGTATCCGGGGCATCGTTTACAACTCTTGACATTCTAGGGGTTAATCGTATCCCGGAGCTAACGGTTTGCTACAAACCTTTACGGAATACAAAAAACCTTTCCTGATTATACGCATTCTCCGCCAATGTCGTCATAAAAATTTAGAAAGCTTAGGAAAACCTAACGCTTGGCGGACTCATGAGGCTCCCAGGGAGGGTTGCAGGGCCTCTGGAGACTCGATCTGCCCTCCACATACCCGCAACACTTGGGAACTTCTGAGCCACTGAGCATCAAAGGCTCCCAGGTGGGTGGTGGAGATAAGGGTTTGGAAGCGATCCTCGATGGTTTCGAGGAGTTGATTTTGTCGTTGCAGATCCAATTCCGCTAAAACGTCATCGAGGAGTAACACCGGCGGTTCCCCAACCACCGCCTCGATCAGTTGCAATTCTGAGAGTTTCAGGGCTAACACTAGAGTTCGCTGTTGGCCTTGGGAACCGTAGCGTCGGGCCGGGGTTTGATTAATCGAGAGCATCACTTCATCCCGGTGGGGGCCGGTGAGGGTGGTTCCTTGGTGTTGTTCGGCGAGGTGGCGATCGCGCAGTTGCTGTAAAAATCCCTGACGTACCGCCTCGGCATCGTTGAAATCTGGAATATCTCGCACCTGGGGGGCATAATCAACGGATAAGCACTCGGTTTGGCCACTAATCTCTTGATGCCACAGTTGAGCCAAAGGGGCAATTCTCTCGATGGCTCGCCAACGTCGTCGCATGACTCGGGCCCCCGCCGTCGCTAGTTGCATATCTAAGACGGAACGCATGGCTTCATCCGCTACCTGGGAGCGGCCACGATACTGTTTGAGCAGGGCATTGCGATGACGTAGGATTTGGCTATAGTCTTTTAAGAGATGGGCGTAGAGGGGTTCGAGTTGTATCACCAAGCCATCCAACCAGCGGCGGCGATCGTCGGGGGAACCGCGTACTAAGTCCAAATCGAGGCTGGAAAACTCGACGACGTTGAGTAAGCCGAGGAAATCCACTTGACGGCGACAGGCCTGGCGATCAACGAATACCGTGCGTCGGCCCGATCGCCGTAGACGAATTTCTAAGTCAATCTCCCCGGTGATGCGTTCCAAGCCGCCGCGAATTTGTCCCATGGCTGCCTCATTTTGCACCAACTCGCGATCGCTGGTGGCCCGTTGGCTTTTGAGAGTCGATAGCAGGGCCACACTTTCCAAGAGATTCGATTTTCCCTGAGCGTTATTCCCCACCAGAATCGTTTTCGGCGCCGTAAAGTTCACCAGTTGCGCCGTATAGTTGCGGAAGGCTTGCAGATTCAGGGACTTCAAATACACGTTTAAGCAAGGGGTGAAGGGGCCATTAGCGGAAAATGTCGGGAACCCGTTGGCGTAAGGCTTCGTTCAGTTCCGGGAGGCGCGATCGCATCTCCCAATACCAGGCCACTCGCTCCCGATAATGGAGAGAGAGTAACCGCTGATCCCGAACCCAGTTATAGGCATTTTGGGCCAGTTGTCGCCGCCAAGGGGTATCTGTCACCAGACGGCGGAACTTCTCTTCAAACTGCTCCAGGGTTTCGTATATTACCCCAGTTTGTCCATCCTGCACGGAGGCGGCGTAAACCGTCGGACTGGCCAATACGGTCACTCCCTGTCCTGCACATTCGATAAACTTAAGATCCGATTTCATGGAGTTGAACTCGGTATAGTTGAGGGGAAGCAGGGCTAAATCCGCCTGGCGTAGCAGTTCATGGTAGCGGTGATAGGAACAGGTGGGTTCAAATTCCTTGTGAGGCGTTTGCAAGGCCTGGAAGAACTTTTGATCGTGAACGACCTGCACCTGCACGCGATCGCCCAAGGGTTCGAGGACTCGATTAATTCTAGCAACGAGCGGTTGCCAATCCCGTTCTCGGTTTAGGGCGCCGAAAAATACGGTCATCCGGCCATCCTGACGATAGTCTCGCGCTGGGGGAAGTTCCGGGAGTTGATTGGGAAACACTTTGACATAGGGGTTGAACTGACGCAAAAACTCCGCTAGGGGTTCGGTGGAGGTTTGGATACAGTGACAACTACGATAGGTAATAAAATCTTCTTCGATATGTTCGGGCCAGAAACGCGGATCATCATCCATCTCAACGACAATTAGATATCCGGCTTCAATCAATTGACGTTGTTTCTGCACTGCATCGGCTTTGTTCAGGCGCGATCGCTGCCAAATAAAGACCTTTTCTTCTCCGGGTAACGCTGCATCTAAACGCACATTATAAAGGGCGGCATTGGTACGGACTCCGGGAATGGTGCGAATACAGCGATCGGGTTGATACACCCGCACCTGATCTGAGGCCATGGTCGAAATCATTACTGTCTGTATAAACAGCCGTCTCAAGGGCTGATCACTATTACGGGCCCGCACTAAATAGGCTTCAGTTATGCTGCGTTTTTCATAACTTGGCTGGGGAATGTTATAGTCCGCTAAAATGGGTTTGAGTTTCTCCTGAAAGGCTTTTGCGTCTTCCGTTAAATCCCCATATCGCTCCATTTCAAACAGTTGTAAATTGGCAGCGGTAAAGATTTTTTGCACAGTATCTACATCGAAAGCATCCTGATGTTTCCCTTGCAGCAAGGCTAAAATTGCCCGCCAATAGTGAGGATTGGGAATTGCACATACCACCTGTCCTCCAGGTTTTAGCCAAAGACGAAGGGTTTGCAGAAGTTTCACCGGTTCCGTCACTTGCGCTAAATTTTTAGAAATTAGCACACAATCGATAGAACCATGGGCGATCGCCAGATTGGCAAGCTTAGGAATGGAAATAGGATACACCTGATCCAGACGTGATCCGGCGATCGCCAAGTGTTCGGGATTTTCATCAATCCCAATATAGGTTCCATGGGGGTTAATGCGTTTATAGGCCTCCCCAGTTTCACCTGTCTGACAACCCACTTCCAGAACCACCTTGGCATCAGGGGGAATCAGATGCAAGACACGGGTACTTAGAGTTTCATTGGGGAGTTGTCGGCGATTTCCTTGCAGATGAATGGAGACTTGAGGATGTGTATCAAGTTTGAGCCGTTCTAATTCCCCTTGTCGTTTCCGGAAAATATAGCGGCGTAATCGTTGTTTTTGCTTCTCTCCACCCCGGAGATTAAAATGGTCAAATAAACCGTCCTTGCGAATGTGATACTGTAGCTTTGCTTCTGGCACAGGATAGCCAACAAATCCCTTTAATGCCATGGCGATAAAGAGGTCGTAATCTTCAAACAAAAGCAAGTTGGGGTCAAATCCGCCTGCCGCATCAAAGGCTTTGCGGGAAAACAAACAATTTACATTGATAAAGGGTACTTTTAGGAGACGCTCCACTGACCATGGTTGAGCTGGGATTGTATTTTGGGCATCCCCAAACAAGACCATTGTGGGATAGAAAGGACTATAATTCTCTGGTTTGTTTTCGGCTTGATTGACTAAGATTTGAATATAATCTGGACTCAGGCAATTATCGGAGTCTAGGGGCAAGATGTATTTGCCCTTTGAAATAGAAATAGCTAAATTGCGGGCGGCGGCAACTCCGATATGTTTGGCGGATTTGAGGAGGTAGAAGGAAAACTGCGATCGCAACTCATCTAAATAGTCAGCGGTTCCATCCGTTGACCCATCATCAATAACAAAATGTTCAATATTCGGATAGTTTGATTTTTGGACGGATTCCAAAGCACGCCGAATATAGCGTTTATCGTTATAGCAGGGGGTAATGAGACTAACTAGGGGAGAAGACATGGGAGAACAGGGAACAGGGAACAGGGAACAGGGAACAGGGAACAGGGAACAGGGAACAGGGAACGGGGAACAGGGAACAGGGAACAGGGAACAGGGAACAGAAATAACGTAGGGGCGCGCCCTTGTGGACGCCCTAGGCAATAGGCAGTAGGCATAGGCATTAGAAAAACTGCCTTCTTGCCCTCGGGGTGAGGGTCTAGGGGTGGGGTTTCCTCCGTTGTAGTTGTTGTTGTTCGACGGCTTCAAAGAGGGCTTGAAAGTTGCCTTCTCCGAAGCCTTGGGCGGTGATTGATTGTCCCTGAACTTGGACCGAACGGCGTTCGATGAGTTCAAAGAAAAAGGTGGGTTCCTTAAAAATGGGTTCGGTGAAGGTTTGCAGGAGTAGGGCGGGATAGGTGGCATCATTCCAATCAACGAGAATTTCTGCTTCTATCAGTTGCCGCCACTCCGATTCCTTGAGACAAAACCCCGGTTTCTGACGTAGGCCCTCGTAATAGGTTCCGGGAACCTTGAGAAAGGATAGCCCTAACTGTCGCAGTTGGGGAACCCAATGCAGAATATCTGGGGTCTTCAGGGCGATATGTTGAATTCCAGCCCCGCGATTGTGATCCAGAAATTCCTGAATTTGCGAGTTGGCGGAGGTGGGTTCGTTGATGGGAAGCTGAACGCCGCTATCGGGGTGAACCAAGACTTGAGAGTGGAGAGACGATCGCGCGGTGGCGATGGTAAATTGCTGCTGTGGGGTGAAGCCCAAGACCTGGCAATACCACTCTACAACGGCTTGTAGTTCTCCACGGGGGACATTGAGTACACTATGGTCGATCGCCTCAACGGGCCTCTCAAGTTCAGGTGTTCTGGGACCTTTCTCCAGGGCCGGTTCCTCAAGTTGGGCCTTAAGTTGGCCTTGAATCAGGGTATGTCGCAACGACCCCCAGGCGGCGATTTGAGCGGTGAGTTCTCCCCCCGAGGTCTGGTGAGGTGGAATTAAGACCCGGACCTTGGGATGAGCGCAAATTTCCGCCAGATTTTGCACCCTCAGAGCAATGTCAGCCACCCCTGGAGGGTGTTTTTGCAAAAACTGGGCAATGGGGCTGTGTGGGCTGCGAGGGGCGGATAGATGTAGTTTGAGATGACCATTGTCGAGAACGTCTTGTTCATGATCCAGGGTTCTCAGAGATGACTGACATTGGAACCCCAACAGATGAACAAACCAGTTACGCCAAACTTGGGCTGGGTCGACGTAGAAGTGAACGTGGTCAATCTGTACCATATTGTATTAAGAGAGACAGTCTATGAGATAACGGTGCAACGTCGGTCAGGAGCCAGGGAAATGATGGGTGGACAGGTTAGGGAATTTGCAGAACATTGGACGGGAGGGACGAGAGTTGACTGGGGAGACTTGAGGGAGGAGGAGCGCCATCGCCTCAGAGAAGCGACTCGGGGGGAGACTCCTGAAGCCGTTATGTATCCCCAGACGGTTGAGGCGTTAACTGAGGTGATGCAGGTGGCCTATCAGCGGGGAATTGGGGTGCTTCCCATGGGAGGTGGCTCGAAACTCCATTGGGGAGGAGTCGTCCACAAGGCGCCTTGGGTGATTTCAACCCGTCACCTCGATCGCCTCGTGGAACACGCCGTTGGTGATTTAACGGTGACAGTCGAAGCCGGGGCGAAATTGAGGGCCGTTGAGGAAATTTTAGCGAAATCTCAGCAGTTCCTGGCGATCGACCCCGCCTATGCCGATGATGCCACGATTGGCGGTATTGTGGCGACGGGAGATATGGGAAGTTGGCGACAGCGTTATAACAGCATTCGCGATCGCCTGATCGGGATTTCCTTTGTCCGCCATGATGGACAACTGGTTAAGGCCGGGGGACGGGTGGTGAAAAATGTGGCTGGCTATGACTTAATGAAACTTCTCACCGCCTCTTATGGAACCTTGGGGGTGATCACTCAGTTAACCTTCCGTCTCTATCCCATCCCCGAAGCTTCACAAACCCTTGTTATGACGGGAGGGGCCTCGGAGATTGGCGAAGCGGTGATGGCGATTCGCCGCTCCTCGGTGGTTCCCAGCGCCCTCGATTTACTCTCCCCAGGACTGCTGCATCAGCTACAACTAGAGGGAGAGTTGGGGTTAGGGATTCGGGTGCAGAATGTCGCCGCGAGTGTCGAACAACAAGGCGATCGCCTACAAGAGTTGGCCCAGCGTCTGACATTAACCGTCACCGGCTTGGAGGGTGAGGGAGAACGAGCGTTCTGGGGGCGATCGCAACAGGCCCTTGAACAGGGAACCCCCCAGGAGCGTCTCTTGCTCAAATGGGGGGTACGTCCAACAGCCATGGTTTCTACCTTAGACCGTCTTGAGGAGATTTTGGCTCAGCTTCAGGGAAACAACACCAACGCGAGGGCGATCGCCCGCTTCTACGCCGGCAGTGGCCTGGGACATCTCACCCTCCCTCGTCCTCAAGCTACCAGCAGCATTCTCGGGCAATTGCGTCGCCATTGCCAAGCCAACGGCGGCTTTCTAACCCTCTTAGAGGCTCCCCAGTCCCTCAAAGCTCAAATCGATCCCTGGGGTGATCTCGGCTCAGCCCAAATCGCCATGACACGCCTTAAACAGCAGTTTGACCCCCAAACCCGCCTGAGTCCAGGTCGCTTCCTAGGTTAACCGCAGAGAATCGTCAAAAAACCGATATATGATAATGTCAACTTCCTAGAACCCTTTTTTGACAACAACTCATGAATCGACTCAAACAGCAATTTTCTCGGGTGAGCGAACTCCTCTTTAATCCTGAGACCCGAAACACCTATTCCAAAGCGTTATCCCTGACAGGAACGCTATTAAAGGAGATTTTCACCCTGCTCTGGATGATATTTTGCCTGGTGTTTCTCATCTTTTTCTGGGCAGGGCAATATGTCCGACAAATTACTTATAATACAAAGGTCTGGTATCAAAACCAAGAAAATCAACACAGTGAAAACCGCTTTGCCGATTTCAGCAAATCCCTCTTAGACGTGGGGTCATCCAGCAGTCGCTATGTCATTACCCAGGCCAAGCAACAACTGGGGATTCAAAGCGATCCCAAACCCATTCCGGCGATCGCCCCCGTGGCCACAGTAAACGCTGAAACCGTCCTGGATACAGACCCTGACGACGACGAACCCGAGGAAACCTCCCCCGAACCCGAACCCGAACCCGAGGCCACCTCCCCCGAACCTGAACCGGAACCGGAAGTCGAAGCAACCCCCCCCGAACCCGAACCCGAACCGGAAGTCGAAGCAACCCCCCCTGAACCCAGTTCCATCCCAGATCCCTTCGACTCCACCGACAGTCCAAAATCCAGCGAAACCCCCTAACCCCAACCGGGCAAGCCTCCGGGTTTGCCCCATTCCCCATCCCCCCTACTGCCTACTGCCTACTGCCTACTGCCTCCCCCATCCCCCCTACCGCCTCCCCCCCATGACTTCCATACCCGCCAAAGAAAGCAACTTCCTAGGACAAAATCCCCACCTTGGGGAACTCACCGCTAACGAAACCGGATTTGATAGTCAACATCCCCCCCAACAGGACCTAATTGATACCTGTGTTCACTGTGGCTTTTGTCTGTCCACCTGTCCGAGTTATCGCGTTATTGGCAAAGAGATGGACTCCCCCCGAGGACGCATCTATATGATGGATGCCATCAATAAAGGGGATGCAGACCTTAAGCCAGCCACCAGTCAACATTTTGATTCCTGTTTAGGCTGTCTGGCCTGTGTCACCACCTGTCCCTCAGGGGTGGAGTATAACAAATTAATTGCCGCCACTCGTCCTCAAGTGGAGCGTAATGTCCCTCGTTCTTTGGGCGATCGCCTGCTACGGTCTCTGATTTTTAACCTCTTTCCCTATCCTAATCGCCTACGACCCCTGTTATATCCTCTCGCGGTGTATCAGAAATCAGGCTTACGTCAGTTAGTGCGTTCTACCGGTGTATTAAACCGCGTTTTTCCCCG
>SMDP01000037.1:8750-14751 GCA_012911965.1 Geitlerinema sp. P-1104
AAAACCCAGGGCTGTTGTGGGGCATTACCGGCTCATCAGGGACAGGAAGCCCAAGCTCAGGCGATCGCCCGTCAGATGATTGATAGCTTTGAAGGCAGCGATATCGACTATATCGTCATTAATGCTGCCGGCTGTGGTCATACCCTGAAGGAGTATGGACATATCTTGCAAGATGACCCTGACTATCGCGACAAGGCCCAAACCTTTGCCAGTCGGGTTCGGGATGTGAATGAGTTTCTCATCGATGTGGGTGTTACCGCCCCTCTGCATCCCCTCACCGATGGAGAGTTGGCGATCGCCTATCAAGATGCCTGTCATCTGATTCACGGGCAAAAAATTAGCGCCCAACCCCGGCAACTCTTGCGTCAAATTCCCCAAGTCTCCCTCCGAGAATCCCAGGATGCAGCCCTCTGTTGTGGCAGTGCTGGAGTTTACAATATGCTGCAACCGGAGGTGGCCGATGAACTCGGGCAACTCAAAGTAGACAACCTCAGCAACACCGGGGCCGATATTATTGTGTCCGCTAACCCCGGCTGTTCCCTGCAAATCCAGAAACATCTACAACTCCAGGGGCGACAGACTCCCCTCTATCACCCCATGCAACTGTTGGATTATGCCATTCGCGGTGAGCGGCTGGCCTTGTCTTGACGGATAGGTATAACAGAAATGTTAGTACCACAAAATATTATATCTGTCAAGACTAGCGTTCCATTAAATGAGACCCCGGAGCGCAAGTCACGTTCCCCTCTGCCGTTTCAGGGGGGATTGGCATAGCCGGGGCCGTCAGATCTGGCTCATCACTGCGACAGATTCCCACCATAGACACCTCCAGACCCCGTTCATTGGGAACCATAAACACCCCACTGGTAAAACTGCGTAAATCCTCTCGCTTAGCCGTAGCCGTGATGCGAACCTGGTTACCATTGTCCTCGCTCATTTGAATCTCAATGCGATAGTCATCCGTCTCCAGGGGAACTGGCTCAGCATTGAGAGGTTCCATGGAATCAGCGAACTCCCGGAACTCCAGATAATGAGTCCGTTGGGCCCGACTGATATCAATCAAAACATCCAAGGCATTGGCTTCGACTAGACGGGCCGGAAGTTCCGTTGAGGTTGACACCCGTTCAAACTCCGCCACCGTCTCATCAAAGGCATCGGGCCGGGGTAAACCGGCTTGAGTCCCCTCAATCTGAAAGCGTAACGTCCCGGAGTCAGTGATCTCGGCAATAGTTGCCACTCGTTCGCCCGTAGGGAGAATTAGATCAATGGCATTGGGAGAGGCATTGCGAGAACTGGCCCCAACCTCATAGCGAAACTCTTGGGACACTGTGCGTCCCCGAGGCAGGGTAATAATGAAGTGAAGAATCCCCCTTTCCGTGAAAATAAAGGTCAGAGGTTCCCCGCCGAGGGCTGAGGGAGAAAACCATTGTCCGAGAATCGCCTCAGCAAACTCAGGGGTTGGCTCGTCTTGGGCCAAACGGGATGGGGACAGGGTTGAACTCGGATGGGATACCGCCATTCCTCCTGGGGAGAGGATGACTCCCGTTGTTAACACAACCATCAGGGTGCAACGAGAGACAAAGCCAGTTGACAAGGTCATAAATTCGGAAGCTCAAAAAGCCAAATAACTTAACCCAGGGTAAGCCGCCACAATCGGAGATCAACTCAGTCAGAGGACACTTCTGGAGATGACTCCCGCACGACCCGTGTTGCTGGGGGCAGAGAGTCCTCACTGGTGGTATCCTCATCGGGGGTTCCTCGATCTTGGAGGTGTTTCAGCAACCGCTGTGCTGGAGATACTGGTGGCGGTTTACTCACATGGAGTTGAATCTGGGGGCCGGTCCGAGCCAGGCGGACAATGGAGCCATCAGCGGCGGGGATTTCCTCGATGGGAGAATCCTCAAGATAGGTTCCGTTCGTTCCCAGATTCACGAGATACCACTGACGTTTGTCATCACAATGGAGTTCCAGATGGTAGCGAGAGACGACGGCACTATACAGCACCACATGGTTATCTGGGGCACGACCAATACGAACAACCGTATCATCCTCAAACGTCCAGCGTTTGAGCGGGATCGATTGGTGGGGGTGGAGGAGAGTTAGAGTAATCACGCGACAGAAAAACGGTGAGGTAGAGAGGCAACCAGGACAACGGACTCGAAAACCCACGGCAGGGGGGAGATAATCCCCGTTAGGTTAATTGAAAGATAAAGGTCATTACGTCTCCTTTTCCTAAAGCGATGCGATCGCCCGCTTGGAGTAGATGACGTTTTCCCTGGGGTAGAAGCATATGGTTAATATAGGTCCCGTTGGAACTGCCAATATCTTCAACATAATACGTTTGCCCCTCCTGTTGAATTTCTGCATGAACCCGCGAGACGATTTGAGCGTTGGCAAAGCCTGACAGGTCTAAATCAGGAGGAACGCGAGGATTGGCTTTCCCCAAGCGAAACCGTGTAAATTGACTGGGTAAGGCAATTTGGGTTTGACTTTGCTGATGGAGCAATTGAGCTACGGGGGCTTGTAAGACCGTGGCTGAGTCAACCAAGGCAGGGGTCCCGGTGTCAGCCGCCAAGGGAGTATGACAGGACTGACACTCTAGGGTTCCCGCCGGGTTGACATGATTACAATGGGGACAAACAATCATCAGGCTCAGGACAGTAAGCTCAGGACAGTCAGGAGGACAACGGCACAGGAGGGGGGTGGCTGTCGCGATCAGTGGCTCGTCTTAGTCCGAGGCGGTTACCTTGGCTCCCGCCCCAGCATCGAGGAGCCACCAAATCTCACCCTCTACCGGTTGAATGAGGCGGGAGGGATAGGTCTGTTCATCTCCCTCGGGGGCAAAGACTTGGGCTAAGGCCCCCTGTTTATTCTCGCCAGCAATGGCGAAGAGAATGGTCCGGGAGAGGTTGAGAACAGGAACGGTGAGGGTAAGGCGGGGTTCTCCGTCCTTGTTGCCGACGGTGACCCGGCGATCGCAGATTTCTAAGGCCTCTGTGTGTGGGAACAAAGAGGCGGTATGGCCATCATCTCCCATACCCAACAGCATAATATCGAAACAGGGAAACTGGTCCGACTCTAGCTTAAAAAACTGCTGTAAATGCTGGTCATAGAGGTCAGCATCGGTTTCGGGATCTTGGCTGCCGGTGGGCATGGGATGGATGTTGTCTGGCGGTATGGGAACCTGATCGAGCCAAGCCTCCCGAGCCATGCGTTGATTGCTATCGGGATGGTCTGGGCTAACGTAGCGTTCATCCCCCCAGAAGACATGGAGTTGGTCCCAGGGAAGGTCATGGCCGGCGATCGCCTGGTAGATGGGTTTGGGAGTGCTACCTCCCGAGAGGGCGATCGTGCAAACTCCCCGCTGGGCGATCGCCGTCTGGATTTTCTCGACAATGAGGGCCACACTTCGCTCTACCAGAGCGGTCTTATCCGGGAGAACTTCAATATGCTGAGTCATAGTGATGAGATTTTGGTGGGTTCTGCCCGATTCTAAAGTACCCCGTCTTCAAAGCCAACCAAGTCAGGGTCAGAGCCATCAGGGGTCAACCCCCCAACCGCCAACCCGGTTCCCTCCCGCCTATTGCCTAGGGCGCGCCACTTGCGGTACGCCCCTACGTCTTTTCTATTGCCTACTGCCTTCCCCCCCTATTACCCATTAAGTTTTAATACGGAAATCAGGAATTGCCTAATAAAACCCCTTACAATTTCTGTATTGCTTGATACATAAACTAAGTTTTATTACCATGACTATTGGCATTTCCCAAGAAACCATGACATCCGTGGCAGGATTCACCCCTGAAGCGGACCAGTGGGTCCAACTCCGCGATCCCCTTAGCGAGTATAGTGCCGACGAAGCCCTACTCCTTTGTGAAGATGTGGAGGGGTGCTGGGTGGCCTGGATTCCCAGTTATGGCGAGGCCCGCGTTCGCCGGGAACAACTCCTCAAAGCAATGGCCTAATCTCTTTGGAGCTAACGACCGAGATCATGAAGTGACTCAATCACCTCTCTACACTGTTGAGTTACAGCATCTAACCCCTCGCGATCGCCCGATTGCGGGGGGTTAACGGGTTCTCCGATGCGAATGGTGACGGGAACCGATCGCGGCTTGGAGGAGCCTTGAAAAATGCCGTCTGTTCCCCAAAGGGAGACCGGTAAGATGGGAACTTGGGCTTTGGCAGCAATTAAGACTGCACCGGGTTTCGGATTAGGAATACGACCATCGCGGGTACGGGTTCCTGAGAGAAATACGCCAGTGGCCCAACCCTTGTCT
Source organism: Geitlerinema sp. P-1104 (assembly GCA_012911965.1). GTDB lineage: Bacteria > Cyanobacteriota > Cyanobacteriia > Cyanobacteriales > Geitlerinemataceae > Sodalinema. Next base: position 13,025 of record SMDP01000037.1, read on the forward strand.
AAATGCTCTAAGGCAGAACGAATGGCACTGCGATCGGCTGCTTTGCGTTTCACGGGATAGGCCCCATAGAGGCGAATGGCTTTGGCAAAGATAGGATTTTTGAAGAGTTCCTCTTTTGCCATATAGGCCACGGGACGCTCTACGGCACAGGAAATCATGGGGGGGTCAAAATAACTGGCATGATTGCTGGTAACCACTAGGGGCCCGGATTTGGGGACGTTCTCCACACCATAAACCCGTCCTCGAAAGTAGCTATAGAACAGTGGACTGACCACTGACCATTTAAAGAGGTGATATAAGGCTAGGTTGTAGCCTGGTTCGCGGTCTTGAATCATGAAGGGAACAGGGAACAGGGAACAGGGGGGAGAAGGCAAGAGGCAATAGAAAAGACGTAGGGGCGTACCGCAAGTGGCGCGCCCTAGGCAGTAGGGGGAGGGGGGATGCCCCACTCCGGGGTGGGGTGGGGTTGGGTTACAGGGATGGTTCGGTTAGGATGTCTAACTCAGCTACGGTTCCTACGTTGAGACAGTTTAACTCTTTGACGGTGCGTCCGACTAATCCGGATAGGACTTTGCCGGGCCCGACTTCTAGGACCTGTTCAATGCCTAAGTCGGGTAAACTCAAGACGATTTCTCGCCAACGGACGGAACCGGTCATTTGTTGCTGTAATCGGGTTTTTAGGGCGGCGGCGGCGGTTTCAGGGGTTGGATCGACGTTGGAGAGAACGGGAATGGTTGCTTCTTTAAAGTCGATGGGTTCGAGGAGAGTTTGGAACTCGGCGGCGGCGGGTTCCATGAGGGGGGAGTGGAAGGCCCCGGAGACATCTAGGGGAACGCTGCGACGGACTTTAACTTGGGACAACACTTGCGCGATCGCGGCCTCGGTGCCGGAAATGACGACCTGGAGGGGGCTGTTATCATTGGCGAGGACGACTCCTTCGGTTTGGGCGATGGCTTCTTCGAGTTGGGGGCGATCGAACTTCATTAACGCCGTCATTTGGCCCTCGCTGGCCTGACTCATCAGTTCACCGCGACGTTTCACCAGTTTTAGGCCGGTTTCAAAGTCCAACACTCCGGCGGCATAGAGGGCGACATATTCCCCTAAACTATGACCGGCAACTAGATCGGGTTGGCTAACGCCGCGATCTCGCAACAGATCGACGAAGGCGCATTCCACGGTGTAGAGACAGGGTTGAGTGTAACGAGTCTCGGAGAGATTCTCTCCGGTTTCACAGGTTTGCACAACAGACCAGCCTAAAATGGCCTCAGCTTGCTGAAATCTCTCTGCCACTTCGGGAATGGCGGCTAAGTCAACCCCCATTCCGACGGCCTGCGATCCTTGTCCGGGAAACACCCAAGCGGTTTTCATAATTCCTATTTTGGTATCAACGGTAACTTATGTTACGCTCCAAAGCGTCCCCAACGGAATACCGCTGACCCCCAGGTTAGCCCGGCCCCAAACCCTGAGGCGGCAATGGTGTCTCCGGGCTGGATTTGTTGCGATCGCACGGCCTCGTTTAAGGCTAAGGGAATTGACGCTGCCGACGTATTACCATAATTTGCCAAGTTTGTCAATACCTTTTCGGCAGGAATTTTAAGGCGTTTAGCCACCGCATCGAGAATCCGTTGATTGGCTTGATGGAGGAGTAACCAATCGATATCTTCAGTGGTTAAGCCAGAGCGGAAGAGAGCTTTTTCGACGGCTTCGGGGACTTTCTTAACGGCAAA
>SMDP01000037.1:14932-18572 GCA_012911965.1 Geitlerinema sp. P-1104
ACTGCGCCGGCCCCATCGCCAAACAAGACACAGGTACGGCGATCGCGCCAATCCACCCAGCGCGAGAGAACATCGGCACCAATCACCAGAACATTACGATAGACCCCCGTGCGGAGAAATTGGGCCGCTGTCACCATGGCGAATAGGAAGCCAGAACAGGCCGCCGTCAAATCAAAGGCCACCGCCTGGGGGGCATTCAAACGATGTTGAACCCAACTGGCACTCCCAAATAGATCATCGGCTGTGGAGGTGGCCAACACGACTAAATCTAACTCGCTCGGTGCTACGCCGGCCATCTCCAGGGCCTGAGTTCCGGCTTGAGCAGCTAACTCTCCCAAGGACTGAGATGGGCTAGCCAGACGACGTTGGCGAATCCCCGTGCGCGATCGAATCCACTCGTCTGAGGTGTCCACCACCTGCATCAGCGTTTCGTTATCCAAGACCGCATCGGGAGCCACACCGCCACAGCCCGTTAATTCAAGTCCCAAGATTGTCATAAATTTTGCAGGATCGTCCGTCTTTACTTGCTATCACTCAGTCCAACACCACCAGCGTTCGGGAGCCTATTGTTCCACCAGGTGTTTCTCCTGGATTCGTTCGATGACGCGATTATCCACCGCCTCTTTCGCCAAACGGACGGCATTAAAAATGGTCATGGCGTGAGAACTCCCATGGCCAATCACACAAACTCCGGCCACGCCTAAGAGTAGGCCGCCGCCATGTTCGACATAATCAATCCGTTGTTTCAGGCGCTTGAGGTTGGGCATAACATGGACTAAATCCCGCTCATCTAGGCCCTGCAATAACTCATCCTGACATAGTTGCAGCAAGATATTGCCTACTGCTTCGGCAAACTTAAGTAGGATATTGCCCACAAAGCCATCACAGACAATCACATCGAAATCTCCGGAGAGGACATCTCGGCCTTCCGCATTCCCCACAAAGGGAATCCGGGGATTGTTTTGTAATAACTCATAGGTACGCAGGGCGAGTTCATTACCCTTACAGGCCTCTTCGCCGATATTGAGCAGTCCAACTCGGGGTTCATCCCGTCCCAGAACATATTGACTGTATACCGTCCCCAGGAGGGCAAATTGTTCTAAGAACTTGGGCCGACAATCCACGATCGCCCCCACATCCAGAATCAGCACCGATTTATCGGGATTCATGGTGGGGAACACGGCCCCAATCGCCGGACGGTCAATTCCTGATAAGCGTCCTAAGCGCAATAAGGCTGACGCCATCGAGGCCCCAGAATGTCCGGCGGAAACGACGCCATCGGCCTCCCCTTGTTTGACTAGATTCATCGCCACATTAATGGAGGCGTTGGGTTTGCGTTTAATCCCCGTTAACGCTTCCTCGTGCATTTCTACTGCACCATCCGAGGCAATAATTTTGACGTTCTCAGGGCTGCGATCGTGCCGTTGCAACGAGGCTTCAATGGCGGCATGATCGCCCACAAGCAGAACCTCTACCCCCAATTCATCCTGCGCCCGCAACGCCCCAGCTACAATCTCATCCGGGGCATAGTCGCCGCCCATCGCGTCCACTGCAATCCTCGCCCTGTTCAATGCCATCGATCGAATGTTGTATAAGCCTTCCAAATTCTACCAGACGACATCTCCCCGCCAAGGGACTCGGGGAGAAGAAAACCGAACCTGGGTCAAAACCTTGGGGAATCGGGAACAATTGATGTGGCGCGATCGCCCTAAGACAGACGGGTGAGGAAACCCGGTTAGGATTAGGTCAGCTCCCTTAGGGATTTGGGGTTGGGCATTTGAGATATGATCCATGGGTCGCGCGGTGATGGTCATGTTGAGTTTAGTGAGTTCGGGGGTGCTAGCCCTCTGGTTAGAAGCCACGGGGATTCTTCCTCCTCCGTCTGAGGTCAGTGTTCCTCTTTTGGAAGCGCCGGGAGTGGTGTTGTCCGTGGACTCTGATGAGGAGGCGGAGGCTCTCATTGACGGCTATTTGGCTGCTTTGGAAGCCCAGGGAATGTCACCGCAACGGCAAGGGATTTGGCTGCAAGCGGGCCTCCAAGAGTTGGCCTCCCATGAGGCGACGTTACCCCGTTCGGCGGCTTCGGTGACCAAGGTGGCTACGACCTTGGTGGCTCTCGATACCTGGGATTGGCAACGACAGGCGGTGACGGAGATTAGTGCTACGGGCCCGATTGTGGATGGGGTGTTGGAGGGGCATTTAATTATTACTGGCGGGGGGGATTTGTTGTGGGTGTGGGAGGAGGCGATCGCCCTGGCCCTGGTGTTAGAGGAGTTGGGAGTTGAGACGGTGGCGGGGGATCTGATTTTGGAGAATCAGCCCTGGTTTAATTTTCGCCAAGAGCCGCAGCGAGTGGGAGAGGCCTTTCGGCTCAGTTTTGATGCACGCCGTTGGACTCCGCGTTTAGAGCGGGCCCATGAGGGGATGGCGGCGGGAACCCGGAAGCCCCAGTTGGAGATTCAGGGGGAGGTTCGGATCTTGGCAGAGTCGCAGACAGATGAGGACAATGGCGAGGTGGAGAGAGTCACAGAACCACTGCCGTCTCGGATTCCCCTGGTGCGGCAGCATTCGTTACCGTTGCTGTCTTGGTTGAAGGTGATGAATGTCCATAGTAATAATGTTATGGCTGACCACTTGGCCCAGGAGTTGGGGGGCGGGGCCCGGGTGGCTCAACGGGCGGCTCAGTTGGCTGCGGTGCCGGAGGCGGAAATTCAGTTGATTAATGGCTCAGGTTTGGGTCAGGAGAATCGCGTCTCACCGCGAGCGTCGGTGGCTCTGTTGGGGGCGATTCACCGTCGTTTGGCTCGGCGAGACTTGACTGTGGCGGATTTGTTTCCGGTGTTTGGTCAGGATGGAGGCACGATGGAAGACCGAGCGATGCCGAAAGGGGCGACGGTAAAGACGGGGACATTGTGGAATGTCAGTGCCTTGGTGGGGGCCGTGCCGACGCGCGATCGCGGTTTGGTTTGGTTTGCTCTTCTCAATGGTGGTGATGCTTATACGCTGCCGTTTCGTCGTCAGCAGGATGAGTTCCTGCATCGGATTCAGGAGCAATGGGGCCGAGGACCTCAGCCGAGGGCGTTGCGGGGAGAGTATCCCCTGCCTCGGTTTGGCGATCGCGATCGCCTAGAGGTCCTGGCTAAACCTAAGCTGAGTGAACTAACCAATCAATAGGGCCATGTCCGTGGGAGAGACCACCATCGTGGAGCCTTGGACGGCTTCTGGGGTGCTGTTGAGAATGCGTCCCTGGAAGTCGTTGTTATCGAGTTGAATCAGCACGTCAGCCCCTGAGGGGATGAAGCGGACGGTGGCGGGATCGGTGGCGGCGGCGAGGATGATGCGATCGCCCTCGGCGGGGTTAAAGTCAGTGACCACATCGGCGAGATTGGGATCGCCGCGACCAATGTTGGTATCGGCCCGGAAGACGAAGCTATCGGCCCCCGCTCCCCCAGTTAGGGTATCTTGGTCGCGATCGCCAATCAGCACATCGTTTCCAGGGCCGCCGATGAGAACATCATTGCCTTGTCCTCCCCGCAGCACATTATTACCACCCCCCGCCATGATGGTGTCGTTGCCCAGGTTGCCATGGAGGATATCATTACCACTACCACCGGTGATCACATCATCCCCTTGACCGCCA
>SMDP01000037.1:18929-25265 GCA_012911965.1 Geitlerinema sp. P-1104
AAGACGGCATAATCTCCATCCAAGAAGCGGGAGTTGACGAGATTAAAGTAAAACTGGGAGGAGGCGGAGTTGGGGTCTTGACTGCGGGCCATGGCGATGGTTCCGCGATCGTTGCGTAATTGGGGAGGAACCGTAATTCCTGCATCCCGAAATCTTAGTCCGAGTAAGGCTTCGGCTGCTCCCTCGGGTTTGATTTCCAGGGGAATGGTGCGGGTTGCTCCGGTAGCCGGGTCGCTGAATCCTTCCCGGCCTAAGAGATTGGTGGGGAAGTTTGGATCGCGACTGTTGGGATCTCCGGCTTGCGCCACAAAGTCAGGAACGACCCGGTGAAAGCTGATGTTGTCATAGAAGCGGCGGGAGACTAAATCCGCGAAGTTCCCAGCCGTAATGGGGGCATTAGTGCCGTCAAGGGCGATGGTAATGGCTTGTCCCCCCACGACCATTACAACCGTTGCTGAACCGGGTAGAGGCGCAAAGTTACTCATGACTCAAAGTTGTATTCCTGAAGCGAATACCTTAAACATACAGGGTTCTATTATCCAGCTACCTGGGACGCGATCGCCCGAGACAGAGTTCCGAACCTGACTGGCAATTGGGATCTCCGCGAACCTTAACCCCAGCTAAAGAAAGCTGGCACTTCCAGATTCCTGCGGTATACTGAGAACGACATGGATTTTCCAAGTGCAATCCTGATCATCCTCGCCTCAAGTTACCTTAACGGGTGACATGAGTTATCTCGACGGCTAACTCCAGCATTTGGGCGCTAAGGCGTGGCGTAGTTCGGACTAGCAACCGGATGAGAGTTGAGACGCTCAGACCTTGGCTTTGGTCAAGTTTTGGCGTGTATCACGATGATCACAGATGATTGGGTGAGTCGGAGGTGGCAGCGGCCAACCCGTGAGTTTTTCGGGCTGACGGCTTCCTAAACCAACGATAATCCCCAGAAGAAGAAGAAGAACTAATATTAGAGTGCTGCATGAAAGCAATGGAAAAGTCAATATCCTTTGATGGACGGGATATTAGACTCAAGGTTGGAACCCTCGCTCCACAAGCCGGAGGCTCCGTCGTCATCGAGTTGGGCGATACCTCAGTTCTCGTCACAGCAACCCGTTCAACCGGTCGAGAAGGCATCGACTTCTTGCCCCTGCTCGTGGACTATGAAGAACGGCTCTATGCCGGGGGTAAAATTCCCGGTGGGTTCCTGCGTCGGGAGGGTCGTCCCCCCGAGAAGGTGACGCTAACCTGTCGTCTAATTGACCGTCCGATGCGTCCTTTGTTCCCCCAGTGGTTACGGGACGATATTCAAATTGTTGCCACCACCTTATCGATGGATGAGTTGGTTCCCCCAGATGTCCTGGCGGTAACAGGCGCTTCTATCGCCACGATTTTAGCGAAAATTCCCTTCAAAGGTCCGATGGCGGCGGTTCGTGTGGGCTTGGTGGGTGATGATTTCATCCTCAATCCCTCCTTTGAGGAGATTCGCCTCGGAGACCTGGATCTGGTGGTTGCTGGCACCCATGATGGTGTGGTCATGGTGGAAGCTGGTGCGAATCAGCTCCCGGAACAAGACATCATCGAAGCGATTGATTTTGGCTACGAAGGGGCGTTAGAGCTGATTCGTCACCAAGAAGCCTTGATGAAAGACTTGGGCGTCGAACTGGTGGAAGAAAAACCACCGGTGGTGGATGACAAGTTGGAAATCTATATTCGTGAGGCCGCTGAGGAACCGGTGAAGAAGGTCCTCAGTAACTTTGAGAATACGAAGAGCAGCCGGGATGAGGCCCTCGACGAGGTTAAAGCGGAGATTGCACAGAAAATTGAGCAACTTCCTGAGGATGACCCCCTGCGTTTGGCGGTCACGGAGGATGCGAAGTCTCTCGTTAAGGTCTTTAAGGGTGTTACCAAGCAGCTCATGCGGGCCCAGATTGTCGAGGATAAGGTGCGGGTTGACGGCCGCAAACTCGATGAGGTGCGTCCCATTTCCTGTCAGGTGGGCTTAGTTCCCCGTCGGGTTCACGGAAGTGCCTTGTTTAACCGGGGTCTGACTCAGGTGTTGTCCTTGGCGACGTTGGGGTCTCCGGGTGATGCTCAGGAACTCGATGACCTGCATCCCCAGGAACAGAAACGCTATCTGCACCATTACAACTTTCCCCCCTATTCTGTGGGCGAAACTCGGCCGATGCGATCGCCCGGTCGGCGGGAGATTGGTCACGGGGCCCTAGCAGAACGGGCCTTGGTTCCGGTGTTACCTCCCAAGGAAACCTTCCCCTATGTGATTCGGGTGGTGTCTGAGGTCTTGTCGTCTAATGGGTCCACTTCAATGGGGTCTGTGTGCGGTTCGACTCTCTCCCTGATGCACGCTGGGGTTCCCCTCACCAAGCCGGTGAGCGGTGCCGCCATGGGCTTAATTAAGGAAGGAGACGAAGTTCGCATTCTCACGGATATTCAAGGAATTGAAGATTTCCTCGGGGATATGGACTTCAAAGTGGCTGGAACCGATGTGGGGATTACCGCCTTGCAGATGGACATGAAAATCACGGGCCTCCCGGTGAAGATTGTCGCGGATGCAGTGAAACAGGCGCTTCCGGCGCGGCTGCACATCTTAAGCAAGATGCTCGAAGCCATTGACGAGCCGAATCCTGAACTGTCTCCCTTTGCACCTCGTCTCTATAGCCTCAAGATTGATCCTGACCTGATTGGCTTGGTGATTGGTCCCGGTGGGAAAACCATTAAGGGGATTACTGAGGAAACGGGCTGTAAAATCGACATCGACAATGATGGTACGGTGACGATTTCCGGTCTCGATGGTGAGAAAGCCATGCGGGCCCGGGCGATTATCCAAGGGATGACACGCAAGATTCAAACGGGCGAGGTCTTCCTCGGTCGGGTCACCCGCATTATCCCCATTGGGGCGTTTGTGGAAATTGCGCCTGGGAAGGAAGGGATGGTTCATATTTCCCAAGTGGCTGACTATCGCATCGGTAAGGTGGAGGATGAACTCTCTGTCGGCGATGAGATTGTGGTGAAGGTGCGGGATATTGATAATAAGAACCGCATCAATCTCACTCGTCTAGGGATTGACCCCGATGATGAGGCGGCGGCTCGGGAAGCGGGGATTATTGGCTAGGTCGATGGTTGGAGTTGGCGTGATGAACGCGCTCTGAGTCGTCTAGTCTGATTGTCTCGGTCTGAGCTGGCCAAGATGTTCCTACCCCTTAGTTGAAAACCGTACCCTTCGGTTTTTGGCTGGGGGGTTTTTGATTTTGGTTGTTTTTGACCGGGAGAGGTTACCGTAAAGGAAGAGGGACTTTCCCGGAAACCTCTCGATGGGATCTGAATTTGATAGGGGTGGGTGCAACGGGACAATAGTAATTCCATTTCTCCTCAATGATGATTGATCAGCCTAATTCTAGACGGCTTCTCAGGGCGTTATTTCCCTTGGTGATGGGGGCGGCCCTGCTGGGGTCCGGTGTACGCCTGACGCCTTGGACTCCTCGGGGGGCGATCGCCCAGACCCCGCTTACCGCCACGTCTGAGGGGCGGTTGAGTGAGGCCCAGGCGGAACTGGGGTTTGCGGTGTTTCAGCAGTTGCGAGAGCGTCAGGGGGGGGAGAATGTGTTACTGTCCCCGTTGAGTTTGTCGATGGCCTTGGCGTTACTCCAGGGCGGGGCTGGGGGGGAGACTCAGAGGGAGATCGACCAGATGTTGGGGGTGTCTGGGGGCGCGGCTGGGGAGTTGGATCGGTTGTATGAGGACCTGTTGCAGAGTTGGGAGGGGTTGTCGGGGGAGGTGGAGTTGGCGATCGCCAATTCGATTTGGAGTCGTCAGGGGAGTCCTCTGGCGGCTGAGTTTATTCGCTCTCGTCAGCAGTTCTATGAGGCGGAGATTCGGCCCGTGGATTTCGCTGAGCCGCCTCAGGTGTTGGCGGCGATTCATGAGTGGATTTCTCAGGAGACTCAAGGGCGAATTTCGGAGCTATTATCGACCCGAGATTTGGATGATAGGACGGTGGCGGTGTTGTTAAATGCACTCTATTTTTCAGGACAATGGACAAGTCCTTTTCCGCCGGAAAATACGGAGTTGGGTCAGTTTAATCGGTTGGATCTATCCCCCGTCTATGTGCCGATGATGGAGCAACGGCTGTCGGTGGTGAGGGGCTATGAGAATGACCTCTTTCAGGGGATTGAGTTACCCTATGGGCGGGATGAACGGCTGGGGATGTATGTGTTTTTGCCCCGAGAGGAGGTGTCGTTTGCGGAGTTTTTGGCTCAGTTTACTGCCGAGAATTGGCAAATGTGGTTAAGTCGTTTTGAGTGGAAGGAGGCGGGGGCGATCGTGCGGTTACCCCGTTTTCAGGTGACGGCTGAGGTGAATGTACGGGAGAGTTTAGAGGCGTTAGGACGTGCGGGATTGTTTCAGTCGGGGGCGGATTTTTCGGGGTTAAGTGATGACCCGTTTTGGGTGACGGTGATGCGTCAACAACTCTATTTGGAGGTCACGGAGGCGGGAACGGAAGCGGCGGCGGTGACGGGGATTGGGGGAACGCGATCGGCACCGATTTCTTGGGTGGGCGATCGACCTTTTGTTTTTGTTGTTCGGGATAATGAGACGGGACAACTCTTGTTTTTAGGGGCGATCGTTGATCCGAGTTTATAGTAATACCAATTTTTATACAGTCGTACCACAGATGACTGTAGGGGCGAACCCTTGTGGTCGCCCTACTCGGTGTCGGATGTTTAGGAAGACTATCAAACAATAGGATAAAAAATCCGGTCAACTTCATCTAAAAAATCTGCTCAAGTGTTAGAGAAAATGCTAGAACTCCGTCGGTGAATTCTAACAGGTTACCCTCTAAGACTGCAAAATGCAGACTCTAACCCCTCAAGACTATGACCCCCTGCTTAGCCTCTCACCACCTCCATCAGGATATTTTTTTTAAAGTTTCTGTAAAGTTTTCATGAAGTTTTCCGGTCACTGGGCTTAATCCTTGGCCCCGTGCGTCTTTTTGCTCTTATAGAGTCTTGAGTGGTTGAACTCAAATACAGCGATACGGTAAAGTTGTGTAACAATTTGGGACAGTTTCCGTAAAACTCGTCCAAAAATACCGATAGATATGAATGGCCTTTTTTCAAAATCGCCCCAAAACCGAGGCGCTTCATCTTAGCTTTAAAAACCCCTGGTGAATGAGGGTTTATAGTGGTTGCATTCAGCAAACGACTGACTTGTCTCATCACCGAGTCCAGGAGCATCTACCCTCATGTTTCTATCCAACTTCGCCGCTTGGCTAACTCACCAAATCAAACAGGAACGCCGCCAACAGGAACAACTTGAAGATTTAACCCAAACCTTCATCCTCGAACCGATTTATACCCCCAGCGGATTCACCGATGGCGGGGACGAATCAGAAGGACTAGACCTCGACCCCATCGACGATATTAGCGACAGTCCTGATTGGGATGGTGAGGACGATGTGGACTGGGATGGTGAGGACAATGGCGACGAGGTGACGGATGAGGGAGATGACAGTCTGGGTGACGACGAGGGAGAGATAGTGGAAGACCCCCTTGACCTGGACAATGACGATATCAGCGATGGGGATATTGGTGAGGAAATTCCTTTCGTAGATGAGTCGGAAGAAGGCGAGACGGACGCTGATGAGGAGATTTCCGACGAGTTAGATGAGTCGGAAGAAGGCGAAACCGATGCTGATGAAGAAATTTCTGATGAGTTAGATGAGTCGGAAGAAGGCGAAACTGATGCGGATGAAGAGATTTCTGATGAGTTAGATGAGTCGGAAACCGATGATGACATCTCTGATGAAGCTGATGAGTCAGAAGATACGGAAGCCGAAACTGATGATGACATCTCTGACGAAACCGAGGACGAAGAAGCCGGGGACGCTGAAGCGGATGACGAGGTTGATGACGAGGACGAAGACCTACTCGATGATGAAGATGAGAACGAGGAGGATGATGAAGACGAGGACGACGAAGAACTTCCCTTCAGCTTTAGCGTTCTCGACTTCGACCGAGGCGCGTTCCGAGTGGGGAGTAGCGGTCAAGTTGGCGTAGACTTCCTCTTTGACGGTGGTGCGTATCAAGGTGAAGTGGCCTTCTTCAGCCTCGCTGGCATGGAGGAGATGGAATTTGAAACCACCGAGGAGTTCATCGCTGAAGCAGCGAGACGGGCCGCCAGTGGCTCAGACCAAGGACATATTGTCATCAGTGTCGCCGATGAAGGGGCACGGTTTACCGGTAGCTTGTTCAATGAACCCGATTGGAATACTGGACCCTATCAAGGGGTGAAAACCTTTAACATGACCCCCGGTGATGAGTT
>SMDP01000037.1:25495-26828 GCA_012911965.1 Geitlerinema sp. P-1104
CAGTAGGGGATGCAGTCTATGTGGGTGACGTCATTGCCCCTGAGTTAGATTGGCGAGAGGACAATATGGGGAAAATGTTATTGGAATATTCCAAGCCCTATATTACCCCCGTCAACAATGAGCAATGGGATTTAGGGGAGTTAGCCGAATTGGGTGACGATGCCATTAACGGCGGTGACGATGTCCCCAGTGATGGAGGACGTTCAGACAGTGACGCCGATTTGGATGACCCCGATGAGGTGACGAGTGAGGACACTGAGACAGACGACCTAGATGAGGCTGAGGATGAAGCGGATGTCGCTGAGACGGATGACAGCGATGACAGTTCTTCAGAGGAATCTGTAGCCGACAGTGGCTCTTCTGAGACTGACGAGTCGAGTTCCAGTGAGAGCTTTGACCCATCTTGGCGGAATGAGGACAGCAGTGAGTCTCAGGCTGATGGTTCGTTGGGGTCGGAAACGACGGCTGATGACGCAGTTGAGATGGAGACTCCTGACGAGGTGACGAGTTCCGATGAGGTTGAGGAACCCGGTGAGATGACTGAAGACTCTGATGAGGAGTCGATGGTTTCGGAAACCGAGTTACAAGAGACGGTGATGACCGAGGAAAATTCAGATACTCCTCCCGCTCAGCCTAAACCTCTTGTCACCCCAGAACGATTTGAGTTTGCTAAGGAAGACCAGCCGCTGGTAGGAATTATTGATACTGGGTTTGCGGAGAATAATCCTGACCTGGATTATGACAACATCACCCTCGGCCGTGACTGGGTAGATGGTAACGATAATCCGCTCTTGGCTGAGGGGGAAGGAAATGAGCATGGAACCCATATTTTGGGGTTGATTGCGGCGCAACAGGATAACGGTATTGGTATTGATGGGATTAACCCGGATGCGCCGATTTGGTTAGGTCGCGCAGTGGGGTCTGGTCAATGGGCCAATTCTCTGGTGGAATTTGTCGATGCGGCGGTGGAGTCAGGTCAGCCGAATGCGGTGGTGAATTTGAGTATGGATTTAACTCAAATTGATGCTGAGGGGAATGTGACGACTCGTTATGAGTTGACGCCGATGGAACGGACGGCGATTGAGTATGCGCGTCAGAATAATGTCATGATTGTGGCGGCGGCTGGGAATGACGGTGGTGTGATGTCGGCGTTAGGTCAAGCGTCGCAGGAGTTTGACAACATTATGACCGTGGGTGCGGCGGAACAGTTTGACCCAAAGACATCGGTTTGGAAAGGGGCTGACCGCACGGATTATTCCAGTCATGGCCATGGCTTGGATGTGATGGCTTATGGGGGAACCACGGAGAATCCCCAATTGTCTTTAGCTGGGGA
>SMDP01000370.1 GCA_012911965.1 Geitlerinema sp. P-1104
GGGAAAATCAACCCGGCAATGCTTGTCCAATTCTACCAGATTGGCGGTTGCTCGTCTCCCCTCTCCGTCGCCACGCCGTCGCTGTGCCTAACTTCGAGAGGGACTCGCAACCACCTCGCTTTCATCCCGTCACCCAGCCTAAAGGCTAGGGTGCGGGGCTTTCGCGAAAGAGGCTAAATTTGGGGGATTTCTCCCCACTGACAACCGGTTTCACAGGTCGTGAAGCCGGTTCTTTTCTGTTCACTGAGCCGTTCGTTGGCCTCTTGTGGGTATTCCCGGAGGCTCAAGTTCCTGAACCATCACGATTTCGGGGTCTCCTGTTGCCCCTTGGCATCAATAACGCACAATGAAAGTTGCACCCGTCTCGCGATCACAGCCTGTGTCTAGAGTATCGAAGCCTATCCCAGTCTGGGGGATTTTTTCCCTAGCTACGAATGGCATCTTGTTAGTCACCGTGATGATTTTGATTGGCCGACAACAGGCCGATGAGTCGCTCCCGGTTCCTGAGGGTAATCCTGTCGCCACGGTTGAGGTAACTCCCACACCTGCACCTACGGCAACTCCGGTTCCGTCTCCTGAACCTAGAGTGGAGGAGTTATCTCCTAGCACCTATCAGGAGCGAGTTCAACGCTTACGAGAAGAGGTTGAGGCGATCGCCGCGAATCCCCCAGAACGCCTCTATGTGTTGGCAGGAGACTCCATTAGCTTGAGCTTTCCCGAGGAACTACTCCCCCTAGAGGTTACCTGGCTTAATCAAGGGATTTCTGGGGAAGGCTCCCAAGGCCTCTATGAACGATTGCCCCTATTGGATGACATCCGCCCCGATAAAATCTTTGTCATGATTGGCATCAATGATCTGCTACGGGGAGAAGACGATGAGACGGTTCTAGAGAACCACCGTAGAATCATTAAAGATATTCTTTGGATTCATCCCAACACAGAGGTGGTGATTCAATCGATGTTGCCCCATCGCGGCAAGAACGCCACTTGGGAGGGCCGGGAGAAACTTCAAGATGTCCCTAACCAACGGATTGAGCGGCTCAACGAACGCTTAGCGGCGATCGCCCAGGTGGAGGGGGCCACCTATCTCAACCTCTATCCTCTGTTTGTCGATGATACGGGCTACCTCAACCCAGCCTTGACCACGGACGGTTTACATTTAAACGAACAGGGGTATGAACTCTGGCGTATCGCCCTCACCCTGGCTGATAAATTATAGGGATCTCGTGAACTACCGCTATGCTAAGAGCTTCAGGGGCTTGGTGACCTTAGCATTGATGAGTCAAAGCTCTCTAGGGTTGCCCGAACTCGGTACAATGACAGCATCTGCAACCGATGCAGTCCGACGATCGCGAACCCCCATTTCATACACTATGGATACTAAAGCCTTTAAACGTGCTCTCCAACAATCTGATAACTATCACCGCCGTGGATTTGGACATGAGGTTGAAGTTGAAGGATTACTGCAAACGGAATATCAAAGCGATCTGATTGGAGAGATTCGCGCCAATCAGAACCGCCTCGAACGAGATCAGGTGACTATTCGTCTGGCGGAGGCCTTTGGATTCTGTTGGGGGGTTGAGCGGGCCGTGGCGATCGCCTACGAAACCCGCAGTCACTTCCCCAAGGAGCAGATCTGGATCACCAATGAAATCATCCATAATCCCGGCGTTAACCAACGGCTGCGAGAGATGAATGTGGGATTCATCAATGTGGTTGACGGTGAAAAAGACTTTTCTGGCGTGCAAAAGGGGGATGTTGTGATCCTGCCAGCCTTTGGGGCAACGGTGCAAGAGATGCAACTTTTAGATGAACGAGGTTGCACCATTGTTGATACCACCTGTCCCTGGGTGTCCAAAGTCTGGAACAGTGTTGAAAAACATAAGCGACGCAATCATACCTCGATTGTTCATGGCAAATACAAACATGAGGAAACCCTCGCCACTACCTCATTTGCCGACAAATATCTCGTGGTTCTCAACCTCAAGGAAGCGGAATATGTGGCGAACTACATTCTGCAGGGGGGAGATAAAGCTGAATTTATGGAAAAATTCAAAAATGCCCATTCAGAGGGCTTTGACCCCGATCACGACCTCGATTGTGTGGGAATTGCCAATCAAACAACGATGCTGAAGAGCGAAACTGAACAGATTGGCAAACTGTTTGAGCACACCATGTTACAAAAATATGGGCCAACTGAGTTCAATCAGCATTTTATGTCTTTCAACACCATCTGTGATGCCACCCAGGAGCGTCAAGATGCCATGTTGGAGTTAGTCGAAGAAGATCTCGATTTGATTGTGGTAATTGGCGGCTTTAATTCGTCTAATACCACCCACTTACAAGAGATTGCCATTGAGCGAGAGATTCCCTCCTATCACATCGATTCTGCTGATCGCATTGGTCCAGGAAATCGAATTGAACATAAACCTTTAGAACAGGATGAACTGGAGATCACGGACAACTGGCTCCCCGACGGCCATCTCGTGATTGGTGTCACCTCTGGTGCATCAACTCCCGATAAATCGGTGGAAGAGACGATTCAAAAAATCCTCAACCTCAAGGCCCGAGTCACCGTAACTCATTAAGCCACAGCTCCAGGAGTCAGCGGGCCAAACCCGCTGGCCCCTCTTGCCTACTGCCTACTGCCTACTGCCTAGGGCGTCCACAAGGGCGCGCCCCTACGTCTTTTCTGTTCCCTGTTCCCTGTTCCCTGTTCCCTGTTCCCTGTTCCCT
>SMDP01000371.1 GCA_012911965.1 Geitlerinema sp. P-1104
GGCGAACCCTTGTGGTCGCCCATGTAGGGGCGAACCCTTGTGGTCGCCCATGTAGGGGCGAACCCTTGTGGTCGCCCTAAAATCGCAGGGAGGAACTATGAATGTTGTTGAGTCTTTGAAAATGGCGGGGCAAACCTTACTGGCGAATAAACTTCGCAGTAGTTTGACCATGTTGGGGATTATTATCGGCAACGCTTCAGTCATTGCGACGATTGGCATTGGTGAAGGAGCGCAGACGTTTGTGTCTGATCAGGTGTCGTCACTGGGAACCAATTTACTATTTATTGTCCCCGGTAGTCCTGACGCTCAAACGCGCCCAGTTCGACCTCCTCAGACTCTCACGTTAGCCGATGCCGAGGCGATCGCCCAACAGGTTCCCGGAGTGGACCAGGTCGCGCCACAACTCAACGGCAGTGAACTCATTTCCTACCGCAACCGCAATATGTCGGCGGCCATCTATGGTATCACACCGGAGTTGTTGCCAGTTCGTAATTTTGCCGTGGCCCAGGGACGGTTTATCGATAGCTTAGATTTGCGGCGGACTCAGAAGGTGGTGGCCCTCGGTTCGGAGATTGCCGAACAACTCTATGGCAACGTGGATCCCATTGGCGAGACGCTACGGATTCGCAATACCAGCTTTCGGGTGGTGGGGGTGATGGAACCGAAGGGATCGACCTTTGGCACAAACCTAGATGATACGGTGTTTATGCCCATCACCACCATGGCGGCTCAGATTAGCGGTCAAACCTCTCCCTACGGTTTGGCGGTCACGTTTATCAACGTGAGTGTGATGGATGAGAGTCAGATGCGGGCCACCCAGTTTCAGATTGAGAACTTATTGCGGCTGCGTCACCGCATCACCAATGAAGATGATTTCACCGTTCGCAGTCAGAAAGATCTTCAGGAAACCACCGGGGCCATTACCGGGGCCTTAACGATTCTCTTGGCGACGGTGGCTAGTATTTCCCTGATTGTGGGGGGAATCGGCATTATGAACATTATGTTAGTGTCCGTGACCGAACGGACGCAGGAGATTGGTCTACGGAAGGCGATCGGTGCGTCTCCGAGTGATATCTTGATGCAGTTCACCATTGAAGCCGTGTTGCTCTCGGTGATGGGGGGGATGATAGGAACCGGGATTGGCATGGCTGGGGTAGCGGCGGTTGGAGCGTTGACGGAGTTTGAGGCTGGCTTATCCCCGGCGGCGATCGTTTTGGCGACGGGGGTCTCCGGTGGAATTGGTCTCATTTTCGGGGTTTTACCGGCGCGACGGGCCGCCCAACTTGACCCAATTGTGGCGTTGAGAACGGCGTAGATGTTGGGGTTAGGGGTTTTGGGGTGGAAGATGGCAAACAGCGCGATCGTCGTCCGTGACGTTCGGATGTGAGGTGAGGTAGGGGGTTAGCCAGTCACAGGCGCGATCGATTAACTCCTTCAAGGTTTCCGGCTTCCAGATTTTGACGGTTCCGTCCACTGGGGTAAAGACGACCCGGCTACCATCATGATTAAACTTGGCACTCGTGACCCCACCGGAATGACCTTCAAGAGACTGGAGGAGTTCCCCAGTGGTCACATCCCACAGCTTCACGGTTCCGTCCCCTGAAGCCGAGACCACCCTCGTGCCATCCCCATTAAACTCCGCACTCGTGACCCCACCCTCATGAGCCTCAAGGGAGTGGAGGAGTTCCCCAGTCCTAACATCCCACAGCTTCACGGTTCGGTCCCCTGAAGCCGAGACCAGCCTCATGCCATTCCCATTAAACTCCGCACTCGTGACTCTATCCTCATGAGCCTCAAGGGAGTGGAGGAGTTCCCCAGTCCTAACATCCCACAGCTTCACTCCGTCCCATGAAGCCGAGACCAGCCTCGTGCCATCCCCATTAAACTTCGCACTCCTGACCTCACGCGAATGAGCCTCAAGGGAGTGGAGGAGTTCCCCAGTCCCCACATCCCACAGCTTTACCGTTCCGTCGTTTGAAGCCGAGACCACTATCGTGCCATCCCTATTAAACTCCACACTCGTAACCCAAGCCAAGACCACCATCTTGCTATCGCCATTAAACTCCGCACTCGTGACCCAAGTCTCATGAGCCTCAAGGGAATGGAGGAGTTCCCCAGTGGTGACATCCCACAACTTCACCGTTCCGTCCCCTGAAGCCGAGACCACCATCGTGCCATCGCCATTAAACTCCGCACTCGTGACCGGACCCTCATGAGCCTCAAGGGAATGGAGGAGTTCCCCAGTCCCCCCATCCCACAACTTCACTCTGTCCGATGAAGCCGAGACCACCTGAGTGCCATCCCCATTAAACTCCGCACTATAGACCCAATCCGAATGAGCCTCAAGAGAGTGGAGGAGTTCCCCAGTCCCCACATCCCACAGCTTCACGGTTCCGTCGAATGAAGCCGAGACCAGCCTCGTGCCATCCCCATTAAACTCCGCACTATGGACCCAACCCGAATGAGCCTCAAGGGAGTGGAGGAGTTCGCCAGTGGTCACATCCCACAGCTTCACGGTTCCATCCCGTGAAGCCGAGACCAGCCTCGTGCCATCGCCATTAAACTCGGCACTCGTGACCACATCTGAATGAGCCTCAAGAGAGTGGAGGAGTTCCCCAGTGGTCACATCCCACAGCTTCACAGTTCCGTCCCCTGAAGCCGAGACCAGCCTCGTGCCATCCCCATTAAACTCCGCACTCGTGACCGGACCCTCATGAGCCTCAA
>SMDP01000372.1 GCA_012911965.1 Geitlerinema sp. P-1104
TTGCCCCGGCAAATTAGCCTCTATCCTGAGAGTTGTTCCCGACGATACACCCAGCGCGCGAACATCCCCGCCACAACCGTCCACCACAGCAGCCAGAGAATGTGAATCCAATGGTAGCCGTCAAAGCGGAATATCTGTTCTAGTTCAATTTCTCCCATCCAGGCCACCAGTTGGCCATAGTGATAGGTGGGGAGGAAGAGAACGACATCTGCAATCCAGGGTTGAGGGAGTAAGGGAGAGATATTGAAGCCTAAGCCAATGGCCATAATGGCAAGAAACGCTAAAATGGCCCATTGCAACGATTCGGTTTTAAACAGATATCCAAGGCTGAAGCTAAAAATCGCGAAGGGAACCACCCCGAGAACCAGGATAAAACTGAGGTAAAACATCCAAGGTTCCCAAATAAAAGAACCGCTTTCACTAAACTGACTTGCACCCCAACCGCTCAAAAACGCTAATCCTGTCATCAAGGAGGCTAAGACGAGGAAGTTCCCAACTTTGGCCGCCACATAGGTTGTAAAGGACAGGGGAGTGATGCGCAGTAATTTCAACCAGCCGCGATCGCGCTCTGAGGCAATCTTAACCCCAAACTGACTCACACAGACAAAAATCACCAGCGCCGCCAGAGACGCGGCTAGCAGGGATTGAAACTGCTCTGGGGTATTCTGTTCAATGGAGACTCCAGCAACCATTGCCAGGCCGAGGCTGATAATAATCGTATCAACTTTACGAAAGCTTTGCAGCAGTTCCACATAAAGCTGTCCCCAAAAGGCTTTAAAGCTAAAGCTTCTAGGGGCAGATTGAGCGGTTGATGAGGTGTTTCTTTGCGAACTTGACTCAGATTTAACGTTCGCCGCCGCCTCTAACTCTGTGCAATAGTTGAGAAGCGCCTGATAACGGGGAAATTCTTGAATTTCTATATCTCCAGTCTCGTTACTTAAGCGCAACTCCCGCGTCACCAAGTCGGCAATCTCATCACAATCCTGTTCACTGTGACTAATGGCCAAAATGGTTTTTCCTTGGCGGTCAAACTCCCGCACTTGTTTCCAGAAATTCGCTCGCGCTTCAACACTCAAGTTATTCGTTGGTTCATCGAGAATCAAAATATCGGGATTTCCAACAATAGCTAGGGCAAAATAAAGGGATTGAGCCTGACCCCCAGCGAGACTGGTGGCGTAGTCATTTTGTTTTCCCGTTAGGCGCGATCGCTCAATCGTTTCATTCACCTCAAATGGCTTGGGATAATAACTTTGAAACAGGCGAATTGTCTCTTTTACGGTCAAGCCTTCAACGGGTTTGGCTCGTTGCAACATCGTCCCCAGCTTTAGATGTGCTTGAGGGTCTTTGGGGGATTTCCCAAAGATTTCAATTGACCCCTCATCAGGAGCTTGCAAGCCACAAATCAGATTGACGAGTGTTGTTTTTCCTGAACCATTATCACCCCGCAACAAGACAAATTCACCGGGTAAAATCTCAAGATTTACGTTATCTAAAACCTTTTGTTTTTGCTTATTGATAACATAAGTCTTCGACAGGTTCTCGATTTTAATGGCAGTTTTCATGGAATAAATACCAGAATTAGCAAGGAATTAACGTGAGCTTAAATCATCTGGAGCCAACCTAGATTTTGCAGCACAAACCATACTCCCAAACCTGACAATAAGGCTGGACCGATAGAAATTGGAAACATACTCATTAAAATCAATGTCACCGCTCCACCAATCAATATTTCTGGAGTAAAAACCGACTCTGTCGTACAAGTCGAAAAGATGCAAACTTGGCTAGAAAGCAAACTGGTGATTACCAAAAATATCACCAATCCTCCAATAATTTTTGCCAAACTTTTCGGGATTCCCAAAATTTTATCTGAGTCATTCATGAGTTTTTCTCTGATAGGGTTTAAGGTGAGTTGAAGGAATGGTTTTAATTGACCTTATCAACCAGCCAACAGAGTCCAGTCGCCGCCGCACTTCCCGCCAAAAAGGCGATTGGAGGGGGAACTAATAAGGCGGTTATTGCGATGGTTACGACAGTTCCAACCGCTACAGCCGCTTGGGGAGAGCATTTAGGAGGTTCCACTACATCGATGACACCCCCGGTGACATTCACCTCAGCGACATCCTTCTGAGTGGTATCGTTGATTGAATGAGCCTCAATCTGAGTTTTTCCTTTCTTTATCCCAGTTACGATTCCATTATTATCAACTTGGGCAATTTGGGGATTCTGTGATTTCCAAGACATGCGTGTATTGGAGCTTTCTTGTCCTTCTACAATCGCCTTAACTTGTTTTTTGCTATTGACTTCAACATTTACCGATGAAGGTTGAATAACAATAGGATTAGATCCACATTTATGACGACCCAACTGCTGATCGGGCTGCCACCAAATAATCGGATCACAGCCATGTTGAAGAGCCAACGTATAGCCTGTTAGGGCAACCGTACAGACCAAGAAAATCAATATCAGTCGAGAACGCATGACCCCAAACAATGAAGCATTATCATTTGAGGGAACTTGTGACGTCATAACCAGAGTTCCTTGCTACAATGAGAGTTTGACCTTATCCGAGCGAGCCTGCTAGATAAACACCCTAGCCCTGGATACTATCACCTATTAATTCTTCCACGCTCACTCAATTTAACATTGATTGTGACTTGGGAGGTGTTGCTTAGTTCAACTGTAATATATTTTTACCCTTTTTAACATCCCTGACT
>SMDP01000373.1 GCA_012911965.1 Geitlerinema sp. P-1104
GGCTATACGGTGGTGGCCATTGATTACCGCCACGCACCTGAGTATCAATTTCCGGCCCAATTAGAGGATGTCAAAACGGCGATTCGCTTTGTCTGCGATCGCGCGCAAGAGTTCGAGGTGGATGGCGATCGCATCGCGTTGATGGGGCGATCGTCCGGCGGTCATTTAGCCATGTTAGCCGCCTACGACCCCGATTCAATTCCCATTCGCGGGCTAATTAACTACTACGCCCCCGTAAATTTAACGCAAGGTTATTACGATTTACCCAATCCCGATCCCTTGGGAATCCAAAACATCTTACGAGACTTCCTCGGTGGTACGCCCGAAGAACTCCCAGACTTATATGATCGCGCCTCCCCCTGGCATCTCGTCGCCCCCAATTTACCACCATCTCTCCTTATATATGGTCAACGAGATCATTTAGTTCAAGCCAAATTTGGACGTAACCTTCAAGAGAAATTATTAACCTTTGACAATCGTTCAATCTTCCTAGAAATTCCCTGGGCAGAACACGCCTTTGATGCCGTCCATTTTGGCATTAGCAATCAAATCGCCCTCTATTACACCGAACGTTTCCTAGCCCATACCCTATCAAACCCGTAAAACCCAAGCATGAGAAACCCGGTTTCTGGTATTCGACCCAAGTTCACCCAATAGATGCCATATTTTGATAAGCTAGTCCCAGGGGAAGGGCGCGCATTTGCGGTTCGCCCCGACAGACCCCGATTTTGGATGAACCTTGTCTAAACGCCGCAACCGCCAACTGGATCAGCCTCCCCTCAAAACACCGCAAAAATCCCCAAAAACGCGGTTTTTTAATGTTCTTGCCAATACCCCCAAACTGGTCAAATTGGTTTGGCAAGCTGAACCGGGCTATCTACTTCTCTCGGTGATTGTTACCCTCATTCGGGGCTTAATTCCCGTCACAGAACTCTATATCACCAAACTGGTGGTGGATGAAGTGGTGGCCAATATCGGGCAACTCGAAGCCGCTGGCTTGACGATTTTAGGATTAGTCGCCCTACGATTTGCCATTAGTTTCCTATCAGAAGTTGCCAACCAAGTCAATAGTTATAGCCTACAAGTTCTTAAAGATCGCTTTTCCATTCACGCCAATGGGGTTCTCATTCAGCAAGCCATTCGTCTGGATTTATCCCATTACGAATTACCTGAATTTCATGATACCCTCAGCCGCGCTCAACAAAGTGGCAGTGACTATCCTGTTCGCATTTTAGGAACCTTAACCGGGTTACTGGGGCAATTGGTGAGTTTCTTCAGTTCTATTGCCCTCTTGTTGCGATTTAGTCCCTGGGTGATGCTGTTATTACTGGTTACGTCTATTCCCGCACTTTGGGCTAGCGTTAAGTATTCTGGGCGTCGCTTTTGGCTGTCGCGATCGCAAACTCAAGCGGGCCGACGGGCGGATTATCTGCAACGAGTCTTAACCCAAAATGCCTTCGCCAAAGAAGTGCGTTTATTTCGCTTAGGGGACTATCTCCTCCAACAATGGGCCGCCATTCGTCGCCGTTTTAACAATGAATCCGCCTTCCTGGCCCGCCGCTTTGCTACAGTCCGGGGATTAGCGGGAACCGTTGCCAACTTAGGTTACTATAGCGCCTATGGTTGGACAATTGTGCGGGCAGTTCAGGGAACCATTAGCATCGGAGATTTTACCATGTATTCTGGGGCGTTTGCCCAAGCCCAAAGTGTCTTGCAGCAGATTTTACAAAGTATCGCCCAAACCTATGAATACAACCTTTATGTTTCCCAATATTTTGAGTTTTTAGACTTAGCCCCCAAAGTCGTGGATCCCCCCGAACCTAAACCCTTTCCCAACCCCATTCGTCAGGGATTGGAATTACGCAATGTCAGTTTTACCTATCCAGGGGCCAGCGAACCCACCCTAGAAAACCTCAATTTAACGGTGAAGCCGGGGGAAAGTATCGCCCTGGTGGGGGTGAATGGGGCGGGAAAAACGACCTTATTGAAGCTGGTGACGCGACTGTATGATCCCAGTGAGGGGGAGATTACCGTCGATGGCGTTCCCCTCTCGGAAATCGCCTTGCAGGAGTTACGCCGCAACATTGGCGTGATTTTCCAGGATTTCGCCCGCTATAGTCTCACCGCCCAGGATAATATCGGCTTTGGGGATTTGTCGCGGCGGGATGATCTCGGCCAGATTGATGCCGCTGCGGCCGCTGGAGGGGCCACGGAGGTGATTGAGGGTTTAGATCAAGGCTATGAGACGATTTTGGGGAAAATCTTTGCCGGGGGAACCGATTTATCGGGGGGACAATGGCAGAAAATTGGTATGGCCCGGGCCTTTATGAGTTCGGCGCCGATCTTGATTTTGGATGAACCGACGGCCGCCTTGGATGCGATCGCCGAGTCGGAGTTATTTAGTCGCTTCCGTCGCCTCACGGAAGGACGGATGACGTTTTTTGTCAGTCACCGCTTTTCGACGGTTCGCATGGCCGATCGCATTGTGGTTTTGGAAAACCATCGTATTATCGAGGTGGGGTCTCATGCAGAACTGTTAGAGAAACGTGGCCTTTATGCCAAGATGTTTCATCTGCAAGCGTCGAGTTATTTGGAAGGATAAGGATAGGGAACAGGGAACAGGGAACAGGGAACAGGGAACAGGGAACAGGGAACAGGGAACAGGGAACAGGGAACAGGGAACAG
>SMDP01000374.1 GCA_012911965.1 Geitlerinema sp. P-1104
AGTTAGATCAATGTTAATGAGGGTTCGCAACCAGTTGAGTGAGATACGCACAGTTGATGCCTTGTTCGACGAAGTATGTAGCTCGACTATTCTACACAAAATCAGCCTGCCAAATCTGAACCGCCTGCCGCGCTAAACGTCCTTGGCGATCGGCCAGGCTATCCGCCGTCCACTCTTGGGCTAAAATGCTCTGGGTTAAGCGGTAGCGGCTTTGCGGGTAGGTTTGCTGCTTAACTGCATAGGCTTGATTGCCCAGCTCACGATTTAAACTCGGTTCTAAGAGGGTCAGGTTTCCCAAGCGATACGTCATCTCGTCCAGTTGCGTCTCCGTAAACGTTCGCTGCCAACTTTCGCTGGCTGATTCGGGGAGGATATGCTCGATTGAGAAACTGTTACGCTCAATGGGATGACCGCACTCGTGTTCTTCGAGTTTGGCTAAGATGTATTGGACGAGTTTTTTGTGTCTCTTGGTTGATAGCCTTAAAACGGCAAAGTCTTGTTGAAATTTATCGTCTGGGATGTAAATTGAGCGACAGGCATTGAAGACTTCTCGGGAGGTTGTGATTTGGTCGTTCATGATGGCGATCGCCACCTCATTATAAATCGTCTGCAACGCATTCGGGTTAAGTTGACTCACCACAAGATAGCGAAAGGATAACACTCCAATGAGTTTCAACACCCGCACAAAATCCGAGGGAGCAAACTTGACATAGGCGGCGAATAGGGCTGGATACGCCTGTTTTACTCGAAAAAGCTGTAGTTCTCGGATATAAGGCTGGCAGTTGGGAGTCTCTCGCCACAGTTCATCATGAGAGTCGCCGAGGGCAATAAATAAGTCACTATACTGCTCTAAATCATCCAGCAAATGAAATGCTTGTTCTGCATTGGTAATAGCACGACGAATTGTTTTAAAGAGTCTATCTTTCCGAACTCCGGTTTGGGATAAACTCAGGTAGTCCCGCAAAAACTCCGGAAATTGTCGCATCGTGACGGTATCAATGAGCCGTTTCCATTGCCGTTGAGCTTCTCGCAAATCATCGGGTCCCTGAAATGAAGAAAATAAATAGTTTTTCAACAAATCGGTGGTACTGAGTTCGATTCCTCGCGCATTCAAGGTTTCAAACACAGTGTACGCATTGAGCGCATCTTGAACATTGATTTGAATAAATACTAGGCGTTGAGCAACGACATCCGTTAGAAACGTCGTCAACTCTTCTCCATTTCTAACTACCGAAGCCAGCCCATTTAAACATTTTGAGAAATGCTCAAAGGCTTGCCAAAGCAGTTGGTTGGATGTCGTGAGCCGTCGCTGATTCCTGGGCTTGCGTAAGTTAATTAAGTTACTTTGATAAAAATCATTATCGTTGGCATTCAACAGTAACTTGCTCGAATAGCGTAAGGAACGGGGGTCTTTATCACTTAAATAGGTTCGCCGCAAAATATTTTGACGTTCCCGATTTTCCTCAACCGCCTGTCCTTGGTTGATTAAGTCTTGGAGTTTATCAAGAATGGCGATCGCCAAAATGCTAAGTGTCGCCAGCCGCTGTTGGCCGTCAATAATCGTAAATTCCTGATTTGAGTCGGGGGAGTTCTGTAAGACAATCGCTCCCATATAGTGACTACTCTGGGAATCGTGATAAATCGACTCAATATCTTGCCAGAGGTCTTCCCAATTTTCGATTGTCCAAGAGTAGTCTCGCTGAAAGGCGGGGACTCGATAAATTTTACCATTGCGGATTAAGTCCCCGAAATGGGTTGTCCGAGTATCGAGGAGTTGAGACGACGACATCACTAAACCTATGAAATCAGAAGAGCAAGCCTACCTACAGACTCAGTGTAGCGCCAGGCGCGTCAGTGGGTTGGCCCAAAAAAACCCTCACTTGCGTTGAAGTGAGGGAATTCTATCTGGTGGTGAAGAGAGTTACTGAACCATCCCTAAGCCGAGCTTAGGCATCGTAGTAGAGCATATACTCGAAGGGATGGGGACGAAGGCGGATGGGGTTGACTTCGTTATCGAGCTTGTAGGTGATGTAGTTATCGATAAAGTCTTCGGTGAATACGCCACCTTTGGTCAAGAACTCGCTGTCATGAGCCAACGCACTTAACGCACCTTCGAGAGAACCCGGCGTAGAAGGAATCTTGCTCAGTTCTTCAGGGCTGAGTTCGTAGATATCCACATCTAGGGCTTCACCAGGGTCGATTTTGTTCTGAATCCCATCGAGACCTGCCATCAGCATGGCTGCAAAGCCGAGATAGGGGTTAGAACTCGCATCGGGACAACGGAACTCAAGCCGTTTGGCTTTGGGGTTAGAACCGGTTAGGGGAATGCGGATGGATGCGGAGCGGTTTCCTTGAGAGTAGGCCAAGTTCACGGGCGCTTCAAACCCAGGAACCAAACGCTTGTAGGAGTTTAGGGAGGGGTTGGTGAAGGCCAAGACGGCAGGTGCATGTTTCAGCAAGCCGCCAATGAAATATAAGGCTAAGTCGCTGAGATCGGCGTAGTTATCACCGAAGAACAGCGGTTGTCCGTCTTTCCAGATGGACATGTGGGTGTGCATCCCGCTCCCGTTGTCGTTGAAAATGGGTTTGGGCATGAAGGTGGCAGATTTGCCATATTTGCGAGCCACGTTCTTGACCACATATTTGTAGGTCATGACGTTGTCAGCGGCACTGATTAAGTC
>SMDP01000375.1 GCA_012911965.1 Geitlerinema sp. P-1104
AACATGGGGGACGCGATAAGCACCCTCAACACCTATCAACTGTGCTCAACGCCTTTCGGCAATCAGAGGAATTAAACAAAGAAGAACCCTCATAAACCCGAACAATCCCGTTTGTGCTCAACGCCTTTCGGCAATCAGAGGAATTAAACAGGTACAGAATCCAGACTCATTCCGCCCAACGTATGTGCTCAACGCCTTTCGGCAATCAGAGGAATTAAACGCTTTTTTAGTGACTGGATCTATTTTCGCGGCATTGGTCGTGCTCAACGCCTTTCGGCAATCAGAGGAATTAAACTATCTAATCTTGGACGGCCAGGGCGACCGTTTCACCATGTGCTCAACGCCTTTCGGCAATCAGAGGAATTAAACATAATATCCGCGCGATTCTTGCAAACTTGAGAGGAGGCGTGCTCAACGCCTTTCGGCAATCAGAGGAATTAAACGAATGTCGGAATCCTCAACAAAGTGATCAGCAACGAACCGTGCTCAACGCCTTTCGGCAATCAGAGGAATTAAACCCACCCCGAGGGCGACTAATTACTGGGGAGAACTCGTGCTCAACGCCTTTCGGCAATCAGAGGAATTAAACAAAAACTTCTCGCTTCTGGGTATTCCAAGTCTCGGATGTGCTCAACGCCTTTCGGCAATCAGAGGAATTAAACAAAAGTCATCCAGTCCGTTCTTGGAGCCATCGAGTTGTGCTCAACGCCTTTCGGCAATCAGAGGAATTAAACGGTGCGGCAATTCCGTCTGTTTCAAAGGTTTTATCAGGTGCTCAACGCCTTTCGGCAATCAGAGGAATTAAACATTCCTGGGGGGAGTTGTGGAAATGCTAAAATCAATGTGCTCAACGCCTTTCGGCAATCAGAGGAATTAAACAATTATTTCAAAGTTTCCTCAAGCTCATCCAGAAACTGTGCTCAACGCCTTTCGGCAATCAGAGGAATTAAACACTACCAAAGAAGGCAATAACGCGAAAAAGAATCGAGTGCTCAACGCCTTTCGGCAATCAGAGGAATTAAACTGTCGCCGACCTCGACGCTCTTTCGTTGAAGTTATCTCGTGCTCAACGCCTTTCGGCAATCAGAGGAATTAAACGTGGTCTTGCTCTGATACTCAATCCATCCCGACACTTTGTGCTCAACGCCTTTCGGCAATCAGAGGAATTAAACCGCGACCCTGGAAACCGCCATAGAGCTTCGTTTCCCAGACCATTTCACAAGGATACCATCCGGATAGCTTGACCCATCCTCAAGAGCCTCCGCAGCCGCCAACCGCAGACCCCACAAACCTAGACAGAGACCGACTTTCCAGACATTGCAAGCAACATCGGCACCTCCTAAAAGCCCAAAACCCTGAACCAACAGGCATTTCAGCCATAGGTCACCCCTCCCTTGAGCCAACATCCAGCTATCCTTGCACATTCTCCTCCCCTACCAAGAACCGTCGCAGTGCTCCGCCTATACCGCGAAGCGGTTAGGGGGTGGTGAGGCGACGGACGACCGTTGGCGCAGCCTGCCAAAGGCATAGGGAGTCATTGAGACAGTCTAAGAAGCAGACAGTCATTTCTTAGGGTATAATGGGTTGATGTTAAACATGACGTGGGAATTTAAGCTAGAGCCAACGGTTGAGCAGGTTTCAGAGATTGAGCATATCCTTGATGTGTGTCGCAGTGTCTGGAATTTTGCCTTGCGCGAACGCAAAGACTGGCTCAATTCCCGCAAGTCTCGAGTGAATGCCTGTTCAATTCGGCAGGAGTTCATCTTGCCAGCCGATGCACCATTCCCCAGCTATGCGCGACAATGCAAGTCACTGACAGCGGCCAAGACCGATTTTCCCCGACTCAAGACCGTTAATGCCCAGGTGCTCCAGCAAGTGATCAGGAAACTGGAAGCTTCTTGGGAGTCATGGCGGCTAAAGCGTTCAGGGTTCCCTCGATTCAAAAAGCCGAATCGGATGAGAAGCTTTGTCTTCCCTCAGATGCTTAAGAACTGCATCACCCCCGATGGAATTAAGCTACCTCAACTGGGATTGGTCAAGGTGCGCTGGTCAAGGGAAATCCCTGACTTGTTCGAGGTGAAGCAAGCCCGAATCGTTCGTAAGGCGTCGGGCTATTTCGTCATACTTAGCCTTCAGGCTGACGTTGATATTCCGGCGGTGATGCCTCATGGGCATCCGGTGGGAATTGATGTTGGACTGGAATACTTTCTTTCAACGTCTGATGGAGAACAGGTCAAGCGACCTCGCTTTTTCAACGCTCTGCACCGCAAGCTGAGATTGCTGCAACGCCGATTGAAGAACAAGCAGAAGGGGTCGGCCAACTGGCTGAAGCTCCAGAAGAAAATTTCGAGAGTCCATCAACGCATTGCCGACACACGAAAAGACTGGCATTTTAAGCTGGCCCATCATCTCTGTGATAATGCTGGGATGATTTTTGTGGAAGATTTGGACTTCCGCATCATGGCCAAGGGAATGTTGGGCAAGCATACGCTAGACGCGGGGTTAGGGCAGTTTACCAATCAAATCTTGCCATGGGTAGGGTTCAAACGTGATGTGTATTACGGCAAAGTTGATGCGCGAGGCACGTCTCAAGAGTGTCCGGATTGCGGGGCAGAGGTTCGCAAAGACCTTTCAACCCGAATCCATCATTGCCACAACTGCGGGTCCATCAAACC
>SMDP01000376.1 GCA_012911965.1 Geitlerinema sp. P-1104
TGTCCTCTCGTTACCGGAGGATGTGGAGGATTTAGTGCCGGGCCATCGACGGTCTCAGCCTCGTCAGGAGGTCGCGGTGGACGATCGCGATGCGACAATGCCTTGGCTGTCTTCGGAACAGGTGGCTCGTATCCATCGCGGCTCGAATGGTCGTCGCTAGGGGATGATGACGCAAGATTCTGTCAGCACCCCGCACGCTCAGTGACGGGGCTTCATGCCTCTAGCTTTGGTTAGCTGACCAGCCTAAGCCTTAACTGGCTACGTTTTTGAGGTCATGACACCTACAAATGCTTTCCAGTTTGTGGCTCTGTCGTTAACGGTTAAACAGTTGAAGCTGGGATGTAGACAGTGCCGTTAGCTCAACAAGCCTTGAAAACATTGGCGAGGAAACCATTACCCGTTCTACGGAGATTTCAATGTCCAACTTTGTGTTTGTTCTAGACACTAATAAGCAAATGCTCAATCCGGTACATCCGGGAGAGGCTCGGTGTTTGCTAAGTCAGGGAAAGGCTGCGGTGTTCCGCCGATATCCTTTCACCATCATATTGAAACAGGAGGCAGAATCTGAAATCAAACCTCTACAGTTAAAGATTGATCCAGGCTCGAAGACCACTGGGCTAGCCATTCTAAATGGTTCAAAGGTCGTTTGGGCGGCAGAGCTTACCCACCGAGGGCAAGCCATCAAAAATGCTTTGCTAAGTCGTAGCCAACTGCGGAGGGGGAGGCGCAATCGCAAAACTCGCTATCGTGCGCCTCGGTTTCTCAACCGCACCCGTGCTGAAGGATGGTTAGCGCCTTCTCTAATGCATCGGGTCAAAACTACCCTGACATGGGTTAATCGGCTATGCCGTTATGCTCCCGTTGCGGGTATCTCACAAGAGTTAGTCCGGTTTGATACTCAGGTAATTCAGAACCCTGAGATTAGCGGCACTGAATACCAGCAGGGTACTTTGGCAGGCTATGAGGTCAGGGAATACCTGCTCGAGAAGTGGGGACGCAAGTGCGCCTACTGCAAGGCTAAAAACACACCGTTGCAGATAGAGCATATTCAACCTCGCTCGAAAGGCGGTTCTGATCGGGTGTCTAACCTGACGCTAGCTTGCGAACCGTGCAACAAGGCAAAGAGTAATCTGCCTGTCCAAGAGTTTTTATCAGGCAAGTCTGACCTACTGAAGCGCATTTTGGCACAGGCAAAAGCACCACTTAAGGACGCTGCTGCGGTCAACTCTACCCGATGGGCGTTATTCAATGCACTAAAAGAAACAGGTCTACCTGTTAGCACTGGCTCAGGGGGGCAAACCAAATACAACCGAACTCG
Source organism: Geitlerinema sp. P-1104 (assembly GCA_012911965.1). Classification (GTDB taxonomy): domain Bacteria; phylum Cyanobacteriota; class Cyanobacteriia; order Cyanobacteriales; family Geitlerinemataceae; genus Sodalinema. The sequence goes on from SMDP01000376.1 coordinate 1,319, forward strand.
GCTCAATCTGCCTAAAACTCATTGGCTGGATGCTGCCTGTGTGGGAATGGTCAATCGGCTAGAAATTCTCACGACTCAGCCTTTGTTGATTAAAGCAACTGGGCATGGGACACGTAAGATGTGCGGCACTAATAAATATGGGTTTCCCTTTCGCCATCGGTCAAGAGTACAGATACACAAGGGTTTCCAGACTGGTGACATCATTGTTGCAAATGTCACGGCGCTCAAGAAGATTGGCTCCTACTTAGGACGAGTTCTTTGCCGTGCCTCTGGCAGCTTCGACATAGCAACCAAGATTGGTAAGGTGGCTGGGATCAGCCACAAATACTGTAAATCAATTCATAAGAGGGACGGTTATGCTTATGCACTCTGAAGGTTGCGGGCGGCTAAAGCCGCTTGAGTCGGTTTTCCTCCCCGCTCTCAAGAGACGGGGCTTCCAACCATCCCAGGAGCTTTTACGTGACGATTAAACTGGACCAATTTCTCAAATGGGTGGGTGCGGTGAGTACTGGGGGGGAGGCCAAGCTGTTAATTCAGGATGGCGAGGTGCTGGTGAATGACCAGGTAGAAACTCGTCGGGGTCGTAAATTGGTTCCTGGGGATGTGGTTCGGGTTCGCGGACAATCCTATGAGGTGGCTGAGGATGAGGAGGGTTGAAGGGGCGATCGCACGATGGCGGCAAGTTGAGAACTGTCGCGATCGAGACTGCTACTGGGATTGATTTCGGTGGGGGGCATCAGCACCACGGGGATACAGGCGGCTTGGCAGAGGTCGAGAATGCGTTGATAGGCTCGGCTACGATCCGATAGATGCCCATTCGGGGTTAAGGCGGGAGGAATGGCAATGCCAAAGGGATAGCGTCCGGCCCCCCGCACAATCAGCTCGGGGAGTTGTTCTAGCTGAATGTCTGGAGCTAGGCTGACAATCACGCCAGGGTGAGGTTGTTCGGGCAAGAGTTGCTTTTGGATGGCCCGGTGGAGCAATTCTAGGGACTGTGGCTCAGCGATGTGGTTGAGTTCAATAATGTCGGCAACGTCTAGGACTTGGGCTAGCTGAGGGGACGCTTTCGGGTGATGGTTACTGTTGTGACTTGGCTTGGGGCGATCGCCCTTAAGGTCTCGGGAATCAAGGGTTAGCCAAAGTTTACAGGGGTTTAGGGGACTGATGGCCCGTGATGACTGATGGGCCCGGAATTGGGCGATCGCCCCTTGCACTTGCTCGAAATTTTCGCGCACATCCAGGCGTAAGGCACTCACACCCTGTTGTTCTAACTGCTCAAACCACCAGGGTTCTAGGGGTGAGTCGGGACAAGGCAC
>SMDP01000377.1 GCA_012911965.1 Geitlerinema sp. P-1104
ATAAAGGCCTCTCGTCCGGTGAGAACATCCTGATTGCGGGTTTGTTCGACGGCTTCGGGGAGACAGTGGGGGCGAAATTCGGCAATTCGCTGTAAATAATGGTGATAATTGCTGAGGGCTTCTGCTTCTTGCAGTTGGGCGAATTGAGACTCGTCGAGGGCTTGCAGTTCTAACTCAAAAAAGAGCAGTTGGTTTTCGATTTGGGTGAGGGCTTCCATGACCTTATCCTCAAATTGTTGCGCCTGGCTGTCGCGGGTGTCGGCGGAGAATTTGAGGGAGGGGAAGGCGTAGAGATAGCCAGATTTCTGGTGGATGGCTTCGAGGTCTTGCAGGGCGATCGCCACCTGGGAGGGACTACAATGGGCAAGCTGGCCTCGATATTGGCCACGAAAGGCCTGGGCCCGACGGTCTAACTCCTGTAGGTCATCCTCCAGTTTCGGGTCATCAAAGCCTTGATAGAGGTCGCTGAGGTCCCATTCTTGGGCCTCGTTAAGGGTCTGAATCGGGGTCTGAACCAAGGTTACTCCTCCTGTAGTGAGCGTTTTTGCGTTGGGTTCGGATGTCTTTTACTGTATCGCAGAGGAGCCTGAGAGGATTGGCGACGTCCCCTGAATCGAGTCCGGTTGATTTGACTCTGTCGGCGTCGCCCTCAAACCAGAACTCAAACGACTCCCCCCCAGACAAGCACCTTCTTTGTTCTGGGCAATTTCATACCTATACTCAAAAACTGGCTTGGCTATATCTAAAGAGTGATTTCATCGTTTCGATTGAGTGTTACTCACACGTATGGTGTTGTCAAGCTTTGCGTCATCCTGAGTCAATTTATAGGCTAAATCGATTCAGCCTTTACTAGAATGACCGGGAAGGTTGAGCTGAAATTAATACTAAGTGAATGACGAAGTGAATTAAATTCTATTCCTTTAGGCGGATTTATATCTAGGGATATTCTAGGATGATAGAAAGGAGTAGAAAGGTTTATAAATCAACCTTCAAACTTTTATCACATTATCAAAGGTAGAATTATGGGTTTAGATGACAAAGCCAAAGCAGCCGCCAAAAATCTTGAGGGCAAAACTCAAGAAGCCGTTGGCAAAATGACCGACAATAAAGAAAATCAGGCTAAAGGAAAAGCTAAGCAAGTTGAGGCAGAAGCACGCAAAGCTGGCGAGAACGCAAAAGATGGCGTCAAGGATGCGATCGATTAAACCACTGCACTTGTAGCTATTTTGCTAGATGGACAATCGCCTCTATCGGGATAGCTACAAGTAAGGTTGATCGAATCAAGACAGCGCCTTGGACGGCTTAAGACAATGCTCGAGCAATGTCTATCAATTCGTCAAGCTAGGGCGCTGTCTTGGCGGTGGATGAATAACTCAAGATTCAAAGAGCGATTCGTTCCTCGTGACTTGGCTCGATGCCAAATCATGCTCTTGGGGAGGCTCTGCCTCCTGATTAGAGGCGGCAGAGCCGCTCAAAGTCCGTGTCACGGCTTCAGCCATGACACGAGGAAGTCAACAGTGCGTCAGGTCGCGTATCATACGGTGCGTTGTCTGCGCGGCAACCTTTGTTCAATTACTAATTTAATAGGAGATTTGTATGATTTCACTTCGTAAAATAACTCAAGTTTTATTATCTGCTGGACTCATGATGGCGATCGCAGTTACCGCTAACTTGGGGCTAGGTTCTCAGACCGCTTGGGCCGCAGTTTCAGCCAACATCGCTCCCAATCAAATTGCCTGGGGCTTCGGCAATGACGCCGAGGCGGATGTGAAAGAAGCTGAAGGCAAAGTGCAAGAGTCCGTGGGTAACGTTACCGGCGACCCCGGAGACCAACTCATGGGCAAAGCCAAACAGGTCGAAGGCCAAGTTCGCAATGCGGCTGAAGACGTTCAAGACAGAATTAAAGAACGCGCTGACATTGGTTTAGGAGGACGCCCCAACGTTGTCCAGACAAACGTACAGGGCAATCTTAAGGAAATCGAGGGCAAAGTCACCGACACCCCAGGAGACGAAATCATGGGCAAAGCCAAGCAGGTGGAAAGCCAAGTGCGCAACACCGTTGAAGACGTAAAATCGGCCGCTCAAGACCTGTTCAACTAGCCCGAGTTCAAGCAAGTCGCTCTGGCTCTCGATGAGTCCGTCGCTGACTTGCCCTAAAACAGGTCGACATTCATGACCAACATAATCTGGACAGTCGTTGCTGTCCAGATTATCCTCTGGGTACTCGGCTTTTCCGTTAACGTTGGGGGTGGGTTGTCCACCGGTTGCTAGTACTGGCCATCATCGGCCTTATTTGCAACTTGATTTTCGGGCGTCGTCTCTAGTGCGACTTCCCCCTCCTTGAATGTTGTAGCCGAGAGGTTGATAAAGGGGGGGGGTAGTCCCGTAGGTCATTCTCAAGTTTAGGGTCATGAAAGACTGACAAAATTTTATATATCTTAAAAGTAATTCATGGCTCAAAAATAGATACATTACTTTACAAGGATTATAAACCTAGCTTATTGAGACCCAAAACCGTCTCTAGCTAAAAGATTTCCAGAAAAATTGGCAACTTGGAATTGTCAACAAATTTAAATCTATGTAGCGTTTTACCACAAAAGCCGCGAGTTTGAGAGACAAG
>SMDP01000378.1 GCA_012911965.1 Geitlerinema sp. P-1104
AAGGCGAGTCACTTGGGGGTCATCAAGATTAGCGGCAATATTGAGCTGTTGAATATCCCAAACTCCCTGTTCAAACACCCCTTGGCTGGCAATGTCATGAATTTGGTAACGGTCCCATTGCCAATTCTGTCCAACCAAATTGAAGTCAAAATCAACCCCTTGCTTGAGGGAACCTGAGACATTCACTTCACCGGAAAACTGCCCCTGTAACTGGGCCAATTCTGGCAGCGGCGAGGCTTCCTTTCGGGCTTGTTGTTGTTGGTCTAGGAGGATATTGATTTCCACCAGTCGTCGCAGTTGCCGGATGAGGCTATCCTCAGGGTTCCCTACCCCAAGGACAGTTAGGGTCTCCACCCCAGCGTAAGTGGCCGGGTCTAAACCTCGCTGCACATCATCAAGGTCAAACCAGCGCAGGGCTTCTAATATTTGTTGAATTTCCCCCTGATAAATTTTGAAGGCTCCAGCAAATTGAGGGTTTTCAGTCGCCGTAATTGTGCCATCAAAGCCATAGCGACTTTCTCCCTGTTGCAGTTGCACGGAGTCTAGTTGTAGAACCTCGTTGGCCCAGACAAATTCCCCTTGCAGAATATCGGCTTGGGTGAGGCCTAAACGGGGTTCCTGGATACCTAACCTCCCGGAGACGAGGGAACCGGTGGGAGCGGCTCTTACCTGAGCGGTGAGGTCTCCGGCGAGGATACCGCGATCGTCGAGGGGTTGTAGATTGAGCATGGCCAGGGGGAAGTTGGCCAGGGTGAGGTTCCAGAGTTTATTGTCGAGGAGACCTTCGGCCATCGTCTCCCCGAGTTGTAGGGCGAAGGCTTGAGGGGCTAAGTCTGGGGTTAGACGTAGGAAGAGGGCATCCCGAGGCTGACTGGGGTCGGTTTGGGTTTGTCCTGCGAGTTGGACTAAGACCCCCTCTTTGTCAGCGGTGATGGGACCCGCAATTACCGGGTCGTAGCGGCGATCGCCCACTTGGAAATCACTCACCTGCATGGCCCCTTCTTGAATGGCGATATTGATGGGGGTGAAGTCTTGCCAGCCCCCGGTGACGGCGATCGCCCCATCTAAGCGTCCCGCTACATCGAGAGCCGCCGTTTGCGTGGGTAATTGGGGAAGTCCAGGAACCAATTCCCCTAATTGGGCATTTTGCAGTTGGGCCAAAACCTGCCAGCCCCCACCCTCTAGGGTAATGTCCATCAATACCCCACCCAGGTCTTCGGACGGCTCTTGAGCCAGACTCGTGGTTCCCACTTGAAAGCCGACTTGTAACTGGCCTGAGATGGCCTGAGGACGTAAATCGGTCACAGACCCAGTTAAGCGGGCAATTTCCCCCACTTTCATTAAGGGCGACAGAGCCACAGGAGCGTCCACAAAGGGAGTGAGGGGAATTTGCAGTTCCTCGGCATCCACCAGCCAGTTCCCCTCGGCCAGTTGGAAACTCCCCCCAAATCCCCCGTCTCCTAAGATGACTCCTATCTGACCTTCAGCCATCAGGGTTTCTGGAGAGAAATTGTCTACGGGAACCCGAAACTGACCTCGTCCACTTAAGAGGGAGGGGGTGAGTTCGGGGGTGGGTATAAAGGGGGTGATATTGACATTTTGGGCGATCGCCTCCCCTTGCAGTTGTCCCTGGGCAATTTGGCTGGCAATCTCCACTCGACCCTGATTCACGGTGAGTTCTCCTTGAATCACCGCCTCCAGGGTTTGCAGGCTTAAGGTTTCTAACAGGGCCACATCTCCCCCCAACTCAGCCCGGCCGGCAAAGTTCCCCAGCGTCAGTTCCGGGGGAACCTCCACAAAGGGGGCCAAGGGTAATCCTTCCGTCACCAATTGGGCTTGCCAGAGTCCATCACGTAACGCCCCATCTAAACGTAGGGGACTCTCCGCAATGGTGGTGGTAAACGAGGTTTCGGCATTGAGGTTCGCCAGATCGAAGTCTTCTAAATCCGCCACAGTTCCGGCAACCCGTAAACTCCCAGAAATGACTCCTAAGGGGAGTTGGGCCAACTCCTGGGGTAAGAGGTTTGAGGGGGGAGTTAGGTTTTCGGCAGTGAAGACGGTTTCCCAGTTGCCATTCTGTAGGCCCGCTTGTAGGGGAATCCCTGTCCCCAGCATTTGTAAGGTTCCTTGGGCGGCGGCTTCAAGTTGGTTTAAATCGGTGACTCCTATCTCTCCGGCGAGAATCAATTGGCCGCTAAAGCCTCCAACTCCATAGGTTTGACCAATATCCTGGGGAATGACACTGGCTAACGAGACGGACTCGGTAGCGAGTTCTAGCCGCCAGGTATCCTCCTCTAACAAGATACCCCCCTGGGCCCGTCCCCCGGCAATTTCAATAATGGGTAGGCCAATTAGGGTTTCTTCGCCCGCCGTTTGCAAGGTCCCTCGGGCGTTGAAAGTACCAATGGGGCCCGTGGTGGGGAGATCATAACGACGGGCGATCGCATCGGCGGAGGCGTTACGGACAATAAACTCGGCCTCCACGACTGGGGCCTCATCCTCCTGTTGCGGCAACCCAACCCGGACCGCCGCCTGCACCTCTCCCCCCCCTTCTGCGGGGGTTGCATTGAGTTGTTCAATGAGAAATTCTGAGGTTTCTGTAGA
>SMDP01000379.1 GCA_012911965.1 Geitlerinema sp. P-1104
TTCGATTTCAAAGAGTTCGGCGATTTCGGGGTAGCTGTTGGCGAGGGTTTCGGCTTGTTGATTGACTTGGGCTTCTAAGTCGCGCATTTGGTCAGCGAGGGCTTCGCTGAAGTCATCTTGGAGTTGTTGGCGCAGCGCTTGGACTTGTTGATGTTGGTTGTTCCAGTCGTCGAGGGCGGCTTGGGCTTCGGGGTTGGCGACTCGCACGCCGATGAGACGGTTATAGTCGGCGAGTTCGTAGGTGGTGACGCGGTTCGCCCATTCAAAGGCCCGTTGGGGCTGGTTTTGGTCGATGAGGAGGTCAACGAGGGCGACGGATCTGCCGCGATTGGTTTGGAGGAACGTCTCGCGAAATTCTTTTTGCAGTTCGCCTCGGAGTTCAAGGAGGATGTTGAGGGAGTCTTCCCAGTAGGTGATGGCTTTGTCGGGTTGGTTGGTGTCTCGGTAGACAAAGGCTATGTTGCTGAGAGTGGCTGATTCTCCAGAGCGATCGCCGACATCTCGCAGAATGGGCAAAGCTTGATTGAAGTAGTTCAGGGCTTCAGTCTGGTTGTCCAAGGCATGGTACGCTGCACCAATGTTATTGAGAGTGGTGGCTTCTCCTGAGCGATCGCCCACCTCTCGCCTGATTGGTAACGCCTGACGGTAATAGTTCAGGGCTTCAGTCCGATTGCCCAAGGCCTCGTACACTGCACCAATGTTGTTGAGAGTGGTGGCTTCTCCTGAGCGATCGCCCACTTCTCGCGTAATCGGCAACGCCTGACGGTAAGAGTTCAGGGCTTCAGTCCGGTTGCCCAAAGCATTGTACACTGCACCAATGTTATGGAGAGTGGCGGCTTCTCCAGGGCGATAGCCCACTTCTCGGCTCATTGTCAAAGCCTGACGGTAATAGTTCAGGGCTTCAGTCCGGTTGCCTAAGGCATCGTACACTCCACCAATATTATTGAGAGTGGTGGCTTCCCCTGCGCGATCGCCCACTTCTCGCCTAATTGGCAACGCCTGACGGTAATAGTTCAGGGCTTCACTGCGGTTCCCCAAGGCATTGTACACTGCACCCATGTTATGGAGAGTCCTGGCTTCCCCAGAGCGATCGCCCACTTCTCGTAGAATCGGCAAAGCCTGACGGTAATAGTTCAGGGCTTCAGTTCGGTTGCCCAAGGCATCGTACACCGCACCAATGTTATTGAGAGTGGTGGCTTCTCCTGCGCGATCGCCCACCTCTCGCGTAATCGGCAAAGCCTGATGGTAGTAGTCCAGGGCTTCAGTCCGGTTGCCCAAGGCATCGTACACTCCACCAATGTTATTGAGAGTCATGGCTTCTGCTAATCTGTGATTAATCTCTCGAAAAAGAATTAGTGCTTGTTCATAGGACTCTAAAGCCTGTTGTCTTTGTCCAATCTGGTGGTAATTTCGACCAATTCCCAAAAGTCCCCAGGCTTCCAACTCTGGATGCTGCAATTGTCGAGCCGCCTCTAAAGCACGTTCAAATGTCTCCATCCCCTGCACAGGTTGCCCCTGTCCTGTCTGTTGAACGCCCTGCTCTAACAGTTCCCTAACCTCCCGTTCCGACAGTCTCGCCTGCGCCAAAACCGTTTGTGCCTCCACCCAAGGCGACAGAGACCCCATCCCTAACAGCAGCGAAACCGTCAACAGCGAACTCACCCAGCGTCCAGTCATGGCTCAACCCTCCCCGTGACTCCATCTCTTCTATTATTGCCCCAAGGCGCAGAAATTGAGTCCCCCCAAGGGCGATAGAGCCACCCCGCACCAGGGCAGAGCCATGATTTGACATTCTCACCGCCTAGTTTGTCCACCACTATAATCAAGGTAATCTGTAACGCTCCTACTGTTGCCATGAACCTATCACTCACCCCAGAAATCGAACAACGGATTGCGGATCAACTCAACCAAGGACATTACCAATCCGCCCATGAGGTCATCTTAGCCGCCCTAGACCTCCTCGACCGACGCCAGCAATACCTGACTGAACTGCGTCAGGACATCGCGATCGGTGCTACTCAAATTGAACAGGGACAGGTGATAGACGGAGAACAGGTCTTCGATAGCATCCTCAACCGTTTACAGCAACCGAATCCGGGTCAATAATGGGAACCTATTCTTTCTCCGAAGCGGCCCGAGCAGATTTAGATGCAATTTATGAATCGAAAGCTGCCATTGATCGAGATATGGCGATCCGATTTTTTGAACAAGTTCGTGAAAAATGTCGTCAGTTTGCTCAATTTCCCAATATGGGTAAAAATTACAATACTATTCAGAGAAATCTTCGAGGCTTTATCGTCGATAATTACATCATTTTCTACTTTCCTCGACCCGATGGCATTGATATTGCTCGGATTATCAATGGGTATCGAGATTTAGAATCACTCAAGATTGGAGAATAGACGAAAAATGACCTAGAGTCAATTATGGCAGCTCAGTAAAAAAATAGAAAGAATAATAACAAATATTAGCCAATTTCAAGAAATTGCGGGTATTCAGGAGTACAAAATTGTAAGGGCGAAAAATTTTTCGCCCCTACCATGGCAAATTGGGGTTATTCCTCCCCGCCGCGACGCACTTTACTCACCACAATTTGTAT
>SMDP01000038.1 GCA_012911965.1 Geitlerinema sp. P-1104
GGGATGTCATTGCCGTCATTTTCCTGATTGATCCCCTCTACGCCCAACCCCATGAACCGGACATTCAAGCCCTGTTGAGGGTGTGTAATGTTCATAATGTGCCTCTAGCCACCAACCTGGCCACGGCCACCGCCGTGATTCAGGAACTGGCCAGCCATCGCGTCGCCCACCTCATCTTTAACCCCGCCGCTGGCCAGGGCAATCCTGATCGCGAACTGGGGATGATTCGGGAAAAACTCCAGGGACGATTGGATCTCAATGTCTGGATTACCGAAGCCGACACTGACTTGAAGATGTTAGCGAAGGAGGCGATCGCCTCAGGGACAGATCTCGTCATCGCCTCAGGGGGGGATGGAACCGTCTCCACCGTCGCCGATGCCCTCTTACATACAGAAATTCCCCTCGGAGTAATTCCCCGAGGAACCGCCAACGCCTTCGCCAGCGCCCTCGGGATTCCCCAGAACATTGGTGGGGCCTGTGATTTGTTGCTTTCTGGAACCACACGAGTCATCGATGCGGCTCGTTGCAATGAGCGCGTGATGATTCTCCTGGCGGGAATTGGTTTTGAAGCGGATGTTGTGGAATTAGCCGATCGCGAGAAGAAGGATCGTTGGGGGGTTTTGGCCTATCTCTGGGGCGGTGTGCAACGGTTCAATCAAGACAGTCAATTTGATGCCGAACTCGAAATTGACGGAGAAGTGCGGCAATTCCGGGCCGATGCCATCACCATTGCCAACCTGGCCCCGCCCACCTCGATTTTGGCTCAAGGATTCGGGGAGACGATCCCGGATGACGGGGTTTTAGAGATTACCATCGGTACGACAGACAACCGCTTACAGGCACTTAACGCCCTCACCAGCATGGTGGGAGCGGCAATTTTGAAGACGGAGACCCAACGGGACGATATCATCTGTTTACGGGCGGCTAAGATGCGGGTGACGGCAGACCCGGTCAAGAACATCGTCATTGACGGGGATGTGGTGGAAACGACTCCGGTTGAGATCGAATGTTTACCGAAGGCGTTGACGGTGATTGCACCGTTGTCGCTGACGGTGTAGGCCAGGCGAGAAAATTCAGAGTTTCATGACATCCACTTGTAAATCTCTTGACAGATCAGCGGGTTTACGCAGCTAATATGGGATAGAATCATACTTAAGTTGAATAAACCCTTTAGATTTTTAGGTCTATTGGGAAAGTAAATTCGTCGGAAGCGTGATGACCCAGAGGACGCAGCCAGGGAAATTCTCAATTGGCTAGACGGATGTGGATGACAATTAACGAAAACGTTTTTAAGTGAGGCAAATCTCATGAAAGCCAGTTCTATTGCGACTTTGGCCACCGCCGCCTCAGTCACCTTGGGCAGCCTTCTGGTCGGGCAGTTACCCAGTCAGGCTCAAACCTCTCACCGCTTCTCTTGCGGCACGAGTAATGGAATGCCGGCAACGGTCGCGCATACGAGTAATGGCAGTCAGGTTCCAGTGATTATCTGGGAGTCTGATTATTTTGAGGCATCCGGATATAGCCCCCAAGTCCGTTGTCAAATGGTGTCTGAACGGTTTGAAGCGTACTACCGTGATGGTTCCCTAAATCGCCTTCAAGGTGGCTATATGAATGGAATGCCTGTGGTCTGTACCAGTGCGAATGGTGGTAGTTGTGGTAACTTGCTATTTACCCTAAAGCTGGGAACGGATCCGAATCAGGCTTTAGCTGATTTAACCAACGTCCGTAACCGTGCATCTTCAGCGATGTATGAAAGTGTCAGTGGAGGACTTTCGATCGATTTAGATATGCTCATTCGTGAATCTGAGCCGGCCGATTATGCATTCTAGTTAAAGGACTTCAATTGATACGCTCATGAATTGGAGGACGTCTGGTCTTTAGATGCTCAGTCTCAAAATTGGGTTGGGGGTTGTGTTTCCTTGGGACATTCCCCCGTTTCCCATGGGGAACCATCGCCGATGAAGTCCGGTTACAGGAGCGTTCGAGGTCGAGATTGACTGACGGTTAGGGTTATTGTGTGCTGATAGCAAAATTTATGTTTTCTAATCGATGGATTCCTGGTGTGTTGGGCGCGAGTGCCCTTGTCTGTATGATGCCTTCCGCTGCTCAGGCCAATGCCGTTCGTGTCGCTGAAACGGCTCAGGCGGTGACGGTTCTGATTGAGGTGAATGGGCAAGCTGACGGATCTGGGGTCATTATCAGTCGCCAGAATGATACATATTATGTGATGACGGCTCGACATGTGTTGGAGGGTGGAACCCGTTTTGAACTGGTCACCCCGAATGAGCAACGACATCCCTTTAACCCTAGAGATGCCGTGATTTTAGAAGATGTAGACATGGCGATGTTGTCGTTTAATAGTTCGAGTCGCTATCAAACGGCGGAGATTGAAATGAGTCCAGTACGCCTGGGAACAACGGTATATGTCGCTGGCTGGCGTCCGACGGATCGGGGGGCAAGGTTTGATTTCACACCTGGGCAGATTTCCTCAATTGACCCTCAACTTCACGGATATGAACTCGGTTACAGTAATGTCACCAATCAGGGCATGAGCGGGGGACCAATCTTGGATAGTAATGGGCGGCTGATTGGAATGCACGGAGCCGGTGAGGGACAAACGTTCAGCATTGAGGGGGAAGACTATCGCCTTAAAGAGGGGATTAATTGGGGAATTCCCATTCGAGAGTTTGTTGAAGGTTCTGCCAGTCGGATTGCTGCACGGGGACGAGACAAGTTAGGACAACGAGATTATATCGGGGCGATCGCCGACTTTAATCAGGGGCTATTTTTTAACTCGGAGTCCGTTGAAGCGTTAACGGGGCGAGCCTATGCTCATTTTGCTCAGGGAAACTTACGAGATGCGATCTCTGATGCAAGTGCCGCCATTAGCAACGATTCGAGCTTTTCAGTGGCGTATCTGGTTCGGGGGGCGAGTTACGCCTTACAGGGCAATCATAGTCGCGCCATTGAAGATTATACTCGTGCGATTGAGCTACGGAGTGACTTTGCTGAGGCCCATGGGTTACGGGGGGTGAGTCGAGCGGAATTGAGGGAGTATCGGGATGCGAACATTGATGCTGCCCGGGGCATTGAACTGGCGCCGGATAACCCGTTTGCTTATTTCCGTCGCAGTGAGGTGCGGGATTTAGTGGGAGAACTGGACGCGGCGGCAGCGGATCGACGCCAGGGAGAGGCCCTGATGGCAAGCTTTTCTCCCTCAGGCTATCAGGTGGCACTCTTAGAAGGAAACCCTCGTACCGAGCGGATGCCGGCGAGTCTCCCTGAACCGAATCTGGCGACTAATAGTCCGCAAAGAGACCGTGATGACCGCCAAGCCACTGCTCCCCCAGCGAGCGATCGCCAGGCAGCCGCCCCGACGCCAGCGACATCGGCGAGTCGGAGTATTAGCCATTTACCGGAAGCGAGGTTTGAGATTCATCAAACCCTAGAGGCTGGAGAAGCCATTTATTCCCTAGCGGTGAGTCCGGATGGATCTTGGGTGGCTGGTGGTGGTGAAGATGGAACCATTTATCTATGGAACAGTCAGGGGAATCTGGTAACTCGCTTGACGGAACATAGCCAACGGGTCAACGATTTGGATTTTAGTGCGGATAGTTCTTTTCTGACCAGTGCGAGTAGTGATGGGACGGCACTTTTATGGAATGTTGGCTCCCAAAATCTAGTCCGCACCTTGAGACAGGATGAGAACAGTCAATCGGCATTGGCGGTAACCTTTAGTCGCACCGGACAAACCATTATGGTGGCTCGTCGCAATGGCACGATTGAGTTGTGGGATAGTCGCACCGGAGAAATGCGCAATAGCTTGGGAGGGCATTTAGGGGGAACGACTGGTTTAGCGGTTCATCCCAATGGCCGCTTGTTAGCAAGTAGTGGGTCTGATCGAACGGTAAAAATTTGGGACATCTCCAGTGGTCGGGTTCTTCAAACCCTAAGCGGCCATGGTGCAACGGTCTTCTCGATCGCTTTTGATGAAACGGGTGATCGTCTAGCGAGTTGTGACTTCGATGCGGTCACTAAGATTTGGGATGTTGAGACGGGAGCACAGATTCATGAGAATAGCGGCGGTTGGGCCGCTCATGGACTAGCCTTTGGCTCGAATCATCTCGTAGCTGTGGCGTTGCAAACGAATAGTGCTGGGGAGGGGGCGATCGCCCTTTGGGATGCGGAAACCGGTAACTCTCGGGGTGTTCTCCTTACCGGAGTCCCAGCCTTGAGAACGGTGCGATCGGTCAGGTTTAATTCTGATGGGTTGTTGGTTAGTGCCGGAGAGGATGGACTGGTCAGGATTTGGAATGTTCCTTAACCTTTAATCTCCCCCAAAGCTTTACTGGCTTAATTCACAGGTGGCTGCTACGCCCGTCCCGGTCTTAAAGACAATCGAGTTTGACTTAATCCATTCATGCTTCGCCAATTATGTATTTTAACTTAGATCACGTGGGATGGGCTTTAGTCCCCAGTCTGATTTTGGGGATGGCGACCTCAGTGGAGTCTCAAGTTGTTCCTGAGCACCTGTTCCCCGGAACAACACACTCCGTACCGGTGATGTCTCAGCCCATGATGGTGGGACAACTTGATGGACATCCCTTGTTTTGTTTTCCCGAGACGGGTCCGGAGTCGTCGCCTCAAGGGGGTTATTGTGTGGCGATTCTACCCTTTCCAGATGCTTCTGAGCAGGCGGTTGAGGGAATGGAATTATTTGTGACTCTTCAGGTTCCGGCAACCAATCCCTATTTAAATCTGCCGTTTTCCCATGGCTTGCCCCAGGACGAGAGCCGGGAAACCTCTTTAGAGGAGGAGCTGCAAGGGGCGCCCATGAGGAGGGTTGATGAGTTATCTCCCCGGCCGTCACGGGTTTTTCGTCGCTTTGGACAACCGACTCCTCGAACCGTCGAACCCTTATGGTGAAAGCAACCTTAACACAAGTGGCGATCGCCCTAGTTTCGGGGGTGATGGTTGCCGGAGGAACGATGACTGTCGCTCAAAACCTCTATCAACCTCTGAACCCTAACCTCGATGAGACTTGGCCCGCCCTACTAGAACCGGAACCGATTTGGCCAGAGGTGACTCCCTCTCAGGTTTATGAAGAGGCGCGGCGAATCTCGGTGCGAGTTCTCTCGGGTTCGGGTTGGGGAACGGGGATCCTCTTAGCTCGTGAGGGATCGACCTATGTCATCCTTACCAATCGCCATGTTCTCAACGGGGAGGCGGATGAGTATGAGATTGAAATTTTAAACGGGCCGATGTACCTGGCGCGCGATCGCCGTGAACCCACGTTAGAAGCCCATGATTTAGCTCTCTTGGAATTTGATAGTCCTGAAGACTACCCATTAGCACAACTTGGAGAATCTGTCAATCTCCCCCAGGGAACTGTGACCTTCGCGGCTGGGTTTCCCCTAGAACGAGAAGACCGGGTTGAGTCTTCAGGACCAGATACCTTTAATGATGGTTTCAAATTCACCCAGGGGGAAATTTCCCTACAACTGGAGCGTCCTCTGGAAGACGGCTACCAACTCGGCTATACCAACGCCATCGAAAAGGGAATGAGTGGTGGGCCGGTTCTCAACCGTGCTGGAGAACTGATCGCCATCAATGGGATTCATGCCGATCCCCTTTGGGGAAATCCTTATGTCTACCAGGACGGAACCCAGACCGAAGCTGATCTACAGTCTTTAATTGAAGGATCAAGTTGGGCAATTCCTATCGAAACGGTCTTACAACTTCTGCCAACCCTGGCCAGAGGGAACCGAGACCTCAATCCTGGGGTTGAACACAACTCAGCTCAACCCGTTTCCCCTCAATCTTCTTTTTCGTCTCCTTAAGGCGTTACCATAATGGCTCATTGCTAGGTTTCGTGACAGGGGGTGGAGCGGGCGCGGGCGCTGGAGCGGGCGCTGGAGCAGGCGCTGGGGCTGGGGCGTAATAGGGTTCAGGCGCGGGGGCTGGAGCATAATAGGGAGCGGGAGCAGGTGCTGGGGCTGGGGCGTAATAGGGTTCGGGTTCGTAATAAGGTTCGGGTGTAAAGGCTCGAGCAGGAGCGGGAGCGGGAGCTGGTGGGGGGGGATTTCTCAGTTCTGTTACCCGGCGTTCAATATCTACAATCTGGGCTTGATAGTCCTCTTGACGCTGAGAGCTATTGTCGGGACGCGCGTCTTCATCCATGGTCTCGATTTGGCTGATAGCCTCTTCCCAGAGACCTTTAGCAGTTTCAAGTTGCTCAATGGAGTAAGCGTTGACTGTGGACTCCCTAGCCTCATCAACGGTGTCTTCTAAGCGTTCGAGTTGCTCTTGTTGTTCCTGCTCCTGACGCTGTTGCTCCTGACGCTGAGCGATCTGATTCTCAAGGTCGTCGAGCTGTTGTTGGAACTCATCTCGGCTGTTTTGTAACTCTTGGCTAAAATTCACATCTTCAGGAAGTTCATCGAGTTGAGCGATCGCCCGTTGCAAACGCTGACTGACATCTTGTAGTTCCTCAATCGAGTCAACCCCTCCCGCCAGAACCATCGCTGAATTTCCGGCTTGAAGGGCTTGCTGAAATTGCTCAGCCAGTTCTTGCTGACGCACAAGGATGGGGGTACGAATCGCCGACACAATGGCATAGGTGGTAAAGGCTCCCGCCAAGACGCTCATGGCAAGGATCGCCATCTTGGTCTTGTTACCGTTTCTAGAAGGGACTGGGATAGGAGCTGGTGAGGGTTCCGGGGTTGGGCTTACCTTTGGGGAGCCGGTTAATGGCTCAGGTTCCGATGTTTGATCCGATTGTTCAGGAGGTTTGGGACCCAAACCTTGGGGCGGACTGATCGTCGTTTCTACTAGAGGCGTCTGGGAGGAAGCGGGTTCTGATGGAGGGCTGTTTGGAGATGAAATCTCCTCGGTGAGTTCAGGATCCGACTCAGGGGACGAATCTGGGTCTTGGACGGCCCGAGAGTTTCCGGTAGACACCACAGTCGGGCCAAGTTGCGACCCTGAACCCTCGTCTGGAGGTGGCGGGGCTTCTTCCTGTTCTCTGTCGTTTTCGGCCTCCTCAGGTTCGGTTTCAGATTCTAGAGGGGGGAGGGGCGGTTTGGGAACTTGCTCTAAGAGCGTTAGGAGTTCCTGGGCGTTTTCGTGGCGATCGCAGGATTTTTCCGCCAGCATTTTCTGGAAAATCTCCGTGAGTTCGGGGCTGACGCTGACAAACTCCGTCCATTTCCATTCACAAGAGTGACCATCGACTAATTCGTCAGGGGTTCGCCCAGTCAACAAGACCAGGGCGGTCACCGCTAGGGCGTAGAAGTCGCTGTTGGGATAACATTTTCCGAAGCGAATTTGCTCCTGCGGTGAGTAGCCAACTTTACCCACCATCGATCTTTGCCCACTGGCTGGGGAAGCCGCGCTGATGACTACTTCAGTCATGGCCTGTTTCACCACGCCAAAATCGATCAGATACGGTTTCTGGGTGTCCTTATTGAAGATGATGTTGTCGGGAGAGATGTCCCGATGAATAATGTGGCGCTGGTGTAGGTAGTCGAGAATGGGTAACACCTGTTGCATCAAGGTGACCACCTCCGCCTCGGTAAACGGACCTTGACTGTCCTTACGCTCATTCAGCAGTTGCCAATAGGTTTTCCCTTCAATATAGGCTTGAACCAGAAACAGCCGTCCCTTTTCTTCAAAGCACTCTAGGAACTTAGGAATTTGCGGATGTTCGAGTTCGTAGAGGACTTTCGATTCTTGTTGAAATAGCTCTTGTGACTTTTGAACAACGTAGTCCTGATTTCCACTGGGAACGAGTTCCTTGAGAACCCACTTTTCCCCATGTCTTCCTTGGTGGGAGACGAGATAGGTTCGACCAAATCCTCCCTGCCCGAGAACTCGCTCGATTTGGTAACGGTTATCAATCAGTTCTCCCGTGGGGATTTCTAGAAGCTGTGTCACTGAATTAAGGCTCCTCTGTGGAGAATACGCAAGGCGGTTCACTAGCTGTCACTCTATTATTACTGATTCAGTTTTATTGCGCTAGGGGCAAAAACGATTTTTGTCATCTTCCCCCTGTTAAGTTTTACAAATTTTTCGGACACCTGGATCCGTTTGAAGGGCTGAATCTCGCTGTCCGTCAGTCATTCCATGAATGACAAATACTGGGTTGGGACGACCCAAGATGAGAACTGGAACGCTCATGAACCGAGGGGGCGGTAACAGAACTGACAAAACCCCATTTAATTCTGTCGGTTAAAAAAAGGGAATTTTACGGAAAAGGCGGATTATTTTTACAAATCTTAAAGAAATCCTGAACGGAGGCGATTGTCCAAGGAAAAATCCGCCCGAGATGGACCTAACGGAGTCAATGACAACTGCGATGAAAGTTGACGGAGAAAACATTGCTTTTTTGGGAGAGTCCAGTACAATACAGGTCAAGCGAGATCGTTTGAGGAGAGCCGTTGCGGTGAGCGCACCTAAACCCTGGACTTGTACCGGAAAAGATAAAAACGAAAATCCTGCCGCTAGCGGGGAACATCCCCCTCACACCAATTACGGACCCTTTTGCACCTATGGGTCTTGCACCCTCTCGCGGGAGGAGGTGGTGATTGAGGAGCCGGGTGATTGGAGAAAGTTTCTCATCCCTGGGGCGATCGCCCTAGGACTTCTGGTGTTAGTCGGGGGTTGGATGACCCTGATAAACACAAATGGGCCATCCCGGACTCCTAGAGGGGTGATGACGCCGGCTGGGGGAAACTGCTTGGCGGGAGAGTTTGAGGGGTTTATTAGTGATCAGGCCAGCCAAGGGCGATTCGTTTCCCAAGGGGAACAAATCCTACTGACGGGAACCCAACCCCAAAATATTTCCCAAAAACGGGATGCTTCCCAGTCGTTTCGAACTGGAGACTGGCAACGGGCCTTGGAACAATATCAATTTGCGGCCAGCAGTGACCCGAATGACCCGGAAGCTAAGATTTATCTCAACAATGCCCGGGCGCGGCTGCGCAGTAACGCCTTGCCACGAACCATTGCTGTGGCAATTCCCATCAGTTCTAACCCCGACGAGGCCAGGGAAATCCTGCGGGGTGTGGCCCTGTCCCAAGATCAATTTAACAACAGTTCCCCGACTCCGGATTGTCTGATGGAAGTGGCCCTGGTGGATGTGGATCGCTCTGAAGAATCCATCGAAATTGCCGAAGATCTCATTGCGAGTCCCCAGGTTCTGGGGCTGATTGGTCATGGCTCCGATGAATATGCCCAAGAGGCGGTACGAATCTACCAAGACAACGGACTGACGGTCGTGTCTCCTCTGACGATGAGTGTGTCGATGTCCCCGACCGGTGCATCGATCCTGAGGGTTTTGCCCTACCAAGAAGGTTCAGGGCAAATGCTTGATGGTTATCTCAAACGCAGTAGCGAAAGCCTCATTGAGCACGCGAGTCGCGAATTGTCAAGTCCGCCAGTGGTTTCGGTCTTCTTCAACTCTGATGTTGCCTACAGTCGGCGTATGAAGGATGCTTTTATTAGTGCCTTGCAGGAAAAAGGGGTCTCTGTGACTCCCCTGGATATTCTCAGTGATATCTCCGCCTCCTCGGGGGGAGATGCGGCCAATATGATTAGCCGTGCGACCCGAGCTGGGGCGAATACCGCCTATCTGGCTCTGACGAGAGATCGGATTAATGCAGCGTTGGCGATCGCCCGAGCCAATACGTCCCAAAACAATCCCCTACTCCTCCTCGGGGCTGATGAACTGTTTAGCCCTTCGCTGCTCGTCCAAGGAGGGAGTGCGGTTGAGGGAATGGTCTTAGCTATCCCCTGGAGTTGGTCGCCCGACGACCCCTTCGCGCAACAGTCCGCAGCTATGTGGCAGGGGCGCGTTAGTTGGCGAACGGCAACTGCGTTTGACGCGACTGAAGCTCTAGCAGGCGCTCTGAAACGACAAAATGAGAATGAAGATGGAGGACTCAATCGTGCTGAAGTCGTTAATCGGTTACGACAAGGACAGCCGATCTCCGGCGTGGCTGCTGATTTTAATGTCTTTGCTCAAGGGATTCCCCTAGTTGAAGCCGTCCGGGGGGAGGGAGGTCCCTCGGGGTCGGACTATCGCTTTGACCCGATTGACAACCGTGAGACTGACGAATAACACCTCCGACGATCTCCGTTGAGAGGGATCTCTCCAGAGTCAGATCCAGAGTCAGATCCTTCCTTAGAGCGAACCTTAACCCTAATTCACTGAATCTGAGTTCTATGTCAAAATCCCGATCAATGTGGCTTGAACCAATTTTACAGATCCCTCTCATTGTCTTTGGGATTTGTCTAATGGGCTATGCCTTGTTCCGCTTCTTTGACTTTGGTTGGGCAACCAATCTCAAATGGATGTTGTTCTGGATGGGGGCAGCCTGGATTTCTCTCATGTGGGCGTTAACGTTGCCCCTGGATCGGGTGTTGTTTCAAGGGGTTTTTGGCATGGCCTGGAATCTGGCGGGACAACTGGCAATCGGTCATGCTTTGTTTTGGACGGTTGCTGTTTTCGGGATTCTCTTAAAATTGCTCCGGTTGCCGATTCCTGATATTCCCGAGGTACTCCCAGAATTTTTAGATCCTATTTTTCCTCTACTTAGTTAAATTGGGGATTCAAATTTCGACAAAAGTTAGGACGAACCGAGGAGGAATGCTGAACTACAAAACACTCGAAATCTAGGGACAATTTCAGACGACTTATCTCCTGTAAACATCGTAAAGGACATATCACAATGCCAGCCGCTGTTGATGAAAAAAGTATGGTTCCCACAGTTCTCGTGGGAATTGGAGGAACTGGAGCTGAAGTGCTATCTCGGGTTCGGCGACTTGTTGAGGAGAGCTATGGGAGTTTGGAGAACTTCCCTATCGTTAGTTTTCTCACGGTCGATACGGACAAAGATTACAAAGTTTCCAATCCTGAGGCCGCCGGTAGCCCGTTTAAAGATAATGAGAAATTTTGGGCGAGAGTCTCGGGAAAACAAGTTCAAGAAATTATTAATAACTTAGAGAATTATCCCTGGATTAACTCCTGGTTTCCCAGTGAACTGGCTAAAAATATTAGTGGTTTAGAAGCAGGAGCGGGACAAATTCGCGCCTGTGGACGCTTTGCCTTTTTCTGTAACTATTACGACATTCAGTCCAAATTCCGAGAGGCCTGTCGCCGGGTGAAGGGCCATGAAAACACCATGCTGGATCAGTATGGCATTCGGGTCAGTACTAATTCGGTGAATGTGTTCCTGACCGGGTCTCTGTCTGGGGGAACGGGAAGTGGCATGATTATTGATATGGGCTATTGTGTCCGCCATTGGCTGAGCGGAGAAGGAAGTAGTCTGGTAACGGCGATTGTGCCAATGCCCAATGCGTTCTCGGGGATTAATGTGGGCGATCGCGTCCTGGCGAATGGTTATGCGGCCCTGATGGAGTTGAGTTATTTCTGTGATGAGCGCACCCAATATGTAGCTCAATTTGGTTCAGCGGCGTCGAGTGAAGTGCGCCGCCAGACGGGTCCGTTTGATTTCACCTATCTGGTGGGAACAAAAAACCCAGCCACGGAGTTTAAACTAGATGCGATTCGGGAGATTATTTCCCAAAATATTTTCCTGGATTTAACCTCCGATTTTGCGCCCCACAAACGCTCAATCCGAGACAATATCAAAAGTGCTTGGGCGAATAAAGACCCGGGGGGACGGGGCTATCCCAAAAACTTCATGAGTTTTGGCCTGTCAACGGTGGAGATTCCCATCAGTCAAATTCGCACCAGTTTAGCCCATCGTTTGGCGAAAGATGTGACGGATTGGTGGCTGAATGAAAAGGTGGAAAATCAGCCGGATATGCTGGAACTGGTGCGAGGAAATATTCTCAAAGATTTGCGCTTGACCGAAACAGAACTCCTGGCGGATTTACTCATGGCCAAGGATGAGTCGTATCTGAATGTGATTTCTAAGTGGGCCTATGACATTCGCAATGAAATGGCTCAAGATGATTGGCTGCAATGTACCCAGCAGGGTGTGAATATGGTGGGTCGAGAACAGGGGAAGATCTTAGGATTTGTTGACCGCTTTCTCAAGCCGAAAGCCGATGAATATATCAAAGACCATTTCCGGGCGCTCAGCCCGGATGAGCGGCTCCATGGAGACTATCTCAAGAAGATTTACGGCAACCGGGATAAGTTGATTCAGCAAGGGAAAAAGGCGTTAGAGGATGAGTTTTATCGCATTTTAGAAGACCGCACTCGGGGTCCACAATTTGCCAATGAGTTTGTGGTGACGGTGCGCCAGGTCTTTGATGATGCTACGGCTCGTTTTCGGCGGGAACGAGAGGAGGTTTGGGAGCGTCGGGAACAGGGTCTTCAGGCGCAATATGACCAGGGATTGCAACTAATTAATGATTATAAGGATAAGTTTGGCATTACGAAACAGGCGAAAATGGAGGAGTATGCGGAAATGGCTCTGACGGGGTTGGAGGGGAGCCTAATCGCGGTGATTCAGCGAATTTCACGGACGGCGGCTTTGTTGGTTGTGGAACGGTTGCAAGAACATCTGACGAAGTTGGAACAGCGATTGGGCCGTTGGACGCAACGGATGGTTCAGTGGCGCGATCGCTTTGATAAGTTACAGAAACAAGATGCTGATAATGCCGATGCTTTGGAGATTAACGGCATTAAACTGTTTGAGCGTCAAGAATTGAATGGTCTCTATGAAGATCTATTAGAACAGTTGGCTGGGGCGATTAGTGGTCCTCAGTCTCCCCGAGAGATTGGTTTGGATCGCACTTGTGCCACTCTGTCTGAGGATGTGCTAAAAGCGGCCAGTCCTCTCTGGAAAGAAAATCGAGATGTGGATGAATATATGCGCCTGTTTGATGTAACTCAAATTGATGCGGTGCGTGAGGACGATTTTCAGGAAATTATCTATCGGAACTGTCGGGAGGTGATTCAGAAGTCTCCCGAAAATAGTAAGTTAAAACGAGAATTGGCAGCTTGTGAGCGGCTGTTGAAGCAGTACAATGATGATAGTCAAATTGAGAGTCAACTGCGGATTGCCTATGATAAGTCTCAACCCTTGGTGCTTCTGGATCGGGCGGTTTTGAGTGGCAAGGATGCTCAATTTAAGCCGGCGGAGAATACGAAAGTTGCTATTATTGGCGGGAAAAATACAGCCAATGCAGCGGCGCGGAAGATTATTCCCCGAATGCAGCAATTTATTGGCAGTGACGATGCGGTGACGCCCTTGGGAGAGTCGGAACGACATCGGATTGTGTTTGTGCAAGAGACGGGTGGTTTTTCTCTGCGTTGTATTGATGGGATGAAGGAGTTACGCCAATCCTATCAAGATTGGAAGGGGGAAACCATTGAGGCGCAACGGGCACAGTTGCGAGGGGAGGCTCGGGAGTTACCGATTCCGGTGCATATTCAAAAGGAACCTCCGTTTTGGGATGTGTTTCCTGAGGATTCGGGAATTTTTCGCTTGGTGTTATTGGCGCGGGTTTTGGGGGTGTTGCGTCAGGAGGAAAATCAGAAAACCAAGGAGCATTTGATTCGCTATAGCCGCCAAACGGTGATGGGGACGGAAAATGTCGATATCGCGGCCAGTTGGGAGGAGTGCGTGCAAGTGTTGGAGGTCCGGGCTTGTCGGGGCGATCGCGAGGCGATTCAGGAACAAGTCGACCATCGTTTGCAAGCGGCTGAGACGGCGGATGAGAAGCAGGAACTCTATGAACTGTTTTTGGCTTATCTGAATCAGCGGGCGCTGGAGTTGCAAAAGGCGGGTGGAAAGGATACGCCTGAGTATAAGCGGGAAAATAATATCCTGCGGGATACGATTGAAACCTACAAACTCAAAACTCAGGATTCACCTCCCCCGGTGGAACCTCCAGTGACGCGGGAGGCTCCCTCTCCTCAGGCTGAAGAACCGGTTGCTGATGAGTCGGGCCAGCCGGATGGGCCGACGGAAACGATTTTCTGTACGAACTGTGGGACGAAGAATCCCGCTCATTCCAAGTTCTGTTATAACTGTGGAACTCGATTGGTGGATGTTTAAATGTTCTGGCTGGTTACTGTTCAGATAAGACGGGGATGATGGCGTAATCCCCGTCAAGGAGAAATACCCTGTTGAACTTGAAGGCTAAAGGTTTCATTTCGGGGTTGGGGTTAAGTTTGATTCAACTCCTCTTGCTGGCTGCATTGCCCCTACCCGTTGTGAAGGCTCAAACTTTCTCTGATGCTCGGGAACCTGAAGTCTTATCTCGCATTACGAATAACTTTGAGCTTTTGTTTTCTGTAACCGAAGATCTGCCCCGAGTTGGCATTGTTCCCACCTTGGAGGTTTGTGGTCTAGCGGTTTGGAACGATCCCGATGATAACTTGACCCATATCTTAACGGCAACAGGTGGCAGCTCATCGGCTAACTTCAGACTGGACAATCAACTTCTGCAATTGAGAAGCACTGGTCCAGAGATTAACTCAAGACGAACGGGAACTCCCTCTAGTTTTACGTTTCAAAATTCTGATCGCTCCATTCGGGTCAGGTTACAAGGAGATTGGCGGATTGAGCATCCTGGTGCAACCGGTGCATGGGTGACGGATAATGCCACTCTGGAGGTGAGCCAAGGAAATCAGACCAGGGAATTATCTGTGTTTGCCAGTTTGGGATGTCAGTTTTTGTTCTATTGAATGGGTCTTCTGGATCTAGGGTGGAATTTGTTGCCTGGTATACCAAATTGTAGGGGCGAAGCCGTTCGCCCCTACGGCAACGGATGTAATCTGCCATAAATTTTCCTGATCACCCTAAACCCAGAAGACCCTATTAAATGAAGCTCACGGCTCCAACCATGACCGGATGAGTATCCCTCTCTCCTCGTGGGTTCTCTGAGATTTGTAAAGATTTATAACAAATTTAGACTCATTACGTAAAACTCGCTCTTTTTGGCCGATAGACCTATAGAGCCTCTTCTGGGGTTTGCTGGCCGACCTGGGATTTCTTCCGAACTTGGGTCGGCCGGGGTCCAATTTTAGTCAGGGAGGAGCCAGTCCGATGAGTTAGAACCGGCTGCGAAGTCAAGTGATGATTGGGCTAACCTAATCTCTCCGTAGTTCTTCGTAGAAAATGAGGTCAATGGTTATGATTTATTAACACGTGAAAGAGCAATGTCTTTCATGACTTATTGTCCTGCCTATGTATTTTTTTGAGAATATAAAGTTTTTATAAAGTCGGGAACATTGGGTTGACTTTGTTGAATAACTCGACTACAAAATAGTGACAGCTTTTCAAAAAAACTAAGCCAAGGGATTGTAACCATGGTTCTGAATATCGTGACGGATGGTGGGTTTGACTTTGGAATTGCCACGGAGGCCGATGATGTGGTCATCATGGCTCAGTTACCGCAGGATCAGTTAGATCAGTTGCGTAACTCACCGTTTACGGATGCGATCGCCCTCCTGGGAGGAAATGATTATTTCGAGAATGACGACACGGGACGAATTGTCTTTGGCAATGCCGGAAATGACACGATTTTCGGCGGTGCGGGGAATGACACCATCGCCGGGGGTCGTGATAATGACTATATTGATGGTCGAGGTGGCGATAACATCCTATTCGGCAATCTTGGCGATGATACGGTCATTGGCGGCTCGGGGAATGATACGATTTTTGGCGGACAAGGGAATGATGTCATTATCGGCGGACCCGGCAATGATGTCTTGTCGGGCGATCGGGGTTTGGATACCCTAACGGGTGGCGGAGGAGCGAATCAGTTCTTCCTGCAAGCCTCAGGTGCCAATCGTGATGTGATTACCGACTTCCAGCCTGGGGTTGATAAACTCCGTCTTCCTGATGGGGTGACCTTTGCTGAACTGCAAATTCAGGGGTCTGGTGCTAATACTGAGATTGTCCGGAATGGGGAGGTATTAGCTATTCTCAATGGTGTCGCCCCAGCTTCCGTCACGGCTAATGACTTTATTGGCAATGTTGGAGAGACTCCACCCGTAGCTGTGACCCCAGGAAACACAGCAAGGACTGCTGGGGATCTGGGAGTATTTAGTGGAACTCAGACTTTCCGAGATTTTGTGGGAACTACTGATCGAAATGATTATTACCGCTTTACACTCAATCAAGTTCATGATGTTGAACTGACATTATTTGGCATGGACCAAAATGCAGATCTTGAGTTGTATATTGGCGACCCAAAACCAGATGGATCCGTTGAAATTGGCGATCGAATTACCAGGTCAAATAACTTTGGAACGACGGATGATTCTATCACTCGTTCATTGGGTGCGGGTACTTATTTTGTTCGAGTGTTTCCACAAGCAGGTAGGAATGATATAGATACACGGTATAGCTTAACTTTTGAAGCCACTCCAACCGGAATTGTTGATCAAGCAGGAAATACAGCTTCTGCAGCCTTGGATCTAGGAATTTTAGAAGGAGAACGTAACTTTCAAGATTTTGTGGGAACAGCTGACCGTAATGATTACTATCGTTTCACTCTAGCTGGAGTTCGTGATTTCAATTTGGATCTTTTTGGAATGCGTCAGAATGCAGACGTTGAGTTATATGTCGGTCAACAAAAGTTGGATGGTTCTTGGGAGTTAGGCGATCGAATTACCAGGTCGAATAACTTTGGAACGACGGATGATTCTATCACTCGTTCATTGGGTGCGGGTACTTATTTTGTTCGAGTGTTTCCACAAGCAGGTAGGAATGATATAGATACACGGTATAGTTTAAGGCTCAATGCTACTCCCTAAGCTGTATTCCTGACATATTCAAGAGGATAGGGGTCTCAACATTTCATGGATTCCGGGATGTTGAGACCCATCCTAACTCGCATCACTGCCAATTTAGCTATTTCCCTTGACGCTCATCTTATCTTGAGGATCAGATATTCAGGTTAAAAAAATTTAGGTTGCCTTAATGAATTTCAGGGAACCGTGTTTTTTGCGAAATTACTGAGTCACAGGAAAATCTTTTTTAGGTCTGTTTTTTGACGGTTACTCTACCTTGACTATTATGCAACTTAAATCCTTGCTTATCTCGTTGCCCATCTTCTCTGTCGTCATAGGTCATCTTCCCGCCCTAGCCGGACGATTAGAACCGACAAGGGGAGAGTGCTTATTTTTTAGGAATGGACGACTTGAAGAACGCCAACGTTGTACCTATTCCGGTCATTCTTGGGCTGGCGGTGGGGTCACAGTCCTGGAATGGGAAGATGGTGTCAGGACGGCGATTAACTTTGGCGTACAGGGACGGGGAGGACGTCCTTGTCCAGAGGTTGGTGTTGATGGAGTCTGTGGAGCATGGGGTTTTCGAGATGCGGCTACGTTGGCCCCACGTAGCCGGATTGGAAGTAATGGAATCCCAGTATTTCGATGTGTTAATGTCAATGATAATTCAGTCTGTTGGCGTTGAAATCGGTCAAGATGACTCGTGTTATTGAGTTAGAGTCAATTGCTATGAGAGATTACTTAAAAATTCCTACAATCCTCTCGCTGATGAGCCTCAGTCTCCTCTTGGTGACCCCAGTACAGGCTCAGCGTTCGGCTCCCTGTTCCAATGAGAACCAAGAGCAGCCATCCCAAGCTCGTCGTGAAATCACGAACCGGGAATATGGTTTGCGATTTGAGATTCCGGCTAACTACAGGACTGAACTTCGGCGTGAGACGGACTCCCGTCAACGCTTATCTATTTTTGTTCGGAATCCGACTGATGTGGCGTTTCTTGACTGTGCAATTCGTAATCGGATGATTGGAGCAGGACACCAAGTTTCTGATGTCATAGTTACTATTGAGCCGCGTCCTAGACATATCCGTAATGTCCGGGATATTCTACGGGATGCTGCTGAGAGTGGCGGGATTTCAAGAGATATTATAGATCCTAACTTTATCACGATTTCTGGGCAAGATGCTGTTATTTATACAGTGCAAACCACTTATCCTGATCGCTCTAAAAATGCACGGCTAATTCATCCAAATGGACAAGATATAATTACTATTTGGGCTGGAGACTATGGTGAAGATATTGATCCCATTGATTTAGAAGTTATGGACGTTATTATTTCTTCATTTAGAATTGACCGTAATTAATGACCATGAAACCTTACATCCAGCTTAAAACTTCGTTGCTTTGCAGTTTCATCAGTCTAGCCGGACTGGCTATGGCTACGACCGCGATCGCCCAAACCCCCAGCCGTGACAGCGAACCCTTCGTTTTCGGATGCGGTACAGGATGCCGTGTTAGAGCCGTCCACATGAGTGACGTCGAGACCATTCGTCTCGCCGATGGTAGCATGGCCAACACGGCTCTATTTGAATTTGAGCAATACGGTATCCGGGGGAAGCGTCCATTATTTTGACCGATTATGTCCATAAACGTCCTATGAATCCATTTAATTCCCCAGGGTTTCTTCAATGGCTGAATTGGCGATATCAATGACCGTCTCTTCATCGACTTTCAATTGAATTCCATATAAGACCCCGTCATACACCCAGTAAAGAATTGAAATTCGACGAGGATGAGCAAAATAGTAACCCGTAATTCCTCGCGATAAAGGGACTTGTTTGAAATCAGCAGGAGGACTCTCACCTCGGGTGGCGGATAAGAGGCCCGTAAAACAAGCATTTGCTCTGCATTGTGGATGAGTCCCTAGATTGATTCTGTAGCCATTTGCGTCTCCTTGTCCGTCTACATAAATACGCGGTCCTGGTAAGGTTAAGTCTCTAGGTACAAAGATCCTGACATTCGTTTCTCGCCGGAGTTGCGGTAGTAAGGCACGAATTTCTTGGATCTGAGCCCCAACGGGTGAACTCATAACGCTTAGAATCACCAGATTTATGAAGGTGACGAAATAAAGCTTCACTCTTAAATTTACGGGTTTACGCCAAGCGGATAAGGCAGAAAGAATCAATTTTAGGTCAACCGTAGTTTTACCGAATTTTTGAGGTAAGTTTTTCATGGTCTTAAACTCCTGATTATTTCAATAATACATCAAAATACATAAAAATATTGGCAGTGCGATAAGTTTTCTACAAAAAAGATAAAGTGGACAGAATCAGTCGTTGAATATCCAAATCAACCGCATCAACATCATCCCGTCCGAGTTGCCAAGCGCGAATGCGGATCAGGTGCTGTCCATTCGGATGTAAAATGTAAGCATAGCGGTTTGTTTCAGGAAACCTTGACCTCGTACCCCAAAAATCTTCAGTCATCAAGACTCCATCCTGCCCATCAACCTGTATGGTTTCTACTGAATGCTGTTCAATCCTTACACTGCCGTCTGTTTGGGAAGTTAAATAGTTTAGTAAATCACTTAAGCTGACAATATTTGCCGGTAAATCCTCAATTGAAACCGTCACATCTGTAGCCACATAACGAGAGTTGCCTGAATTTCCCGGTTCAGCTATACAGGCTTCAAAGGCTACGTCCCCTGGATTCCTAATTGCTATGACTAATCGACTATCATGGCGATTTGATGATGTCTGATAATTCCTCGGAATCTCAAATCTAAGGTTGTACTCTTGATTGATAATCTCTCGCGTTTCTGAAGCAGGCTGTACTTGTGTGGGAGTGCATTCACTCGCACGTACCGGGATAGATGAGAGCCATAATGAAAGCCCCAAAAACCCGATGGTCAATGTGTTACGGTTCTTCATGGTTTCATGGAATGAGCATAAACGGGTTTTAAGCAATGTCAAATCAATCCATGTAAATGTGTTTATCCTGATTTAACGTCAGGAACAATCGGCTGGTGAGTTGCTCCTGATGATGATTGAATCAGCGACAAAAGTTGGCTGACCCGTAGCAAGTTGACCTGTGAGTTCTCAATTGGTTCTCCTGAGTTTGATTAACAGGAACAATCGAACTGTGATAAATCATGTCTTGACTCAAGTCACTGAAACGATCTAAAAAATTCGAAATATACATTCGCTCAGTTTGACTGGTAGTCGTAATCGTCATTGCGTCATGAGTCACGACTCTTTGACATGACCATCCTGTTCGTGAGCGTTCCCCTGGATGAGTCTCCCATCGACAATCCATACCAGAGACGGCGCTTGGGACTTGCGTTCTTTGTACCGTTGCGCTCCTATTGTCCCAAACACCAAAAAACTCCCTAGTACGAGCTTGTGGACAGGCTTCCTCTTCACAAGATATACCCGAATTAATAACCCAACGAGCCGTATTATCAGGATTCAGGCAAATCAGTGAGAAGGCGCCTGAAGTATGATGAACGTTAGAGTGTCCCTGAATTATTTCAAAGGCTCTACCCGTCCGACATTCATAGATATTGTTCGAGGTGACGGGTCGGATGCTAGGACCAATCGGTCCAGCATTGGCTATTTTTTGGGATAGCCCTAAACAACAGGTCACTGATAATGCCAATAGGAGTCTGTGGCGCCATGCAACGGGTACTATCATAAGCCCAAACAATAGTTTTGCGGTTTTTAACTTGTATGATTTATGTAAAGAGTGTCTCCTGTTCGCACAACCCATCTAAGCCTTATCAAGCTGTGTGTTAAACAAACTTGGTCAGTGAAAATGCGGGATCTATAAAATCGCCTCGTTTAACTCTGATGGCATTATACCATTGAACCGTTGTTTGGCAATTCGGATGCTGTCAGTCCACTCGATCAACCGGGATGACTTCCCTCGGCGGGGACTGCTCCTAGATGGAGATGGACTCCTTTTATTTGTAAAGATTTATAACAAATTTAGACTCATTACGTAAAACTCGCTCTTTTTGGCCGATAGACCTATAGAGCCTCTTCTGGGGTTTGCTGGCCGACCTGGGATTTCTTCCGAACTTGGGTCGGCCGAGGTCCAATTTTAGTCAGGGAGGAGCCAGTCCGATGAGTTAGAACCGGCTGCGAAGTCAAGTGATGATTGGGGCAACCTAATCTCTCTGTATTTCTTCGTAGAAAATGAGGTCAATGGTTATGATTTATTAACACGTGAAAGAGCGATATCTTTCATGACTTTTTCTCCTGCCTATGTGTTTTTTCGAAAATCTAAAGTTTTTATAAATTCCAGGCTATTGGCTTGACGTTGTTGAATGGCTCGACTTCAATAGAGTGAAACCTTTCCCCAAAAAAACTAAATCAAGGGATTTGAACGATGGTTCTAGCTACTGTGAGGGATTCTGGGTTTGACGTTAGACTTGCCACGGAGAGCAATGAGCGGGTCATTATGGCTGAATTATCGGGGTAGCTTGAGAGTTCAACCTTCTCGTTGCAAAATTAGGAGTAAAACCAAAAGGTCAAACCCAAATAATTCTGAGTCCTTCCAATTTTTTTCTACAGGTAAGATTGTTGGAGTCCTTGTCGTCTTGGCTCTAGCAGGAGTGAATCTAAGATATCGAGTTAATGCCAATAGAATTAAACAAGAACGTTTGGCTGTAAATAAAATTGCTCGTATTTTCAGTCTTCAAGAAGACCATTTTACCCGATTTTCCCAACCCTTTAATGTGGATGCAAAACTTGAATTTGCTGAATCCCTAGATGACCTTGAGGAACTTTCTTCTGTCAGTGACAAATATTATGAGTATCAAATGACACGAGAAAGCCCCCGGGCGGTTATTGTTACAGCAACAGCCCAACAAAGAGGCTTAAAAAGCTTCACGGCTGCGCTGTTTGTACAGTCAGGAAGTTTTAATAGAAGAATGTGTGAAACCAAAACGTTTGTTATGACTTCCCCAAAAGTAAATAGCGCTTATGAGCTTGAAAATAGCTGCCCGCCTGAGTCTGAATTATATACAGAGCGTTCTTTTGATATAGAAAATCTAGAAACTTATGAAGCAACTTCTATTGGCAATGCTGGATGTCATGAATCTGGTGCTTTGAACCAAGGTTAAAAGCACAGTCGCAAAGGTCACTTCAAAGAGTTTGTGGATACTTATGTTAAGTATGGGTTGCTTGAAAATGATACGTTTTTATTGAGAGTTAAGGAACTTCGGGATATACGATACTCTTGTCGTCAAACCGTTTGTAATCGAAGTGGGGAATGCGCTATGGCAGGTTTTAATATCTCTTTTCCAAATCCGATAAATCCTAACAGTACTATTGATTTTGCAGTCGTTAGTTATGTACCTCCTTTAGGCAATCGTGCTCGTCCTAGCAATGCTCCTGATCTTTATGTTTTTCATTCACCCCAGAATAGTGGGATGAGAATAGCAGGGCAACAAGGACAGGAAACAATAACATTTCCAAAGCGTTCGCTCAGTTCTAAAATTCAAGATTTTTTCCGAGTTTTAATGCGATGAAACCTAAGTCATAACCAATTTATACTGTCTTGTTGGGAATAGTGATTGGCAGAGAAGACTGGTACTATCCTCTCATCGCCCTGGGAAAATGGGTTCTCTAGCGGACCACAAAAATACCACTCTGGGTCAAGGGGAAATTGGTTTTGTCGCGAATCCTGGCTGACTCTCTCTCAGACTGGGGGATACTCCCCTGCTGCCAGATTTTTAGATCAGCTGGGGAGTATCTATTCCAAATTTGAGGTTAGCTTCATCTTTGGCTAGGTTTTCAGGTTGGTTATCCTGTACTTAGCTCTCAAGGATTTGAATCTAGGATTTTGTTGGAACCGGCTTCTACAAGGATAAAGATTGCAGTAATGATGTGCATGATCATTCCCACAATCGGAATCCAACCGATACAAGATGTGACAATACCAAGCACGTTTCCCGTAATCGGACGATGTTCTTCCTTAGATAAAACAACGGCGACAATGTGCAAAACTAATGTGACCACGAGTGGAGTCCAGAAAAGACTTACAATTATGGTTCCTCCTAAAATGGGAATGCCTAGGGCAGCTTCCATGCCACCCGTGATCCACTTTAAGATTCTTGCCTTTGAGGGGTTATTTTGGTATGACATAGCGTTTGGGGAGTGTGTTGTTTGCGTGTTGTACGTATCTTGGATTTGTGCTTCCAATTAATGACTGCTCTAAGCGGCTCAAAACCGACTGAATGACAGCTAGTTTATTAAGCAACTTGTCCTGAAACGTTGACATCTCGAAATCCCTAAACTTAGCAGTAAATTTGAGGATTTTATAGTTCATTCTTGTTATAGCCTTTGTTTTTATTGAAGTCAAGCTAAATTTGTCTAACTCTAAGAAACGTTGCAAGCCTTAGCCGAATGTCAATTTAGAGGATTTCTCTGGGTAGGATAAACCTCAAGTCGGGGTTGTTCGTCTCCTGAAGACTCCCTAACCTTAACGTCTCAGTCTCCATCGCACTGATTCGTCTTTTGCTCTAACTCATATCACGGTCTTAATGTTAAGATTTATTGACAAAAAGACTGCCTAAACGCTGTCTCGGATCAGGCTCGCTCAGGCTTAAAAAAATTAAGCTATATCATTAATGTTAATTCAGGTTGAGTGGGAGTCCAGATTCAGGATTAAAAAGTTAGGCGGCATTCCAGAGGTTACGAATTATTAATATATATTGACAACTGGATCTACCTAAATTAAAACCGAAATCAGAGCTTTCGCTAGAACGCTTCAAATCTCTACTTTTATAGATTGTAAAGAATTTCATGAAACTTAACTTCAGTTGGTCTAGGACGTTGCCCTACATGACGGGTGTTGTGCTGGCTTCTGGGATGATGCTGATGGAGCCAGGTCTGGCTCAAAACCTGCGACGGTATCGCTCAACTTGTAGCTTTTACGGACAGAATCAAACCCAGGCTGACTCAACAGGCTGCTCTGTTGAACAAGGTGAACGACGCATTGTGATTTCTTGGGATGACGGCTACAGGACCACGTTGGAATACAACCCAATTCCCGATTCTCGTCGCCGTCAGTGGCAATCGATGCCATCGAGATCTAGAAGTACGGTTCGATTTTACTCGCAAACTGGGGATGTAGCCCAAGTGGAAATTCATGCTGGTCCCGGTCAAGGGTTGATTTCCATTGATCAGGCGATCCGTTATGAGCGTTGACACAATCTTGACGATTCAGGTGGACAGTTAGAAAACTAGCTGTGAATACACTCGTTCGGAAATTTGCTTAAAAATCTCCCAATCATCTCCATAGTCTGACCCGTCCCCAAATACGGATAGGATGTAGGCACGGCCGCTAGAATCTTGGATCAATGCCACCTCCATTCGACCTTCTTGCGTCCAACCCACTTTGGAGTAAAACCTGAGGCGATCGCGATGTTGAAAAATCCCTTCCCCGAAAAATCCTTGAATAGCGTCATACTCTTCCGGCCCCCAAACATTGGGATCTAAGTTTTGTTCTAACAACATCAGCATCTCCCGAGAATCTTCCGAGGAAACTGCCAGTTCCGCTGCGAGTTCGTACATCAGTCGGGCCGCTTGTCTAGCTGTGAGACGGTTGCGATCAGGATTATCGGGATTTCCTCGCATCCGTAAATCCCGTCCCTTGGGAAGACTCATCTCTAGGTAGGGAATGGGAAAGTTCTTTTGGCTAACATCTAATCCCTGATAGCCGGCATTTTCGAAAAACTCGTTGATTGAATATCGGCGTTTTAGCCAGGTGTCATAACCAACTTCAAGCTGACTAGAGGTTGTGTTGCTGATTAAGTCAACAACTCGACTGGCCGCTTCGTTGTCTGACTTTTGCGCCATTTTACAGACATCGGTTCGACAGCCGTTTAAGGGAAAGTCCACCGGTTGGCGAGGAATTTGTCCATTGGCTTGTAATCCATACAAGGAGACAAGCCAGAAGAGTTTAGGGATACTAGCAGGATAGCGAAATACGTCACTTTGATAACTCGCCTCTGTTCGCCGATTTAAGTCTATTAAATGGATGGATAGCGACCGAGTTGAAAGTCCTCGGGATGCGGCTAGGTTAACCAGTTCTTCGACAATGCGATCCAGTTCTGAACTGGATGAAAATTGTGGTGAACTGGTTACGTTATAAATGGCTTGAGGAGTTCTTTGAGTGGGTAACTCGCTGCGATCGCCAACATCGAAGTCGGGTTCTCCC
Organism: Geitlerinema sp. P-1104; assembly: GCA_012911965.1. GTDB lineage: Bacteria > Cyanobacteriota > Cyanobacteriia > Cyanobacteriales > Geitlerinemataceae > Sodalinema. The sequence goes on from SMDP01000038.1 coordinate 24,942, forward strand.
GATCCAGGTGAACCCGATAAAGGTGGAGGACTTCTAAATCTTGATGAACCTGAGGATGAGTCTTCTGAAGCTTCAGGGTCATCACTTTCTGAATCTAACGATTCTTCTGAATGTGGACCCGGTATATCTGCAATAGTTTCTTCTTGAGGTGGCGATTTGGGTGATAGCAGCCACAAGGTGAGAGTCCCAAGAAATCCAACTCCTATGGCTACCGAAATAGCTATACTAATCCATTGCAGTTGGGATAGTTTCGATTGAGATCTCTCCCCATGTGACGAAGAATAATTTATAGCAGCCGAGATTTCTGTTTGTTTTAGTCCCTCGTTTGATTTTCGAAGATTCTTCTTAGAAGGCTGGGAAGGTGGTTTGGATTTCACAATATTTTTTCACATTCAAAAAAAACATTTAGTCAAGAGATTGGTAATCAAAAACTTTGACTCGATCTCCAATGCGCTCAAGGGTGTACTTAAAGCGTCTTGTATTGAAGTAAGTATTACCGGGATCGGCACGACCATTCTTAAATAAAGTGGCATCTTCAGTGACTAACACCTCAATCGTCGCACGATTTCCACTATCCACAAAACGTTCAATTGAGTCAATACGTTGTACGCCGTATTGATAGTAAGCATTATTATTCTGCAACCAGCTAATTGGACCATCGTGTTTCAGTAAATCTGCCAACAAAGGCCCTGTCGTTAAATTTCGAGCAACATCTCGACGGTAAGGAGGCGCAAACATTTGCGATTTGGCACTCAGCCAACTATTGATACTTGCAACAGCTTGTTCCTGAGTAATTTGACGTTGCGGAACCGGCGTGGGTGGAGGTGTAGATACTGGTGGAGGTGGCTCAGGTGTAGGAATTGGTGTAGCTTCAGGGGCTACGTCGGGAGGATTTTCTGAGGTAGGATTTTCGGATTCGTCTAACTCATTAACCGTGTCTCCTCCAGCAACAGAGGACTCTGTAACCTCACCGGAGTCTGCTGTAGTCCCGCCTGAGTCTCCATCTGAGTCTCCATTATTGAAACTCGGCCGTACAACCAGCAATCCAGCGATAAAGAATAGTCCAATCACTCCCCCCGTCAACGCGGCTTTTTGCCAGTCCGGCATTCCTGGAGAAGCTGGCACGGGTGTAGGCGCAACAGCAGGCGGTTGAGAAATTTGGGTTTCAGAAGCAATCGGTTGTGAGATCGCTGTTGCTGGTGGATAGTTTGATGAATTTCCAGGAAAACCTGTTACGGGAACCGGTGGTTGGGAAGGATATCCCCCCATAATAACTGGAGTTTGAGACGGGGATTGTTGGGTCAGAGCTTCCCACATTTGACGGGCAATAGGAAAGCGATGAGGCGCATGAGGTTGAATCGCGCGGTCGAGAATACTAGCAAAGGTCGGAGTCACCCCAGGGGCATAATTTCTCCAGAGGACGATTCCCGTCATCGGGTCACTCTCTAACTCATCGGGGATTCTTCCCGTCAACGCATAAACGGCCGTCAACCCCAACGCATAGAGGTCACTACTATAAACTGGACGACCGCCGGCCTGTTCACTCGGCATAAAACCGGGAGTTCCCACCACCACAGACCGAGTCGAATGTCCCCCTTCGGTGACCACCGTTCCCATGGTTTCCTTCACCGCCCCAAAATCCAGCAACACCGGCTCTAGGCTCCCAGTTCGCAGAATGATATTATCGGGCTTAATATCTCGGTGAACAATTTTTTTGCTATGAACGTA
>SMDP01000380.1 GCA_012911965.1 Geitlerinema sp. P-1104
GGTCATTAGACAGCGTCAAAAATTGCTCAACGGCTTCATGAATTCCTTCGGCAATCTTATCGTCAGATGAATCGACGAGCAACCACACTTCAGCTGGATGATAAAGGGGGGAGTCTGAGGGGTTAGGAGGGCCTGTGTCTTTGTCATGGCTGACGTCATCACTGACTTCGCTCATGATGACCACCGGTAAGAGGACTCCCGCTTCCTGAAGCTGTTGGCTTAAGTCTGCTAATCCGGCTTGTTCTTCTAGGATGGCACAGTCGATGTGGTGCTTCTGAGCCTGGGCATGGTCGAGAAATTCCTGGCCATTGCTGCAATGCACCACGCTACAGCGCGCACGGTCTAGGGTCCGCTGTAGGGGATCTCGTAAGGTTTGGCTCTTAATTAGGGTACAGATCGACAGTTGAGGTAGCACAGGGATTAGGCAACAGCGGCGTTTAGTGTTAAAGTTGTTAATTTGTCAAGTTAAGAATTGTAAACAGAAAATTAAATTTTGCTTAATTTTATTGAGGGTTGTTGAAATCATAACTCGGAATGTCTATTCCTTCCAGCTCAGGGACCAAAAAATCTCAAGGCCCCCACAAGGGCCGTCTGTCTAGGGCAGTTGGAGGCGGACTGAGTCTCGGGGAAGATTAGGCGAAGGATTGGGAGGGGACACAGGGAACAAGGCATAATGGGTCACAGAAGCATCGTTCAGATTCAGGTGGCAGCAATCACCAAGATTGCCCCATTTGCTGACGTATCGATTGCCCTTCGATTGCCCCTCAATGGCAGTCCACTCGTCTCCCTGGCAGCCCATGGATTGTCTCAATCTCCAACCCTTTCTCCAGCCTGTTCCCATCTGTCATGGTCTCGACTGTTTAGAGGCTGTGCTGGATGAGTGGCAACAGAGCGATCGCATCCTCGTGATTGATGATGATCAAACCCCCCTAGGGGTTATGTTTGCTCATGATATTTTGGCCTACCTTCGCAATCCTCAGGTGTGGCAGGAACCGCTGCTGAATCTCAAAGCCGCCATGACCCCCATTGAATCGGTCTCGATTCGCCGTTTGGGCGATCGCCTCTGTTCTCGGGTCTCGATCGAAAAAATGTCTCGCCTGACCTTCTTTGAGACCCTGGCTGAGGTTCGTCGCCCCGAAGTGGTGGTTCTTGATGGTTTGGGAACGATTTTAGGTCTGCTGGACTGTGATCGCCTGCACGCGGAACTGATGACGCCCCCGAGGGATTCCCTTCCCTCCCACTCCACCCTTCCCAGTTTAGATGTTTTAACCCGGCTCCTGGACCTGTTACCCCTACCCCTACGGCTCCAAGACCTTGATAATCAGGTCATTCATGAGAACCCTTACTGGCAGACCTGGCAAGGGCAGCTCGGCGATCGCCAGGCCTTGGTTGAAGCGTGCAATCTCAGCGATCGCCTCCCCAACAACTCCCCCTATCATCTGGGGCAATTTTCCCAGGATAGTCATCAGCCACACCCCCATTGGCATCTCACGGCGATCTCCCTAAGCCACCTCATCCCCCACCCTCAATGTCGTCACCCCTCTCCCCCCCTCTGGCTGCTGCTGGCCCAAGAAGCCAGCATCATTCCCGAACAAACCCAGGAACTGACAGCTAAAAATGCCGATCTCATGCAAATTGACCGGCAAAAAACCGAACTCCTCTCCTGGGTGGGTCATGAACTCAAAACCCCCCTCACCGCCCTCCTGGGGTTATCCAATCTCCTACAACATCCCAACCTCGGCAGTCTCAACCCTCGTCAAGCCAACTATGCCCGTCTGATTCAACGTAGCAGTCGTCAAATGATGACGGTTGTCAACGATCTCTGTGATTTAGCCCAACTCGAAAACGGCGAACTCAGTTTAGAGTTACAACCCCTATCCGTTCACACCTGTAGTCAGGCGGCCTATGAGCAAATTAGCAAACTGCGAGATAGCGCCCCCCTACCCAAACTAAGCTTAGACATTGCCCCAGATGCAAATACTGTTTTGGCTGATCGAACCCGTTTCTGTCAAATTCTGGTGCATCTGCTCCTCAATGCTGTTAGCACGACCCCCGAAACCGGAAGCGTCGGCTTACAAGTCGAACGTTGGCAACATTGGTTAGCCTTTGTGGTTTGGGATACGGGGGCTGGCATTAAACCGGCTATCCAGCCTTGGATTTTCCAGGGCTATCCCCTAGCGTCGTCCTCATTAACCGGTCAAATCCAGTCTCAGACATCCACGGCCCGCCCAACCTCTCTCGAAGCTCGTCAGTCCTCCCCCTCCCGCCTGGCTCCACCGAGTGGCCTAGGCTTAGTCTTAGCCCAACGGCTGGCCCGACTCCATGGGGGGGAAATCAGTTTTACCTCCCAAGAACAGGGGGGAAGCCAATTTACCCTACTGCTGCCGAGTCCCGCCTATGAGAATGGAGCCACCCCTCCAGAAACCGCCACCACCTTTAATGCTTGGGCTAAAGAGGCTCAAGTCCGGTTTGCTCTGGTGGTCGATCGCGATAGTCAACGAGTTGAACCTCTCAGCCATTATCTGAGTGAAGCGGGGTATCGGGTGTTTTTAGCCCG
>SMDP01000381.1 GCA_012911965.1 Geitlerinema sp. P-1104
GGTCATTAGACAGCGTCAAAAATTGCTCAACGGCTTCATGAATTCCTTCGGCAATCTTATCGTCAGATGAATCGACGGGCAACCATACTTCAGCTTGATGATAAAGGGGAGAATCTGAGGGGTTAGGAGGGCCTGTGTCTTTGTCATGGCTGACATCATCACTGACTTCGCTCATGATGACCACCGGCAAGAGAACTCCCGCTTCCTGAAGCTGTTGGCTTAAGTCGGCTAATCCGGCTCGTTCTTCTAGGATGGCACAGTCGATGTGGTGCTTCTGAGCCTGGGCCTGGTCGAGAAATTCCTGGGCATTGCTGCAATGCACCACACTACAGCGGGCATGATCTAACGTCCGCTGTAGGGTATCTCGTAAGGTTTGGCTCTTGATTAGGGTGCAGATCGACAGTTGAGGTAGCACAGGGATTAGGCAACAGCGGTGTCTAACGTTAAAGTGGTTAATTTGTCAAGTTAAGAATTGTAAACATAAAATTAAATTATGCTTAATTTTATTGAGGGTTGTTGCAATCATAACTCGGAATGTCTATTCCTTCCAGCTCAGGGACCAAAAAATCTCAAGGCCCCCACAAGGGCCGTCTGTCTAGGGCAGTTGGAGGCGGACTGAGTCTCGGGGAAGATTAGGCGAAGGATTGGGAGGGGACACAGGGAACAAGGCATAATGGGTCATAGAAGCATCGTTGAGATTCAGGTGGCGGCAATCAGCAAGATTGCCCCATTTGCTGACGCCTCGATCGCCCCCCGATTGCCTATGGATGGCAGTTCACTCGTCTCCCTGGCAGCCCATGAATTGTCTCAATCTCCAACCCTTTCTCCGGCCTGTTCCCATCTGTCATGGTCTCGACTATTTAGAGTCTGTGCTCGATGAGTGGCAACAGAGCGATCGCATCCTCGTAATTGATGACGATCAAACCCCTCTGGGGGTTCTATTCGCCCATGATATTTTGGCCGACCTTCGCAATCCTCAGGTATGGCAAGAACCGCTGCTGAATCTTAAAGCCGCCATGACCCCCATTGAATCGGTCTCAATTCACCGTTTGGGCGATCGCCTCTGTTCTCGGGTCTCCCTCGAAAAAATGTCTCGCCTGACCTTCTTTGAGAGCCTGGACGAGGTTCGTCGCCCCGAAGTAGTGGTTCTCGATGGTTTGGGAACGATTTTAGGTCTGCTGGACTGCGATCGCCTGCACGCGGAACTGATGACACCCCCGAAGGATTCCCTTCCCTCCCACTCCACCCTTCCCAGTTTAGATGTTTTAACCCGGCTCCTGGACCTGTTACCCCTACCCCTACGGCTCCAAGACCTTGATCATCAGGTCATTCATGAGAACCCTCACTGGCAGACCTGGCAAGGGCAGATCGGCGATCGCCAGGCCCTGGTTGAAGCTTGCAATCTAGGCGATCGCCTCCCCAACAACTCCCCCTATCATCTGGGGCAATTTTCCCAGGAGAGTCAGCGGCCACACCCCCATTGGCATCTCACGGCGATCTCCCTAAGCCACCTCATTCCCCACCCTCAATGTCGTCACCCCTCTCCCCCCCTCTGGCTGCTGCTGGCCCAAAAAGCCAGCATCATTCCCGAACAAACCCAGGAACTGACGGCTAAAAATGCCGATCTCATGCAAATTGACCGGCAAAAAACCGAACTCCTCTCCTGGGTGGGTCATGAACTCAAAACCCCCCTCACCGCCCTCCTCGGGTTATCCAATCTCCTGCAACATCCCAACCTCGGCAGTCTCAACCCTCGTCAAGCCAACTATGCCCGTCTGATTCAACGCAGCAGTCGTCAAATGATGACAGTTGTCAACGATCTTTGTGACTTAGCCCAACTCGAAAACGGCGAACTCAGTTTAGAGTTACAACCCCTCTCCGTTGATGCCTGTAGTCAGGCGGCCTATGAGCAAATCAGCAAACTGCGAGATAGCGCCCCCCTACCCAACCTCAGCTTAGACATTGCCCCAGATGCAAATACCGTCTTGGCCGATCGAACCCGTTTCTGTCAAATTCTGGTGCATCTGCTCCTCAATGCCATTAGCACGACCCCTGAAACCGGAACCGTCGGCTTACAAGTTGAACGTTGGCAACATTGGTTAGCCTTTGTGGTTTGGGATACGGGGGCTGGCATTAAACCCGCTATTCAGCCTTGGATTTTCCAGGGCTATCCCCTCGCGTCGTCCTCATTAAGCGGTCAAGTCCAGTCTCAGACATCCACGGCCAGCCCCACCTCCCTCGAAGCACCCCAGTCCTCCCCCTCCCACTTAGCACCACCGAGTGGCCTAGGCTTAGTCTTAGCCCAACGGCTGGCCCGCCTCCATGGGGGAGAAATCAGTTTTACCTCCCAAGAACAGGGGGGAAGCCAATTTACCCTACTGCTGCCGAGTCCCGCCTATGAGAACGGAGCTGCCCCCCCGGAAACCCGCACCACCTTTAATGCTTGGGCTAAAGAGGCTCAAGTCCGGTTTGCGCTGGTAGTCGATCGCGATAGTCAACGAGTTGAACCTCTCAGCCATTATCTGAGTGAAGCGGGGTATCGGGTGTTTTTAGCCCG
>SMDP01000382.1 GCA_012911965.1 Geitlerinema sp. P-1104
GGCGCAAGATAGTGAGAATTGCCCTCTACCTTTAGTTAGAAGAAATTGTGTTGTTTTATGAAGTTTGGGGGGCGATCAGGTTGGGTTTCACTGCATACGTCGTTCCTCACGGCTGATTTACATGTCGAAGAACTATCCACCTGAGCCTGAGATTCTTCCCGATTCCATGGATTGACGGACTCGTTCGATTTGTTTGGGGGCATCAATTCGTTCCCACAAGGTGAGTGCTTTTTGGAAATACAGTTGGCTGTTTGGGCGATCGTCCATCGCTTGATACGTGAGTGCCAGTTGGTAGTAGGCTTCAGCTAGATCGCATTTTGCATCAATTTTTTGTAACATTTGAACAGATTGATTATGGAACTTTAATCCTGAAGCAATATTATTTTGGAGGCAATATATTTGACCAATACCAGTTAATGCTTTGGCTTTAATTTGAGATTCCCGATGATTCTTGCAACCTTCTATTACCTCATGAAAGTATCGCCAAGAATAGGATTCCATATTTATATTGAGATAAGTATAACCCATAAAAACTAATCCATAACTTTTGCTCCAATTATCTGATATTAAATAATTTTGATTGATATACTTTTCTAAATAAGAAAATGCCTTTTTTCGTTCTTTTTTCAATGAAAATGCTAACGCCAGGCAAATGAAGCAATCAAGGTGAAAATCAGATGCTTGAAATCTTGCAGGCAGATCACAAAAAATATCCAAGCTACTAAATTTATTAACATATTTTTTTCTTTCATCTAGCAGTCCGGAGAATATCGATATTGATTCATCTAAGTTATTTAGGTATAGATGGCACAAGCCTAAATTAAACCTAGACATTAAAATCAATCCATTTAATCTAACTATCGTATCTTTTGTGAACTGCGAGTTTTTTGTACTCAACCTACGAGCCATATCGCAAGATTGAATTTGATACTTAATAGCTTGATGTAAATTCCCTTTAAAATATTCAATATTTCCCAGTAGATTCAATAATCTTGCCTTTCCATAAGATTCTTGTCCTAGTGTGATAATAATTTCAAAGTTGGGCAAACACGATGCCATTCCCAATCTACAAAGGGCATCAGCTAACGATTCACCTTGTTCATTTTTATGGTTTCTTTCTTGTGTTATTACTTTTGTGGCAAACTCATAGTTTTTTATCTCCAAATAGTGATAATAAGGCTCTAAAGAATTTAATCCATTTGTCATGCTATCAATACTTCTAAAACCAGAAAAATAAGTCCAAAACTCAGCAGCCATACGATTGGAATTTTCCCAATCTTCACTATTTCTCAAGCGTTCAACGGCTTCCTCTCGAATCAACGGATGTAACTTATACTCCCCATCCACCCGTTCCACTAAAGCGCGATCGCACAACGCCTCAATCATCTTAACCTTATGTTTCGCTGGCAGCTCCCACAATAAACAGAGCAGTCCCTCCCGAGGAACCGTCGGAACATCCTGATAGCGAAAACATCCCATCCGACAGAGAAGACGATACGCCATTGGATGCACCGTAGCCAGACGCTCAAACTGCTCTGAGATTAAATTCTCAATATCCGTCTCAACCGAAACCCCGTCTTCAGTTTGATGAGCCTTCCAATATTCTTCAATCTGTCCCTCGTAATCCAACGTAATCCGTTCCCGTAAAACCTTCATCGCCAAAGCATTGCCACGATACGCCTGATGAATCTCAGCCGTCACGGGTGTATCACTCTGGAGATTTGTCTGATTCAAGTATTCTTGCCAGGCTTCTAAACTAAGATACTGGAGAGGATAAAGATTGATATTGAGATTTTCACGGACTCGTTCCCGACTGGTGATGAGTGTCAGAGATTTTGAAGACGCATCGGATAAGACCCGAAATAACTCAACATAACTGCGGTGAGTCTCTATCAAGCGTCCATTTTCATCTAAGGCCGGTTCTAGGTTATCCACTAACACCGGCAGTGCCTCAGCCTGAAGTTTACTGCGGAGGCGATCGCATGACACCATAAACTCTCGTCCGGGTTCCTCTCCCAAATCCCGTAACTTCTGCTCAATCAACCCTTCCGCCGAACTAATATTCTGGGTTTCCTTACCCAGATCGAACCTTAAAATGGGTCGGTCAAATCGTTGACTCAAGTAGCGTTCAGCTAAAACCGTTTTTCCCACTCCCCCAGGACTTTGAATCAAAATACAAGTTGCACCGGCGGCCCTCAACCCATCCAAGTCTGCGATCGCCTGTTCCCGTCCCACAAACCCCTCGGAGGTTAATTGATTAGGCTGGAATGACTCAGGTTCAGGAGACTCAATCAAGGGTGGGGAGGTCTGTTGTCGCAATTTCCATTGCTGTTCCACAAATCCCGGAAATGTATATTTCGTCACCCTCTCACGGGGAAGCTCAAATAAGTCCGCAATGGTATTCCACAGTCTACCCCCAGCTCTCCGAAAGTCAACGATATGAGTATAGATATCGAACTTGCCCCGGATTTGGTCATAGGTCAAGTTTTCCCAGGAGCCACGAAAGATGGCCTTCTCGTCTTCACTGAGAC
>SMDP01000383.1 GCA_012911965.1 Geitlerinema sp. P-1104
ATTCCCACCAATATCACCATTTATCAGGCGGCGGCGAGTCAGAGTTCGTTGGTGTTCATGCTGATTTTTATTGGGGTGTTGATTCCGATTATGTTGTTCTACAACATTTATCAGTATGTGGTGTTTCGGGGTAAGGTGACAAGCAGTTATTATGGGGAGTAATTTCTTGCCAGTCTTTTCCTTGCTTGACTGCGTATTACTACGCAAGTTAAAATCATCGCATCCGAAAACATACGCAACTCAATGACCTCCTTCATCATGGCTGAGGATCAGACATGGTAAGCCTGTTGAGAGACCGAGTTTCTTGAAGAAACCCGGTCTCTGGTATTCGACCCTAGTTTTTAGGGGGTCTGGGGGGGCTGGCAAGGGGCTGATTTAAGACCATAACCTTCTTATGGCAGTCGTTTACGCTGTTCCTTGGCTGATTTATTAAGATTTGTTTCATTTGCGTATAAATACGTGTTTTGGGGTAGCCAAATTCCGAAAAAACACGTATAACATATGGCATCATTTTAAAATCAGGAACCATCGACCGATGAATAATGCGCTGTTTACCCGTTATCAGCCTGGTGATTCACCTGTCTCACTTCTGCTAAATATCCTCGGTGACGATCTTAGAGGAATTGTTATTGATCCCTCAAGTGTGAACTTTATCGGCGCACCGGGTTCAGCCTCCTTTTTTAACTCGGTCAATTTTGGGCGTGGTGCCAGCCTGCCAAATTCGGGAATCCTCTTAACTAATGGTGATGGAGTCCCGCCTTTGGCGAATACATCCCCGAGTTATGGGCTCCCTTGGGGAACTCCGGGAGATACGGAACTCACCTCGGTGGCTCAAACGGCGTTTCCACTGGCATCAACAACGGGGGATGCCAGCATTCTTGAGTTTAGTTTTGTGCGAACGGATCCCCGAGTCCAGTCTATTCAATTTTCGGTTTTATTCGGCTCAGAGGAATATCCAAATTTCGTTAACTCGTCTTTTGTCGATATTGCGGCTATCACCGTCAATGGTGAAAACTATGCTCTCATTGATGGAAATCCTCAATTACCGCTCAGTGTGGTTGGCACGACGGTGAGTGATGGTCGTTTTCTTGACAATACAGATGGGAGTCTTCCCATTGAGTACAATGGGATTACACGTCGTTTGGTTATCCCAATCTCTTTAGAGCCTGATGTCAATCGCTATGATGTGCGAATTGGGATTGCTGATACGGGTGATTTGCTTTGGGATTCAGGTCTATTCGTTTCCGATTTTAAGACCAGTTCCATTGACTTTGGGGGGCTAGTTTTAGTTCCAGTTATCCCAGATGTGTTCAATGTTTTACGACCCGTATCTCCGAATACTGCAACTCTTTTTGAGGGCAACTCCTTCAATAACTTTATCTTCTTGAGTAATTCGTCGGATGTTGTTGATGTGACCGCAGGGGGTTCTAATGTTATTCAAGGAACACTCCAACAGTTTCAAGGGACTCGGATTATTGGTTTCCAAACGAACGATTTTCTCTTCTTTGAGGAAATCAATTTTTCATTTGAGCAGCTAACAGTAACCTTTGGCTCTGCCATCTTGGAGATTGATGCTAATGATGATGGAGAAGTGGATGCAGAACTTATTCTGGATGGAGATTATCGCAATGGTTCGTTTGTGGTTGAAGAGGTGGATGGTGGAACCCAAATCACCTTTGTAGAGGATGCCGATACCTCTGAGGATACCTCTGATGACCTGGCTGAAGACAAGCCGGATGATGCTGAAGATTTAGATGATGATGTTTCCCCTATTTCTCCAGACGACACGTCCCCCGATGACGAAGAAGGTCAGTTGATTTTTGGCTTGGGACTTCGGGGAGAAACCCTCGTCGGAGGACTTGGAGATGATACAATTGCGGCGTTTTATGGTGACGACCTGATTCTTGTTGAATCCGGGAATAACTTAGTATTTGGCAATGAAGGGGATGATGTTATTCAAGGGGGTGATGGGGATGATACTCTATTTGGAGGACAAGGGGATGATAGTTTAGTCGGTGGTTATGGGGATAATGTCCTCTCGGGTGATTTAGGCAATGATACTCTGACGGGAGGCGGAGGAAATAATATGTTTGTTTTACGGGAAGATGGAGGAACTGACCTGATTACCGACTTCACTCTCGGTCGTGATGTGATTGGACTCTTGGATGATTTAAGTTTTGAGTCATTGGAGTTTTCACAGGTGGATGAGGATGCTATGATTCGTTTTGGGGAGGAGACTCTCGCGATTCTTCTGGAAGTTGATGCGACGGACTTAGCCTCAGATACAAATTTTCAGGTCTTGAGCTGGTCTTAGCGAGATTAGACTGGAGATAATTCCGGTTCGGGACAACCTAGGGCCAGATGTCTATTTACTGGGGACAGGGTTGATGGGTTGACTCGGATTGATGTTACCTAGGGGTTGTTTTTTTAGCCCCTAGGTTTTTGGGGTTAAAGTGTTTCAAAGTCCTGTTTGACTCGGGTGGGGGGAACGCCAACCATGAGAGCGGTTTGAGGTCGTAGATGGATTTC
>SMDP01000384.1 GCA_012911965.1 Geitlerinema sp. P-1104
AGTTAGATCAATGTTAATGAGGGTTCGCAACCAGTTGAGTGAGATACGCACAGTTGATGCCTTGTTCGACGAAGTATAGCTCGACTATTCTACACGAAAAAACTCGGGAGCTTGGTAGCCCCGTCTCTTTGGAGCGGGGCGGAAAAGCGATTCGGCGGCTTTAGCCGCCGTCAACCTTGGGCGGCGGGAGCCTGTCGATCCAATCTTCAATCATTGCAGTCATCGACTTCTCTCGTTCCTTAGAAAGTTTTCGCAGCTTCTCAAGCCTAGATTCAGTCAGCCGGATCGTAAAATTTTTTTTCATGCTGCACATACAATGTATTTGCAATATGCTACCATATCTGTATGGCTAAAACTTTTGCAGCACAAGTCAATCAACTCCCTGACAACCCTCCCCTGAGGGCCGCACTGGAGTATCTTTGCACGGCTTCAAATAACCTCTACAACTGCACGGTTTACCTGGCTAGGCAGTTGTATTTCAAGGCAGGTAAATTCTCGAATGGGCGCTGGCTATCGAGCCAGATGAAGCACAACGCCCACATGAAAGCGCTCTATACCAGCGCGGCACAGCAAACTTGCATCAGCGTAGGGGAGGCTTTTAAGGGCTACCGTGAATTGCTGAAGCTATGGCGTAGCGGTGGACTGGCCCAGAAGCCTAAGCCGCCAAACTATCGCCGTTCTGGGGGTATGTTCGAGATCAGCTACCCTAAGCGATGGCTCAAGCTAATCGATGGACAAGTCAAAGTGCCAATGGGTAGATCCTGCAAAGTCTGGTTCAACCTGCCAGAAATCTTTCTGCCATTCCCGAGCAATCTTGACTGGGGGAAGGTTAGAGAATTGCAAATTGTCCCTAGAGCTGGCTACTTTGATGCAGTCTGGATCTGTGAAGGGAAACCCGTTGAATCGTTCGATCTAGACCCTGAGAAGTCGCTAGCCATTGATCACGGCATTGATAACTGGATGACCTGCGTAGATAGCTCCGGCCATAGCTTCATCGTGGACGGCAAGCATCTCAAGTCTCTGAACCAGTGGTATAACAAGCGGGTGGCTACCATCAAGAAAGACAAGCCCCAAGGCTTTTGGTGTAATCTGCTAGACCAGATCACTGGCAAGCGTAATCGCCAGATGCGTGATGCTGTCAACAAAGCTGCTCGAATGGTGATTAACCATTGCCTGGAACATGGGATTGGAACCATTGTCTTTGGCTGGAATCAGGGGCAAAAAAACGGGGCCAATATGGGCTGCAAAACCAACCAAAAATTTGTGCAGATTCCTACGGCAAGGCTGAAGAACCGAATAGCTCAGCTTTGCGAGGCCCACGGTATTTTGTTCGTTGAACAGGAGGAAAGTTATACGTCGCAAGCGTCCGCGTTAGACCTAGACAGTATTCCCGTTTACGGTGAAAAACCCGAGGGTTGGAAGGCTTCAGGCAAGCGCATTCGACGCGGAACCTATCGCTCTGCTGCTGGCGTTGAAGTCAATGCCGACTGCAATGGGGCGTGGAATATCGGTCGCAAAGCAAAAGTAACGGGGATGCAAGGCATCCCCGCAAGAGGCGTTTTGACTTCGCCTAGGCGTCTGAGAATTTGGGATCTTCCTGGTGTGTCGATCCTAACTCAGAAGTGCTGTAATCCCTCCGGGGAATCCCCGTCGCGTGATTCGCGGGGAGTAGTCAAAAAATCAGCCTGCCAAATCTGAACCGCTGTCCCAGCAAAAAAAACCTCACTTACATTGAAGTGAGGGAAATTTTATCTGGGTGAAGAGAGTTACTGAACCATAACTAAGGCGAGCTTAGGCATCGTAGTAGAGCATATACTCGAAGGGATGGGGACGTAGGCGAATGGGGTTGACTTCGTTATCGAGCTTGTAGGTGATGTAGTTATCGATAAAGTCTTCGGTGAACACGCCACCTTTGGTCAAGAACTCACTGTCATGAGCTAACGCACTCAACGCACCTTCGAGAGAACCCGGCGTAGAAGGAATCTTGCTCAGTTCTTCAGGGCTGAGTTCGTAGATATCCACATCTAGGGCTTCACCAGGCTCAATTTTGTTCTGAATCCCATCGAGACCTGCCATCAGCATGGCTGCAAAGCCGAGATAGGGGTTAGAACTAGCATCGGGACAACGGAACTCAAGCCGTTTGGCTTTGGGGTTAGAACCGGTTAAGGGAATCCGAATCGATGCCGAGCGGTTACCCTGAGAGTAAGCCAAGTTCACAGGAGCCTCAAACCCAGGAACCAAACGCTTGTAGGAGTTTAGGGACGGGTTGGTGAAGGCCAAGACGGCAGGTGCATGTTTCAGCAAGCCGCCAATGAAATATAAGGCTAAATCACTGAGGTCAGCGTAGTTATCACCGAAGAACAGCGGTTGTCCGTCTTTCCAGATGGACATGTGAGTGTGCATCCCGCTCCCGTTGTCGTTAAAGACCGGTTTGGGCATGAAGGTGGCGGATTTGCCATATTTGCGAGCCACGTTCTTGACCACATATTTGTAGGTCATGACGTTGTCAGCGGCACTGATTAAGTC
>SMDP01000385.1 GCA_012911965.1 Geitlerinema sp. P-1104
GTTCCTCGTCGGCCGGCGATCGCCACTCCACCGACGCCGGGGTCGACGGCGGACAACAGGAGTGCGATTTTGATGGCCTCTTGGCCAATGACGGCACTCAGGGGGAAGGTTGTTCGGGTGGCGGTGGTGAGGGCTGGCGCTGACATAGGAGCGGTTTAGGGGGTGTGGATGCCTATAGTGCTTGCTTTAGTGATCGTACACTGTCATGGCAATCAGGGGAATGGGTTTTGGGGGCGATCGGGTTGGGGAGGCGATGGGTTGGTGGGGGTGGCGGTTTGTGGTCTCAGTCTCTGGCTGGAATGCGAGAGGGATTAGACGTTTGGGTTAGGACGTTAATTAAGGGTTTGGGAGAGACCTCTATGTGTATCCAGGTTGCTGTTAGGATTATCGTCCTAGTTGTTGTGTCTTTTGTTGAGGTTGAGGGTTAGTTGGGCGATGGACTGGAGGTGAGACGGTGGATGTCTTGAGAATATGGAGTGTCTGGTGTTCGGTTGAGGTCGTCGGGGTTGATTTTTGAGTCAATATTGCCCGTTTTAAATTTCTGATGATGGGTTGGAGATTTTGGGGTTGTTGTGGGGGGGTCAGGGTGCGGTTTGTTGCATGGGATATCAATTTGTAGGGGAATCCACCCCTAGCCCCTCCCAGGAAGTGATTTTTTGCCCCGACAGTTGGGGTTGTGATGTTTGCCCAATTTTGCTTGTTACCCTGAATCGAGAAGACCCCTATTTTTTTGTTGGAACTAATACTACAGAAAAACGAATAAAAAAAACAATTATTGCTCCTAGAGCCATTGTTGTCATAACAATATCTTCTACCGGTATCCTAAAAATAACGGGTCTTCTGGATCTACGGTGGGATTTGTTACAGAATATACAAAATTGTAGGGGAACCCACCCCTAGCCCCTCCCAGGAGGGGAAAATTTTTCGCCCCTACAGTAACGGGTGTAATCTGCCATAAATTTTCCTTATCACCCTAAACCCAGAAGACCCAAAATAACACTCAATAAAGGAGCTAATACAAGACCAATGAAAACATCATTCACAGACATTAAGAGACCGAGTAAAAAAGCAATTATAATCATCAATATTGCATCCATATTTACTGGTTTAATTCAGTTCATCAATTTACCATATCTAAAGCCTGTAAAGGTTTCCAGAAATATGAAGGATTGAAAAAACTGTCAATTAAGCATCATTCGTTTCAATCCCTAATAGGGATTATCGGTAATTGCGAGATGGGGTCGGGCCGAGCTGGCCTCCAGGGGCGCGACGTTTCAATCCCTAATAGGGATTATCGGTAATTGCGAGGCCGCCACGGGGACTGAAGATTTAGAATGCAGCGTTTCAATCCCTAATAGGGATTATCGGTAATTGCGAGATGAAGTGCGATCGCAACCTAAGCCATTCGAGCTAACGTTTCAATCCCTAATAGGGATTATCGGTAATTGCGAGTTCCGCGATTTGGGCAAAATTAGGCTCACTCGCCTTGTTTCAATCCCTAATAGGGATTATCGGTAATTGCGAGGGAAATCGGCATTAACAATATCAAATGGAAAAGAATCGTTTCAATCCCTAATAGGGATTATCGGTAATTGCGAGCTTGAGAGCGATTATTGAAATAGCCGCAATGATGTTTCAATCCCTAATAGGGATTATCGGTAATTGCGAGACGGATAATCCTCGGTGGAGGCCGGCGAGCACACTTAGTTTCAATCCCTAATAGGGATTATCGGTAATTGCGAGGAAAGTAAAGTAGCGG
The DNA here is from genome assembly GCA_012911965.1 of Geitlerinema sp. P-1104. Classification (GTDB taxonomy): domain Bacteria; phylum Cyanobacteriota; class Cyanobacteriia; order Cyanobacteriales; family Geitlerinemataceae; genus Sodalinema. The sequence continues at coordinate 1,760 of SMDP01000385.1, forward strand.
AATTCCCCGGTCGAATGCGATGTTTCAATCCCTAATAGGGATTATCGGTAATTGCGAGGATTTATGACCTTGAGATTGCTAATTGTATTCTTCGTTTCAATCCCTAATAGGGATTATCGGTAATTGCGAGCTGGGGGAGGAGGAGGAGACTCCGGGATAGCGCCCTCCAGTACCGGTTTCAATCCCTAATAGGGATTATCGGTAATTGCGAGAGAGGGACAACTGACGACAGGAAGGACGAAAACCGTTTCAATCCCTAATAGGGATTATCGGTAATTGCGAGGCAATGTTGCTCTCTGAGTTGGTATCTTGGGATGAATGTTTGGTTTCAATCCCTAATAGGGATTATCGGTAATTGCGAGTTTTGTACGAAAATCTACTAAATCCATCATAGCGGTTTCAATCCCTAATAGGGATTATCGGTAATTGCGAGGTGCAGGTTGTCGACCGAGCCTCTCCCTACTATCAGTGGTTTCAATCCCTAATAGGGATTATCGGTAATTGCGAGTTAAATATGTGGGGGCTTCTGCTGCTTAATGCTTTCTAGTTTCAATCCCTAATAGGGATTATCGGTAATTGCGAGGCCTCCCTCCTGGAACCCTGACACTATGCAGTTTTCGAGGTCCGTTTGCGCGAGACCCCCTGATTCTAACACCCATCGAGTGAAAAACACAACCCCTTGCATATCAAAAACCTCCAAAATCCTTTCCCAGACAGACATCGCGAATTTGCGCGACACTTACAATGTACTGC
>SMDP01000386.1 GCA_012911965.1 Geitlerinema sp. P-1104
GGGCCAGTTCCCCCAGAGGGGTTTTATCGTCGCAGCCAGCCGTTGAAGGTGAAGCGACTCGCCTCAAATGTCTGGGAAGAACAGCGAACGGGCATCACTTCATGTTGACAGCGGCTATTGAATAACACCAGACGGTTGTTCTGGGGGGTTACTGTTTTGAAACGCTGGCGATCGAGCAGTCGTCCGTCATGAGGGTCAGTTTGGTATAAGCGCAGTTCTCCCCCGGAAAACTGGGCGGGTTCCGAATGGACATAATACACATAGGTCAGTTCCCGAGTAATGGTTTCTGGACTCCCGGAGTCGTTATGGACTTTGTAATAGCAGCCGTCACCATGGACGGTTAGCTGCATTTCCACTTGGGTTACCGGGAAGGGAGAATGTTTGAGAGAATGCCAAATCTCGGGTAAGGCGACGAGAATTTTATGTTTGAGTTGGTGGTAAAACTGGGGGAAGTGCGTGGCGTAGAGGATACAGGACTGACGATAGTTATCGGCTTTGCTGGTGGTACTGGAGGGGACAAACTTCTCTTGTTGGTCCAGGGCAATGGCTAAGGCGTTCTGGTTCTCCTCAGGGGATAGAAAATCGTCGAAACAGACCACCTCATCGAGATAACTCGGTTCTGAGGGCCGGTTAAGCTCTGGAGTCCCCCGGAAGGGACGACCGAGGGAGTTGAGGTGAGACAACTCAGGCGCTTCTGGAGACTGTCGGGCTAGGGCTAACACGTCTAGGGCGAGTTTACCCCGTTCTAAGGCCGTTAAACTCTCATCTTGAAGCAGGTCTTCCAGGGTGGCTAGGGACTGTTCGACCAAGTTGTGAAACCGCTGATCGATACGAGCCACCCCCTGCGTGGTGGGTTGAGGAGAACTAGAAGAAGGAAAAGCGGTCATAGTGCAGTAGACGGGCTAGACAGGCAACAGTTCAGTATTCCCGATGAAGGGAATCTCGTTACTACTGTACGGCCGTTAGCTGATGGGGGGGATGGCAGATGGGTCAATCATCGGCAAACTCCCACCAGAATGTCCGTCTGGGTGAGGGGAAGAAGATGTTGGAGGATGTAGGGGAAGTGGTATCCCGATTGGAGTAGATGCACCGAGATTGGGAGGATGAACCGGTTTAAGCTGTGATGGCACGAGGGGACTAACTGTGATGACGGCGGCGTAAGCGAGTCACGGTTGTGGCTAATCCCACTAGGGCCAAAATTCCCACAGGTTCAGGTACTTCACGAGATTCAGGCGTTGGGGCGGGAGTCGGTAAGGGCGTGGGAACGACGGTAGGAACTGGAGTCGGGGTGGGTAAGGGTTCAGGAGTCGGTTGAGCATCTGGCTCAAGGGCGACAATTTCGCTGGGGGTTTCTCCCCGTAATTTACTACTCCCTTCACGATTCTCCCCAACACTCATCAGACGTACGCCAAACATACTCTCGGTAAAGAGGTCTAAGGAGAGGGCTTGCGTATCATGTTGGAGTAAGAAGGATGTGCCTTGAATGTCGTAGTTCGCAATCCCTTGTTGCCCAATGTCAAAGCCCATGGTGTATTGGGGGGCATTTCTCCCACCACCATTGAGGTTATTGCCGCCACCAAAGCCAAAGTTAGTGGTTCCTCTAGAATCGATTTTAAAGTCGTTCGGGCCGATGCTGTAGAAGTTGGCCGCATCAATGTCGGCAAAGGGATTGCTGGCAGCGGTGGCACTTAAGCCACTTAAGAGGGATTCATTGTTGATGTTCAGGAATAGCCCCCGTAGGTCAGCCATATTGACCTCGGTGTCGACTTTGAAGTCGAACTGAATGGCACCATCGATTTCTGTAAGCCAGTAGTCAACTTTGGTGTCAGCCTCGTCGTAGTTATACAGAGACCCACTCAGGGTAAACGCCTGAGCTGGCGATGCGGCGATCGCCATCAGCGAGGGAACGAGAAAACTGAGTCCTACTGTGAGATATTTAGTCATGATTTATCCTAGATTTCGGTTTGCCAACGCCACTCCTACCTATACTATAATTCACCTCAATAAAGACATTTAGAAAGTTTCTGCAAAGTTTAGTGGGTGTGATTATAAAGTTTGTGTAAACTTCATCAATTTAGGCCTACGTAATCTCCCTGAAGGAACGACGCAGAGAGAGTCTCACCTAGTGGAATTCGAGGAAGTCTAATTGAGTCAATACTCACTCATCGTTAAAACCCCGTGCAAATACTCGGTCTTTAGAACTATTTGTGAGCGAGATCACAAGAGAAGTGAGTGAATTTCGTGAGGTCGCAAAATACTGGTCTGTTGTGGCACAGTGTTAAGTATCTCCCTAAGTCTTAAGACGGATGCGGGGCTAAACCTGTTCCATGGCTCACCCAAGAACCCCTATGTCTGCTTCTAATTCCCCACGTTGGACCTCTCTACCGCTCATGGGGCGACTTTGGGACACGTGGCGATCGCTCCCTCCTCCCGTCCCAGAAGACTCGGCGATATTACGAGTTCTAGTGCAATTGCTGGTGATTGTGGG
>SMDP01000387.1 GCA_012911965.1 Geitlerinema sp. P-1104
GCTAAGGGTTTCCCCTTCTCCAGAGTGGCTGGGGGAGAGTCGATAAAACCACTCAACAGCAGGGTAGTTCCCCAAGAAGCGTGTTTGAGATAAGTTTGTAGGGGGTCATCTAGGGTTGACGAGGTTCCCGCAAAAAATGACTCTGGGGGTCTTAATTCGGCAATATCGGAGAAGTTCACCCCATCTTGTACCAGTTTTTGGGGATAGAAGAGGTGTAATAAAAAACTATAGCTATCATTGATATATTGCGGGTAGAAAAAACCGCGATACTTAGGCGGTAAATTCACTCGTTGAATGCCGATTTTTCCAGAATTATCGATGAGCTGAAAAAACGGATGATGTGCGTGTTTTAGGTCTGCAACGTCTGGACGAAACACAACCGTACAAAGCACGTCAACGATATCTGTCTCAAGAATGAGTTTCCATAACTCTATCCTAACCTGACACCACCATAGGAAAAGGTGACTGTTATCAATCTGGTCAAGTAATGTATCCAGAATCAATAAGGGGGAGAAAATATAGATTTTTAACTGTTGAAATAGCAAATTCTGCAACACCCCATAATCTGCCAACAACTGCACATAATAGGCAACGATTGACCTCAAATTGATGTCCTGATCGGGGGTATTTAGGTTTGTGGTTTTGAGGAGGCTAACGTGATAGGTGAATAAACGAACTTCTGGGGCATAAATTACCTTGTCTGTCATCATGATTGCTGCTCATGTTTCCCTTTAGCTTGGCTAATAGTTTCATCCACAAATCGAATTGAGAAGTTTGTGAGTCTGAGGATTTGCCGTTCCGTTTCGTCATCAACCGGGTCTTCATCCTCATCAATTGCATCACCTTGGACGGGGCGGAGTGCTTGGAGAATTGCGCTATAGTGATGGTCTTTACACCATTTTGTAATGGCTCGTGCTATGGTTTTAATATCATCATTAGCGGAGGCGAGGCTGGCTTGCAGTTCGGCTAAAGTATCCCAAGCTGTGGGGGGAATAATGGCACTGTCTGGTTTTTGGCTTTCTCGATGCAGAAGTAGTAAGAAATCCCGCACAATTCGTTCTTTTTCACGTTCTTTTTTAGAGTTGGACATGGTCTAACCTCATCATGACTCAAGTGTTGTCTATTATAAACCCGTTGCCGTAAACGCAAACCCTACTCAACCCAATTCTCCAAATTCAGGGTCTTCAGGATATACGGTGTGATTGGTTGCATTTGATACAAAATTGTAGGGGCGAAAAATTTTTCGCCCCTACTCCCAATAGGTTGCCCTCTTAGCTCTAATTTGGCTCGAATTTCGCCAAAATTTTGGGCATCTTCTGGCGAGCAAAAATTTCATTCAAATATATCCTCTCGTTCCGGAAGTTGAGGTTGTTCTCGAACTTCTAGAAAATCTGGGCTAAACTGAGATAAGTTATTCCACCAAGTTTCATCAAAACATGGCATTTCCTGAGAGTTTTGTCCCTGAGTTGGGCGATCGCCAGCCATACCCTGAATATAGGCTAAAACCCGCTCAACTTGGGAGTCCGGGAGAGTTTCAATGGCTTGAATCAGTTTGTCTCTGGCTGTCATCTCGGGTTCACCTCTATGAAGTGGGTATCGTCTAACCTCATCATGACTCAAGTGTTGTCTATTATAAACCCGTTGCCGTAAACGCAGACCAATAACAAGCTTCTGCAAAGGGCGGGTCATAAAATAAATCCAAACGGTCTTCGACTTCCTCCAATTCCTCCTCCGTCGCCTTCTGCTCATGTTCGAGCCAGTGGAGAACATCATCACAAGATACCCCCCGCAACCAAGTTTGAGCCGCTTGCAACGCCACGGCCACCGAGGGATAATCCGGTAAAATTTGATAGAGGCGCAGCGTCACCAGAGTCGCCGCCAGTTCATCCACATTCCAGAGACTGGCGACCACCGTTCGCGCTCCGGCGTAGAAAAAGGCACTGGATAATCCCACATAGTCATCTGTACTGGAGGTTTCCACCAACCCAGTCTTGCAAGCGGAAAGCACCAGCAGGCGACAGAGGGGAATATTAAGACCGTTGAAAATATCCAGAAAGGTCAACTTTTCCTGATTTGCCAGTCTCAGATAGGCGTTGAGGGGGTTGCGCTGGTCAAACTCACCGTGACAGCCAAAGTGGACCGCGTGACTCTGCTCAAGGAAGGTTTGGGTGTGGGGTTGGGTTAAATTATCCAGGATAGCTTCGTCGCGACGCAAGACTTGATGGGGGCTGAATTGGCGACGCAACAGTTCCACCCCCCACTCGGCATAGTCCAGGTCTTCCGTCGGGTTTTGAATGGCGAAGAAGGGGACCGTTTCCCGGTTGAGGGGGGGACGCTGGTGGAGATTGTTGAGAATTTGACAACTGGGGGCATATTGGACCGGGAACCCGTCTTGCAGGGGTTTTCCCGCACTCCCAGAAAGCGAGGGGAGAGAGACGGGGAGAGCGTGGAGGGGGATGAGGTGCAGTTCCCGGTGGGGAATCAGG
>SMDP01000388.1 GCA_012911965.1 Geitlerinema sp. P-1104
GGGCCAGTTCCCCCAGAGGGGTTTTATCGTCGCAGCCAGCCGTTGAAGGTGAAGCGACTCGCCTCAAATGTCTGGGAGGAACAGCGAACGGGCATCACTTCATGTTGACAGCGGCTGTTGAATAACACCAGACGGTTGTTCTGGGGTGTCACCGTTTTGAACTGCTGGCGATCGAGAAGTCGTCCGTCATGGGGGTCAGTTTGGTATAAGCGCAGTTCTCCCCCGGAAAACTGGGCCGGTTCTGAATGGACATAATACACATAGGTCAGTTCCCGGGTAACGGTTTCTGGACTCCCGGAGTCGTTATGGACTTTGTAATAGCAGCCGTCACCATGGACTGTTAGCTGCATTTCCACTTGGGTCACCGGGAAGGGAGAATGCTTGAGAGGATGCCAAATCTCAGGTAAGGCGACGAGAATTTTATGTTTGAGTTGGTGGTAAAACTGAGGGAAGTGGGTGGCGTAGAGGATGGAGGACTGACGATAGTTGTCGGCTTTGCTGGTGGTACTCGAGGGTACAAACTTCTTTTGTTCTCCTAGAGCAATGGCTAAGGCGTTTTGGTTCTCCTCAGGGGATAAGAAGTCATCGAAACAGACTACCTCATTGAGATAACTGGGTTCTGAGGTCAGGTTGAGGTTTCGAGTCCCCATGAGAGCATGGCCCATCCCCTGCAGGCGCGACGACTCAGGAGCTTCTGGAGACTGTTGAGCTAGGGCTAAAATGTCTAAGGCCAGTTTGCCCCGTTCTGATGGGGTTAAACTCTCATCCTGAAGTAAGTCCTCTAGGGTGGTGAGAGATTGTTCGACCAAGTTGTGAAACCGCTGATCGAGATGACCCACTCCCGGCGCGGTGGGTTGAGGGGAACTGGAGACAGGAAAAGCGGTCATAGGTCAGTAGACGGTCTGGACGGGCAACTGTTCAGCATTCCCGGTTAAGGGAATCTCGTTACTACTGTAGGGCCTCTGGCTGATGGGGGGTAGGCCTGGCCAGACGGATCAATCATCGGCAAAACCCTACTCAAATACATCTCCCTTGGAGTGAAGTGAAGGAGATCTTGGGGGAATTGCCCGAAGCTGGATTGGTATGGAAATGGATGTAGATGCACCGAGAGCGGCATGATCGATGGGTGTCACTCGTAGCGGCTAGGACGAGATTAACTATGATGACGGCGGCGTAAGCGGGTCAGGGTTGTTGCCAATCCCACTAAGCCCAGAATTCCCACGGGTTCGGGGACTTCACGAGATTCGGGGGTTGGGGCCGGGGTGGGTAAAGGAGTTGGAACTACGGTAGGAAATGGAGTGGGTTCGGGTTCGGGTTCGGGTTCGGGTTCAACGTCCACCGTTGGGGTGGTCCCCGCCAGTTTACTGCTGCCCTGACGGTTGTCACCGACACTCATCAGACGCACGCCGAAGACACTTTCAGCAAAGTCACTCAGAGAAAGACTTTGGCTACTGTGGTTCAGGGTAAAGGATGTGGCTTGAAAGTCGGAGTTGCCTCCTCGAAGTCCCTGTTGACCAATATTGAAGGCTAGGTGATAGCCATCGGCGGGAGAGTCGTTGCCACCCCCCTGGAGGTTGTTGCCGCCTCCGAGGTCAATTAATCCTCCGCTGGAGTCGGTGAAGAAGTCATTGTTTCTACCACTGGTATTAATAGAGTAGAAATTTCTATCGTTAATGTCGGCAAAGGGGTTGCTATTGGCGCTTGCTGTGATGCCGCTGACGAGATCGGCATTGTTGAGATTTAGGAAAATGCCGCGCAGGTCGCCGATATTGATGCTGGTATCGACTTTGAAGTCGAACTGAACACCGCCATTGACTTCGGTCAACCAGTAGTCAACTTTAGCCTGATCTCCGGTAAAGGTTTCGACTGAGCCAGTCAGGGTAAATGCCTGGGCTGATGATGGTGTGATCGCCATCACAGACGGAATGAGAAAACCGAGTCCTATGATTATGTTTTTATTCATGTTGATCCTAGCTTGATTGGTATGAACACCACTCCCATTTACATTATAGGTCAGCAACCTGAGGGGCTAATGAAGTTTCCGTAAAGTTGCCTTGGCTCAATGTAAAAGTTTGATGTAGTTTGTTGATTCGGTGTCCGGGGAGTCTCTGTATCTCCACCTGGGTCGTGGATACAGGCTTCGGGACTGAACCTCAAAGACGGGACTATTTCTTGCGTGAAATTACGATGATTTGACCCATGTTTTTGAGTTTAGCCCCAAAATCAATCCGTAGATTCAAGGGATTGGCAAATAGGTAATCCTTTGTGGCACAGTATGAAATACACCCCATCGTTAAGACGGATAGGGGGTGAACCCTGTTCCATGGCCCACCTGAAGAATGCCTATGTCTGCTGCAAATTCCCCACGTTGGACGTCTCTACCGCTGCTGGGACGACTTTGGCAGGCTTGGCGATCGCTCCCTCCTCCCGTCCCAGAAGACTCGGCGATATTACGAGTTCTAGTGCAATTGCTGGTGATTGTGGG
>SMDP01000389.1 GCA_012911965.1 Geitlerinema sp. P-1104
AAGCAAGCAAAAACGGGCTGGTTCGAGTCATTGATGAGAGCGGTGAGGATTACGCTTTTTCTGCAAATCGGTTTTACCCGATTGAAGTGCCCAAGCCTGTAGAAGAGGTACTGCTAGCAGCGTGTTAGCGACAGCGGCACAACGCAATCGTTGTTCAGTGCGGTAGCTATAGTGTTTTAGTCTGATGGCATCGCGGACTTGATCTAACAGTTTTCGCTTGGGAGGATCTGGGGGCAGGGATTCCATGGAAACAGATGCAGCATAACACTCCGTTACTTTAGCACTATAACTCTTGTCAGCAAAGGCTTATACCCCTTTAGGGCTAAAGTGCATATCTGCTTGATTCTGTATAACATTCACTTTTTAAGGACTAAAACCCTTACCAGTTAAGGGTTTTAGTTAAATATGAAGTTTTGCATATGCTAGATCTAGCCATTTTTGACATCTCAATATTGATGTGCTAAAATTCTGCTAAGGCTTGCTTATGGAAACTTCAGCTCCCCAAATCTTAGGTATGTTGGGCTGCTAATCACTGCCTAGTCAATAGTTGGGCGGCTTCGGCTTGATTGTGAGGGCAGCGGTTTAGAGGTTATCTGTAAGAATCTAGGTCAAGTTATCGTGAAAATTATTGCAGTGCCCCGAAATTAGAGCTATTGATCGAGATAGTACTTCAAGTAGATTCTTCAGTATGTCTTGGGCAAACTAAGACTGAGTTATTCCAAATGGTGCCTATATGGGATTCAGATTTAGAAAATCGGTAAAAATAGCTCCAGGTGTCAAGATCAATCTGAGTAAGAGCGGAGGCAGTCTATCTCTTGGAGGTCGGGGAGCAACAGTTAACGTAAGCAGTAGAGGGGTTCGCTCCACATACAGTATCCCCGGCACAGGTTACGTCACACAAACCTCTTCGGGTAGAAACACAAGGTCTAGCTCTTCTCATTCAAGCAACAGGTCGGCTTATAAAGAATTGCTGAGGCAACAGAAGGAGGAGGAGAAGCAGAGACTATTACAAGAAGCAGAAGAAGGCTATAAACTTTTTCAAGCAAAAATTGATTCATTAGCAAATATATTAAAAAATAGAGAGAAGCAGCCTTTCGATTGGGAGAGCTTAACTTCTCCAAGAGGGGAATACCAACCTGAAATCTATGAGCCTTCGGGTTTTACAGAGCCAGAAAAAACTTTCTCGAAAGAAACACTGAGGCAGGAAATAAGAGGCAAAAGCTCAAGATTTTATATTACATATTTCTTGATAGGGCTAGGTTTTATCCTCCTGTTCCAAAGCTTTTGGGCTTCGCTTTTGGTGTTAGCTTTAGCAGCAGCAAGTTATGCTTTTGAACGAAACCAATTAAATAAATTATGTGATCAACGCTTGCAAGCTAGGCTGAAGGAAGAAAACGATAAGTTTAATCGTATCAAGCAGCAAGCTTATAAAGATTACTTGGCTAAAATTGAGCTGGAGAAGGTAGAACATCAAAATTCTCAGGAGGAAAGGAAGCGAATTTGGAATAGCGAAGAACAATATCGAGGACGGTTAAGAAACGCTGTAAATTCAAAAGATCCGGAGCCACTTGCAGAACTGCTCGAAGTTGAGCTTTCTAACGAAGATTTACCGATTCCTCTTGTCTTTGATATTGAGTTTGTAGACGTTAACTCGGTTTGTATTTTCATGGAGCTGCCAGAGCTAGACGTAGTTCCTGAAGAGAAAATGAGTTTAACTAAAACTGGTAAGTTGTCTTCCAGAAAAATGGCTCAGAAAGACAGGTTCAAATTATATTCTGACATTTGTACTGGTTTAACTCTGCGCCTAATTCATGAGACATTCAGGGTGATTTACTCCGTAGATACAGTAGAACTTCATGGTTTAACTGAACAAGTAAATCCAGCTAACGGACACCCTGAAAATATTACCTCCCTCCACATCAAGGTTTCAAAGCAAGATTTTGAACGATTGAATTTAGGTTCCTTAGATCCAACATTAGCATTTACAGGTTTAAATGGTAAATTCGCCTGTAGTAAAAAAGGTGAATTATCACCTCTTAAGGCTTGATAGATCCAGTAAAGTTTTAGGCTGTTATCAGCCGCCCAACACTGCGTGGCAGCGGACGGGCAAAAGTTACTGGTGCGGGTTTCAAGGCTGCCTACCGCCGCTGCACTTCACCGTTATGCCGCTTTGGTTACGGTCGGTGGCAGATGTTGAAATGCCTGCCGTAGCAGAGATCAAAATGCGCTAGTATCAAAGAGCACTTTTCCGGTTGCTCTGGCGTGGACTTCGAGATTATTAGCGATATCACCAAGGTTGAGGTGATTGCCACAGGAACAGGAATTCGTGATCGAGCACGATTGCGGAAGCAATATGGTCAAGGGAAGTGGAGAAAGTTGAAGGGTATTGCCCAAGTTCAGCTTCCAAACGGTATGATACGGTTAGCGGAGATCCACTGGTATGAGGCTCATGGGGTCGGCA
>SMDP01000039.1:0-24530 GCA_012911965.1 Geitlerinema sp. P-1104
CCTCCCCAGATTCACCAAGGGGTGGCCTATTGCACGCCGGAGGAGGTGATTGACTTCAGTGAGGGGTTAGACTTCCTGCGGACGCTGTTAGAGGTGGGAAATGCGCCGGTTGAGGCGTTAACGGCGGCGGCGGTTCGAGAAATTTACCAAATTCGTAAAACGGAGCGGGAGTGGTTGGTTCGGGCAGGGCGCACCTTAAGTTTGCTGCTCAAGGACGACTACGATCGCCTACGCTTGATTCTCGGACAAATTCATCCTTGAGATTGTGTTTAAGAATATTGTATTTAAGAGTCAGGATTAGCGTCTCCCCACGTTGGTGTAACTCTCATTTTCCGCGAGAATTACCTCAATGTCAGTCTTAGAGACCCGTGCTGAGTAGAACCCCAGATCATTCCCCGAGTTTCCCCACTGACGCGAAAAATTCGGGCGATCGCCCCCTTGAGGTGTTCCCCTAGAGAAACGATGCTCTATAATTTGGGGAAGTAACTGATCGACCCTCGAACCTACCGTCATGTCGGATAACCGCTCCACTCCTATGCCAACCGACCAACGCGATCGCCCAATCAACCCCCACGGTCAAGCCGATGCCGATCGCCTCTTGAATGAGGTGTTCCGAGACGTCGATCAAATGCTCGATCGCAGCCAAGAACTGCCCCAAGAACCGGCGAATCACAAACCTATCGCCCTAAAACCCCTACAAGTCCCCCCGATTGTGGTGCAGCCCCTCGTCGCACCGGCGATGCAACCCCCAGCCGTCGAGTCTCCCTCAGTCGAGGTGGCCATCAACTCCCAGGGAAAACGGGCTGAGGATAAAAGCTTACTCTGGTTCGATCGCCTTCTCCTCGGGGGCGCGTTTGTCTCCCTCGCCGTAGTCTTGGGTTTATGGCTCTTCAATCGTGGCTATTTCAGTCAGTGGTTTGGCGGAGATCCTGCCCCAACAGAAACCAGTAGCAGCCCCGCCGCCCCAGTCAGTGAAACTTCAGGAGGCGTGGCGGATCAAGATTTTATCGCCTACATGGGCCAGGCCCTCGATCGCATCGAAAATCGTCAAGCCTTACCCGATACCCTAGAACCTCCCGCCCCCATATCCCCCTCCGAGACAGGAACCCTACAAATTCCCGTCGATGGCACCTCTCCTGATGCGGTAGCCCAATCCCTGACTCGTATCGCCAACGCCTTAGAACGAGTCTCAACTACCCCTGTCCCTCTTCCCAATCTTCCCAATCAGGATAACATCGCTGACAGTGACGCAGACGGGGATGAAGCTGTCGTACAGGTTCCCGAAATTCCCCCAGTCCTCCAGGAGGTTCCCCCAGCCCCCTCCACTGCCGCTGCCGCCACCCCCTCTCCCGCCGAGAAGGAGCCTGATCCCAGCCCACAACCCCCCAGGGAACAACGAACCGCTACCGCTCCTGCGGGAATTTATGCCCTAGTCGGCACTCTCGAACGAGGCGAAGGGCAACGGCCCGCCGCTTTGTTTGAAGTCAATGGTTCCCCCCGCTGGATTGATATCGGTCAGCCGGTAGGCGATAGTGGTTGGACCTTAACTGAAGTCACCGGCGATCGCGTTTCCATGCGCCGCAACGGTGAAACCCGCACTATCTACGTCGGACAACAGTTTTAGAGGAAGAGAAGAGGGCGACCACAAGGGTGCTACGTAGATTCTCCCCTCCAGGGAGAGGCGAGGAGTGGGTTCTCCCAATAGTGTTATAAAACGAGGATAATATCGTGGGTTTATTTGAAGACCTCAGCCAATTTTTAGAAACTCGTTTAGAGGAATTTTTAGCTGCACATCCCCATCTTGAATTGCAGGCGATCGAAGAACAATTACGGGAACAGGAAGAAGACACCCTGCGCCTGATTGCCAGCCTACAAGCTCAGGAAAAGAAGCTCGAAGAAGATATCTTAAGCACCGCCCAAGATATCCAGCGTTGGCATATGCGCATTCAAAAAGCCCAAGCTGCTGGACGAGAGGATTTAGTCCAACCCGCCCAAGAGCGGGAAGCCTTGCTTTTGCGTCAAGGAAATCAGCTTTGGGGACAACGCCAAGGGGTTCAAGACCGGCTAAGCCAGGCAAAAAACCTCAAACAGAACATCCAAGCTCGCCGCCAGGAAGTCCACGCCAAAGCTGCTCAATGGCGTGCTGAGCAGGCAGAATCTAGCAGCGAGCGGGTGTCCAGTTGGGACAATCCCAGCTACACCCGCTTTCCTAAAACCGCCGCCGATCCCTTAGAACAAGTCTTTAGTGATTGGGAAACCGAAGACGAGTTAAGTCAATTAAAACGACAAATGGGTCAGTAGAGCTGAGACGGGCTGTCAAGACAACCCGCCGGCCCCCCTAGTCCAAATAGCCCATGAGCGAGTCAATATCCATCGTTGCATTAGGAGCAACGGGACGATTACCCATGATCGTGACGGTATCACTAATGACGAGAGTGCTTGCCGAAATCGGGCGGATTCCTGAGGACTGCATCGTCGAGCTAACTTTCATCCCACTCACTGAGATGGGACGGTTGCCCATGGCATGGTAGGTTTCGCTAATCGCAAGAGTACTCGCAGAAATCGGACGGACACCGGAGGCTTTCATAGTATGGGTAAAATCGACATCATTGGAAAAAATGGGACGCAACCCGCCCACGGCGGAGAAGGTATCCACAATTTCCCGGTGGCTCACGCCGACGGGACGATTACCGGGTAAATGATCCGTTGGTTTGAGATCCAGGGCTTTACGAACTTCTCCTCCCTGAACCGCCAGAGCGGAGGCTTGCTCTTGTTCCGTCTGATTTTTCGTCTCCTCGGGCTTAGCAGAACTGGTACTCCGGGTTTTAGCAGTCCGCGTTTTGGCGCCACTGCTGCGGGTTGTAGACTTATCGGCGGGTTGATCGGTGGTGCTCATTTGTGAAATTCTCTGATTTGACAACAAATTGGGGTCGTTTGCAGGGGTATCCCCCGACTCAGATGGGCGATCGCCATTCACCTGCCTCTAAGACCCATTCTCGTTTGAGGGAATCCAATTAAAGGGACAATTCCGGCTCACGTGCAGAAAGCCCATGGTTGAATAGGTTTTGGCTATGAGTTTAGAATTGCTTAAGCATTTCTGTAAAGGACTCTTAAACCTATGATACATAGTCATCGTCAGGTCGCGATCGCCCCAAGCCACTAGAAAAGCTAATCATCCCCTTTATCGGCGGTTATCAGTCTCTCCACACAGCCACCTCAGCGCCGCAAGCCCTGGGTGTATCCCCAACAGGTTCACCCCAACCCAGCCAAGATTGCGCAGAGATTTGAACACAGACAACGGGATTCGGGCAATCCCGCAGCCATAAAGCTTTTGCGCCCTATCCTTACTAGACAGTTTACCTCAGAAACAGAACAATTTTGCGCTCAGTCGATTGTCGATTACCAACAATCGGATATATGGTTGAGATCAAAGCCCCCTAGGATTGAGATTTCCTCAACCCTGCCGAGTCACGCTAACATCACTGGTCGAAGTAGAACCTCCATGTCAACCCTGGTCATCGTCGAATCCCCCACCAAAGCGCGCACCATCCGCAAATATCTCCCTAACGACTACCAGGTCGAAGCCTCCATGGGACATATTCGCGATCTGCCCCAGTCTGCCAGCGAAATTCCTGCGGCGGTCAAAAAAGAGAAATGGTCGCAACTGGGCGTGAATGTCGAAGCGGACTTCGAGCCGATTTACGTCGTCCCCAAAGATAAGAAAAAGGTCGTCAAGACCCTCAAAGATGCCCTAAAGAACGCCACAGAACTGGTTTTGGCCACAGACGAAGACCGGGAAGGGGAGAGCATTAGCTGGCACTTGCTGCAAGTGCTCAAGCCCAAAGTGCCAACCAAGCGCATGGTCTTCCATGAAATCACCGAGGAGGCGATCCAAAGCGCCCTCCATAACTGCCGCGATCTCAACGAACAGCTCGTTCACGCCCAAGAAACCCGACGCATCCTCGATCGCCTCGTCGGCTATACCCTATCCCCCCTCCTCTGGAAGAAAATCGCCCCCAAACTCTCCGCCGGCCGGGTTCAGTCCGTGGCCGTGCGGCTGATTGTCATGCGGGAACGGGAACGGCGGGCCTTCCGTATGGGGTCCTACTGGGACTTAAAAGCCCATTTGACGAAAGATAACACCCCCTTCGATGCCAAACTCATCAGCCTCGATGGTACGAAGGTGGCCACCGGCAGCGACTTCGACGAAAACACCGGACAAATTAAAGCCGGCCGCAACGTCCAACGGCTGAACGAGTCTGATGCCAACGCCCTCAAAGAGCGGTTATTGGGCAAACCCTGGAACGTCAGCAACTTTGAAGAGCGCAGTTCCCGCCGTAAACCGGCCCCTCCCTTTACCACCTCGACGCTGCAACAGGAAGCCAACCGCAAACTACGGCTGTCTGCCCGCGATACCATGCGCGTGGCTCAGAGCCTCTACGAAAACGGCTACATTACCTATATGCGGACCGACTCCGTGCATTTATCGGAACAGGCGATCGCCGCCGCCCGAGATTGCGTCACCCAGATGTACGGGCCAGACTACCTCAGCCCCAAACCCCGGCAATATGCCACCAAAAGCAAAGGCGCTCAGGAAGCCCACGAAGCCATCCGCCCCGCCGGAAATCGCTTCCGGACCCCCCGCGAAACCGGACTCAAAGACCGAGAACTGGCCCTCTATGACCTCATCTGGAAACGCACCGTCGCCTCCCAGATGGCCGAAGCGCGGCAAACCTCCCTCTCCGTAGATTTAAGCGTGGAGAATGCCCTCTTCCGGGCTAACGGGAAGCGGATTGACTTTCCCGGCTTCTTTCGTGCCTATGTCGAAGGCTCAGATGACCCTGATGCCGCCCTAGAGAACCGCGAGGCCATTCTACCGGCCCTGGCCGTGGGCGATCGCCCCGACTGCCAAGACATCGAAGCCGTCGGCCACGAAACCCAACCCCCCGCCCGATTTACCGAAGCCTCCCTCGTCAAAACCCTCGAAAGTGAAGGAATTGGCCGGCCAAGTACCTACGCCAGCATTATCGGGACTATTATCGATCGCGGCTACGCCCAGATGCAGAAAAACGCCCTGGTTCCCAGCTTTACCGCCTTCGCCGTCTGTAGCTTGCTGGAAAACTACTTCCCAGATCTAGTGGACTTACATTTCACCGCCAAAATGGAAGCCACCCTCGATCGCATCTCCACCGGAGACGTGGAGTGGATTCCCTATTTACGAGAGTTTTACTCCGGCGACAAGGGGCTAGACACCCAAGTTCGGCAACAGGAAGACCAAATCGAACCCACCGAAGCCAAAACCATTGTCTTAGAGAACCTGCCGGTGAAAGTTCGCATCGGTAAATTTGGCCCCTACCTCGAAACGGAGAAAGACGGCGAAACCATCACCGCTTCCATTCCCCAAAACCTCACCCCCTCCGACTTAGACTCTGAACAAGTCGAAGTCTTGTTACGGCAAAAAACCGAGGGTCCCGAGAAACTAGGAATGCACCCAGACACCGGGGAACCGATTTACATTCTCATTGGCAGTTACGGCCCCTATGTGCAACTCGGGGAAGTCAGCGACGAGAACCCCAAACCGAAACGGGCCTCCCTCCCCAAAGGTCAGACCCCGGAAACCATCACTTTGGAAACCGCCGTCGGTTTACTATCCCTCCCCCGGCTGTTGGGAGTCCATCCAGAAACCGGTAACAAAGTCCAAGCCGGTTTAGGTCGTTTTGGTCCCTATATCGTCCATAAGAAGGGGGGTGAAGAGGGCAAAGACGACTATCGCTCCATTAAAGCCTCGTCCGATGATGATGTCTTGACCATTACCCTGGACCGGGCCTTAGAGATGTTGGCTGAACCCAAACGGGGTCGAGGCCGTCGAGGAAGCAAGAAGAAGCCGATGCGGGAATTGGGAGACCATCCCACCGATAAGGAACCGGTGAACATTTACGATGGTCCCTATGGTCCCTATATCAAGTACAAACGCAAGAACATCTCGATTCCCGATGGCGATTCAGCCGAGGAGTTAACCTTAGAACGGGCCGTGGAGTTAATCGCCGCCAAGTCCTCATCTCGTAAGTCATCATCCCGCAAGTCTTCCACCAGTAAAGGCAAAACCAGCTCGAAGAAATCCTCGACAACGAAGCGGAAAACCACCTCGAAAAAGAGTTCTCAATCAGACACCTAATCGAGAGGTGAGGGGGTAAGAATCACACTACCCATCCCACAGAAGAAACCGAGTTTCTCCAAGAAACCCGGTTTCTGGTATTCGACAGGGGTCGTCGAGGTTTCTTTCGGTGTTCTCCCACAACCCTGCCGTGAAGTGCGAGGCGAAATTCAGCCAAGTCGGAGTAAACCGAAGGGAATAGAGCAGTCATCCCCTATTCCCTGAAACGCCTAACTCAACGCTTCCATTAACTGCGATTTCGCCGCCTCCAAGGCCGCCGGTAACTGACTCGCATCCCGTCCCCCCGCTTGGGCGAGATTAGGACGACCACCACCGCCACCGCCGCACAGTTTGGCAATTCCACCGATAAACTTACCCGCTTGCACCCCTTTCTGGTTCACCGCTGGACTAAAGGCGGCCACTAGACTCACCTTCCCTTCACTGGGAATCGCCCCTAACACCACCGCCGCGTCACCGAGTTTCTGTTGTAGGCGTTCAGCAGCGGTTTGTAGTGCTTTGCTATCTGCGGTTCCCAGGTTGGCCACGAGAATCTTGAACTCGCCCACGGCTTCGGCTTCTGAGAGGAGTTGGTCAGATTTAGCTACCGCTAACTCAGCATTGAGGGTGGCCAGTTGTTTCTGGGCCGCTTTGAGTTCCTCTTGCAGACTGGTAACACGATCGCCCACTTCTTCTGGCTTCACCTTAAAGCGATCGCACAACTCCTTGACTACCCCATCACGGCTATTGAGATAATCCAACACCGCTGGCCCTGACACCGCCTCAATACGCCGCACCCCCGAAGAAATCCCCGACTCGGAGATAATCTTAAAGGCGCCAATCTCCGCCGTATTACTCACATGAGTGCCACCGCAGAGTTCCATGGACACCCCAGGAAAGTCAATCACCCGCACCACATCGGCGTATTTCTCGCCAAACATGGCCACAGCGCCCTTCCCTTTGGCTTCCTCTAAGGGCATTTCCGCCACTTGCGCCCCATGGGCCTCGGCAATCCAAGTATTGACTAAATCTTCGACTTGCTGCACATCCTCGGCGGTGAGGGCCCGGGGACAGTTGAAGTCAAAGCGGAGGCGGTCAAAGGCCACGAGAGACCCCGCCTGAGACACCGACTCATCCACCAGTTGTTTCAGAGCCGCTTGCAGTAGGTGGGTGGCGCTGTGGTTGGCTTGGGCGCGACGACGACAGGCGCGATCAATCTGGGCCGTCACCGTATCGCCTAAGTTGAGCGTCCCCCGTTCGATGCGTCCGAAGTGAATGAAGATGTTCCCTTCTTTTTTCACATCCTCAATACGAACCACAAGGGTTTCTCCGGAAAGATAACCGCGATCGCCGATTTGTCCCCCGGACTCAGCATAGAAGGGGGTGCGATCGAGGACCACCTGCACCTGATCCCCCGCTTGGGCCGATTCTACTCGATGACCCTCCACTAAAACCGCCGTCACTTGGACATTGGCTTGATTGTCCGTATAGCCCAAAAATGCCGTGGGATGGAGCTGTTCGGCTAATTCATCTAAACTACCCTGAACCGTTAAATCAATAGTCTCATGGGCGGCCCGGGCGCGATCGCGTTGCCGTTCCATCTCCACCTCAAAGCCAGCCACATCGACCCCGAGGCCCTGTTCTTCGGCAATTTCTTGCGTCAACTCCAGCGGGAAGCCATAGGTGTCATAGAGGGTAAAGGCATCTTCTCCAGAAATCTGTTGCGGTTGCGTCTCCAGAATCTCCCCGAGGAGTTTTTCGCCCCGTTCCAAGGTTTTCAGGAATTGGGCTTCTTCCCGAGATAACTCCGTCTCAATTAATCCCTGCCGTTCCCGCAAATTGGCATAAGCAGCTTCCGAAACCTCAATTGCCGCTTCCGCAACTTGGGTAATAAACGCGCCCTCAATGCCAATTAAACGACCATGACGCACCACTCGGCGAATCAGACGACGCAAGACATAGCCCCGGCCCATATTCGAGGCGCGCACTCCATCGGCAATCAGATGCACGACAGCGCGCACATGATCCCCAATGACTTTCAGAGAAACCTGAGTTTTCGCATCCGCCTTGTCATAGCGAAGTTGGGCGATCGCCGCCGCTCGTTGGATAATCGGGAAAATGAGGTCGGTTTCGTAGTTATTGGGGACTGTTTGCAGCACTTGGGCCATGCGTTCGAGTCCCATCCCCGTATCAATATTTTTGTTTTGTAGGGGGGTCAGGCTACCGTCGCTGTCTCGGTTGAACTGCATAAAGACGAGGTTATACAGTTCAATGAAGCGGCTATCGTCTTCTAAGTCAATATCGTCATCGCCGAGTTCTGGGTGGAAGTCATAGTAAATCTCGGAACAGGGACCACAGGGGCCGGTGGGACCGGATTTCCAGAAGTTGTCCTCTTCTCCCATCCGTTGAATGCGATGTTTAGGGATGCCGATGGTTTGATGCCAAATGTCGAAGGCTTCGTCATCCTCCCGGAAGACACTGACGATGAGGCGTTCTGGGGGTAAGCCGTAGACTTGTGTCATCAGTTCCCACCCCCAGGCGATCGCCTCGGGTTTAAAGTAATCGCCAAAACTGAAGTTCCCCAACATCTCAAAGAACGTATGATGTCGCGCTGTTCGGCCCACGTTCTCGATGTCGTTGGTGCGGATACATTTCTGGGAGGTGGTGGCCCGAGGATAGTCCCGTTCCCGCTGGCCCAGGAAGATGGGTTTGAAGGGCAGCATCCCGGCGATGGTCAGCAGAACGGTGGGGTCTTCAGGAACCAGTGACGCACTGGGGAGGCGTTGGTGTTGGCGCGCCTCGAAGAATTGTAGGAATTTTTCGCGGATTTGGCGACCACTTAGGAACTCGGGGGTGAAAGACATCGTGGGTTAGACTGCGGTGAACGGTTAGCAAGGGGGATTTTACCCTGTCCTCTGCCTCCATTGTAGGGTTCTGTGGCAGGCAACCGGGGGAAGTCGGCGCGAAAAATTGTTCACCCGTTTGACAAGCAGGGGGAAGAGAGAGCTGTGGTTCCGGCTCTTGCGGTTAGTGTGGCAGACTCAACCAGTAGATACACCCCTGACTGAATACAGTCGAATCATGTTACACGACCGGTCATTGGATACGGGAGGGCCCGTCATCGGGCTTAGTTGGATTGTTGCAATAACTCCCGCGATTCCTGACGGACTTTCCCTTCCATGGCAGCATCCTGAAGTTCCAGGACGGCCTGGAAATCCTCAAAATCGTACTTCGTCGCTAACCGCTGACGGAGTTGGTTTTCAGCTTTGAGAGATAAATAACCGCTGGCGATCGCCTCCTGTACCAGTTCACGAATGGAAACCATGAGTTGGCTAGTCATAGAACACTAAGATAACTCGGAACGCTACAAGTATGAGGGGTATCACCCCCTAGGGGGGTGATTTATCTTGGGATAGCTTGTGAGATCGCCTGCAAGTTGGTGCGATCGCAATCACAGTCCTAGCCAAATTGCGATCGCATCCGCAAGTTATCCCCGAGGCGATCGCAGGTTACGCTGATCCCTCGGGACGGTCAGATTGATTTGACGTCTCTTTAGCTTCCGACTCCGATGTTGGGCTAGAAGTTCCCTCAGATAACTCCGGTTCTTCTGTAGGGGCGTTATCTTCATCTTTTGGCTCAGCATCCTCAGCAGCAGGACTGGCGGGAGTTTCCTCCTCCTCAGACGGCTGTGATTCTGACTCCTGTGTCGCAGAAATGTCATCAGTCTCTAACGGCTCAGAGTCGGCATCGTCAGACTCTGGTACGTCCAGCGAGTCCGCCGCGTCGGCATCGTCCCTGGATGACGTCTCCGCCTCAGGAGCCTCGCTGGGGGAGGGAGCTGATTCTGGCTTTGACTCCTCCTCATTGGAGCCGTCTGAGATGGGAGTGTCCCCTGGAAACTCTGGATCTTGCACAGATTCCGGCTCCTCAGGGACCGTCTCAGTCACTGATACAGTCACCGTCCCAGCGACTGTATCGGTCTGCGGCTCTACCTCAGATGAGGTCGTCTCAGTGGCGGGTTCCGGCTCGGCTGGCATCTCAGTCGGGGCTGGAGCGTCTACCGTCTCTTGAGAGTCCTGTGTCTCTACTTCGTCCTCAACCTCATCAAAATCAAACTCATCGGCTGGTGACGTTTCTGCCTTAGGGGAAGCCGTGGTGGGGCTGGCTTTAGGTTTACGCCGTAATAAACGTCCCACTTGGGCAAAAATACCGGTCTGCCAGAATTTGGCTTTGGGGGTAGCTTTAGGGGCAGCCGGGGCCTCGTCTAAATCGGAATCTGAGGAGTCTGAGGCTGGCTCGGAGTCCCATTCAGGGGCAGGCTCCCCGTCGATTGAGGTGTCTGGGGAGGGGGACGGCGCGGGTTCTGTCTCCTCATCGGCTGGGGCCGAGTCGGGAGTGGCGATCGCTTCCTCAGCCGCGTCAGTCTCGGCGGTGGCTGGGGTTGGGCTATCTGGGGTCGCTTCCTCCCTAAGATCTGAGGCTACCGCTGTCTCAGGGGTCGGTTCGCTGGCGGGTTGAGTGGTCTGGTCGTCAGAGGGTTCTTCATCAGCGGGTTCTTCGTCAGCGGGTGCGGCTGGGGGGGATTGAGTTGTCTTACCTTTAAACCATCCCTTCGCGCCTTTTTCGGCGATCGCCTCCGTTGGGGTTTGTTGCCCTTGCGGGGTCACATCCCGCCGTAAGCGTAGGGTTTGCCAGCCCAGCCAGCCAATTAAGGCCACACTGGCGGACTGTCCCAGTAAAATTGCGCCCGTAAAGCGTCCCGCGCAAAACCAGAGTACTAACGCATAGAAAAAGCCGACACCGCTCCAGATAAAATCTCCTTTGCGGTAAACCTCTGGAAAGAAGAACGCCGCCATAAACAGCACGAAGCTCCCTAATCCGACGGCAATGGCAAGAAAGTAGGCAAGCATGTCCTCGGTATCCCCCGAATCGTTCTACTGCCCTATTCTACAGGTCCCCCGTCCCCTGATGGTTAATCTGTCGGTGTGTTGAGGCACAGTTTTGCAGATTGACCTGTCTTAAGGTCTTCTTCCAGGACATCCTCCGGGGATCGAGCTACCCTAACAGATGGACCGTAAGTGAACTGTCTTCTGAGAGTTCACGACCAATCCTCAACGTAACGGATAGATATATGGCATTACAAAATTTTGGTGTAATTGGACTGGCTGTTATGGGGGAGAATCTCGCCCTCAATGTTGAAAGCAAGGGCTTCTCTGTGGCCGTGTACAACCGCACCAGCGCCACGACAAAGGCTTTCATGGAAAAGCGGGCCCCAGGCAAGAATGTCAAAGCGACCTATTCTATGGAAGAGTTTGTCGGTGCGTTAGAACGTCCTCGGCGTATCCTGCTGATGGTCAAAGCCGGGGGGCCGGTGGATGCGGTGATTGAACAACTCAAGCCGCTCCTAGAACCGGGAGATATGATTATTGATGGGGGGAACTCCCTCTATGAAGATACCGATCGCCGGGTGGACTATCTCGAAGCCGCTGATTTACGCTTTATCGGGATGGGAGTCAGTGGGGGCGAAGAAGGCGCACTCCATGGCCCGAGTCTCATGCCCGGAGGCACCAAGGCTGCTTATGATGAGATTGAGGCAATTGTCACGAAAATTGCAGCTCAGGTGGATGATGGCCCCTGTGTCACCTACATTGGCCCCAAAGGTGCCGGTCACTATGTGAAAATGGTGCACAACGGCATTGAGTACGGCGATATGCAGTTGATTGCTGAAGCCTATGACCTGCTCAAGAATGTCTTGGGTTTGAGTAATGAGCAACTGCATGAGGTGTTTACTCAATGGAATCAAACTGAGGAACTCGACTCATTCCTAGTTGACATTACGGCTGACATCTTTACTAAAAAAGATGATCAAGGGGATGGGTTCCTGATTGATAAAATCTTGGATGCGGCTGGACAGAAGGGAACTGGGCGCTGGACGGTGGTGAGTTCTCTGGAGTTGGGGGTGGCGATTCCCACCATTGGCGCAGCGGTGAATGCGCGGATTTTGTCTTCGATTAAGGAGGAACGGACCGCCGCCTCGAAACAACTCCCTGCACCCATGGGCAAGTTTGATGGGGATACGGAAGCCTTTGTCGATAAGGTGCGTGATGCTCTCTACTGTTCCAAAATGTGTTCCTATGCCCAAGGGATGGCTTTATTAGGCAAGGCTTCGGAACAGTTTGGCTATGATTTGAATTTGGGTGAAATTGCCCGAATTTGGAAGGGCGGATGTATTATCAAAGCGGGCTTTTTGAATAAAATTAAACGGGCGTTTGATGAGAATCCGACGTTGCCCAATTTGCTGTTAGCGCCAGAGTTTAAGCAGACGATTCTCGATCGCCAAGGGGCTTGGCGGGAGGTGTTGATGACCGCCAGTGGTTTGGGGATTCCGGTTCCGGCATTTAGTGCCTCGCTGGATTATTTTGATAGCTATCGCCGCGATCGCCTGCCGCAAAACCTCACCCAAGCGCAACGGGATTACTTCGGCGCTCACACCTATGAGCGAACCGATACCCCTCGGGGTGAATCCTTCCACGCGGATTGGTCGAGTGATTAGTTACAATTTAACGAACCGGCTTTCTGAGCAGCCCTAAAAAAACCGGGGATCGTTCCATTAGAGGAACCTCCCCGGTTTGGACTTAGAGATGCAATGTTAACTCAGCGTTAACATCAACCTAAGCTTCTTTTTCGATGTAAATAAATAGCAGTCCCATGGTGACCACCGGCATCAGCCAGCAGACAACCGGAATCAGAATCCAGGGAAGGTAGGAAGCAGCGTAATCACCAGTCATGTCTATAAGGCTCCGATTTCAAAAAATTTCAGGTTAACAGTGCCAAGAATCAACGTGCCAACTGTTGAGGATTAGTTATTCACCAAGCCGCGAAGAATGGCATCAACGGCACCAAAGTTTTCTAACAAGAAAAATGCTAAGAATGCACTTCCCATGCCACCAATGAAAAATCCAGCCGTGAACTGACTCCAGCCTTCGGAAGTTTGCAGGGAATCCTTGCTCTTACCTTGGCTGCCTTGGAAGGTGACCAACCCGTAGGCGGCCAAACAGGCGGTGGCAATGAGCAAGAGGGTTCCGCCACAAATTAAACCGTTGAGGTTGGCGAACTCTGTACCCCGTTGGGTTCCAAGTTTAACCCAGGGACCACCGATGAAGTAGCCGTGGGCCATGCCAATCTCTAGTCCGCGCAGCAGGGGGGACAACCCGGGCCGGTAGGCGGGGAGGTTGCCGATAAAGGTGCGGGTAAAGGCAGAGTCGCTAATGGGGGTGGACAGATGACCCGTCTGAGGGTCGCCCTGATAAGGCTTCACCATCTGATTGCTGGTGGAAGTCGTCATGGAAATTTCTCCTATTCTCTAAAATTCTTGATGAAGAACTTTAAGCTAACATTCTAAGGAAGTGTGGGCGATTTCGTCCCGAAAGCGTTAAATAACTTTAGAAAAGTTCATTAAAACCGGGACGCTGGACTGGCGGCTGGCCACCCGATCCTGGAGAATTATCCTGATCCTCTCACGCAAGCGCTGCAAAAACCCAAGGTGTTCTACAGTATTAACCCGCTCATGAATCCCCTCTCCCTCGTCTTAATTTTGGGGACAATGCCCCTCCTGGCTCAAGTGATGCCGCCGTCGCTCCCGCATCTTCTCAATGGCGAGGTGGTGGTTTCGGACTCAGGAACTGCTCCAACTACTCCAACGCCGCCAGAGATGGCGATTACCCGCCGTGTTCCCAACACCACGGCGCAACTCTATCAACAACGCTTGGCGGCCCTGGAGGCGGGACGACTTTATACTCGTTTACCCCGTCATAGTTTTCAGGAGGTTTGGCAAACGGCTCGGGATAACCCGACTTATGAGCAATGGACGGCCCTACTCTGGGAAGAGGCTAAGGCTACCGCTGGGGGCCAAGCGGATAATCGCCTCTGTGTTACCATTGGCGATTCTCTGACGCAATGGCTGCCTCCGGGAATCTTTGTGGGCGATCGCCTCTGGCTCAATCAGGGTATTAGTGGCGACAATACGGCTCGCATTCGTCAGCGGCTTGGCTTGTTGGAGGGAACTCGCCCCAGTAGCATTTTTGTGATGGCGGGGGTGAATGACTTGATTGCGGGTCGCTCGGTTCAGGAGGTGCTGTTTAATCACCAGGATATTATCTATCAACTGCGATCGCGCTATCCTCAGGCTCAGGTAGTGGTGCAGTCGATTCTACCGACGGATCACCAGGCGGTGAGTAATGAGGATATCCGGGCGGTGAATCGTGAGTTGGCCCAGATTGCTCGTCGTCACGGGGCGGTGTTTTTGGATCTCTATCCCCATTTTAGTGATGAAGCTGGTCGAATGCAGCCGGAGTTTAGCACCGATGGCATTCATTTGAGCGATCGCGGCTATGAACTCTGGCAAACCTTTTTGCAGCAAATGGAAGACCAATTAGCCCGAGATCCCTCGGCGTTTAACCGCATCTAGGGCCCCACCGGAGAGGGGGAGAAAATTCCGTTGAGGCTATCGTTGAAATCCAGGAGTTTGATTAACACCAAGGCGGTGAGTGCATTGGCATGGAGGCCATCGGTGGAGAAGACTCGTTTAAGATAGCCTTTGTTATCGGTGATGTAGGGACTGAGGTCTAAAAAGCGAATTTGGGGATGTTGGGCTAACAGATGGGCCAGGTTGCGGTTGAGACGGCGAACCTGGCTGTTATCGACTCGGACCATATGAGGCTGCGTCAGTTCGTCACGGCGCGATCGCGGTAAAACGGAGACTAGGGTAATGGGAACCTGGGGATAGGTGTTGCGCAAGGCTTCGAGAACCTCTAGGGTGTCTTGCTGAATCTCCTCGATGGAATCCTCTTTGAGCAGTTCTGGGGTTCCCGTGCCAAAGAGGATAATCTGCTGTGGTTCGACGCGGGGATCGAGGCCTTGGACTTGGTTGAGGATATCTTGTAAATGGGCGGCGGGGATGCCTAGGTTGATATCCTGGTCTTGGAGTAATTCTTCGGGGATGCCTAGGGCGATAGAACTGCCCAGGATTAAGCGGCGGATAGGCTGTCCTTGCTGGAGAACTTGCTGATATTCGCTATCTTTGAGGCTAAGATAGTCGGCTTTGCTGGGATAATAGCCGCTGTTGGTGGCGATGACTGCTCGTCGTTGGCGATGTTCTGGGGTTAGGTAGCTGTAGAGCGCCCGGGACTGTTCTAAATACCACTGCCGTCCATCCCAGCGGCGATCGCCCACGTCGTTTAAGATGGCTCGTTCGGCTCGGGATAGGTTAAGAACGGCGATCGGGGAGGGCAATTGAGGACTGGGTAGGGGGGGAGTCGTCGCCGGGGGTTGATGGGACAGTTGGGGGCGCTGTCGAGGGCTGTAAGGCTCCCGGTGAGAGCGATTGAGAAGCATGGCCGAACTCTGGCTGATGAGCAGAATTAGGCCAGTGCTGGCAACGCTGAGGTAGAGAAGCATCCGAGGGGAGATGGTCTCAGGGCCGAGATGAGCCAGGAGGCGCGATAGGGGAGTCCAATGGGGCGATCGCAAGGTCACTTATCCTTTAGCTCGACAAAGAGGAGAATTCGTTGCGAATAGCCTCGATACGCTGACGATTCACGCCTAAGTCAGATTCTCCTAGACGGGAGGCGGAGCGCACTTGAATCACATTGTTGGCAGGATCTGCCCAAAATTCAACGTCATCGACAAATCCCATAATCTTCGAGGTAAATTCCCCGTAGAGATAGTTGGGTTCGGCTTTGATAATCTCGGCGTTATCTCGATTCTTTAAAATCTCTTGTAAGCGTTCCATGGCTTCCGTGGTATCCCCGTCAATGGATAGGGGGTCGATTTGGTGCTCAAGGTCTGAACTTTGACTGGAGACACAGTTAGGTGAACTGGGACAAGGGGCCAGTTGTCCTGAGGTCGCTCCGAGGTTATCGGGACGGGAGCCGGAAAAGTGAAGGAGACTGGCTAGGTGTAATCCTTGATTGCTTAATCCTTGAGTGGGAGCGGCTTCGGCGACGAGTCCGGGAGTGATTCCCAGGACTAAGATAAGACTAAGACATCCAATGAGGGCGGTTTTAAGGGTCCGTTGAAGCATGATTGAGGGGATTGAAAAATAGGATGAACTAAAAAGGATAACAGAAATTTACCGGTTTCTAATTGAGGCTTTAACGGTTGTCTTAAACGATGAAGAGTTAGCCGTTAGGAATTGACTAAACTCAGCAAATTCTCAATTTGTTTGATACGAGTATCGCCCGCGAGATAGCCAATGCCTCGATGGAGATGTAGCAGAAATTGCTGAGCTAGGGTCTCGGGGTCGGTGGGGAGGTTATCCTGATGACAGCGTTGTTTGAGGGCGATCGCGTAGGCATCTCCGTCATCTCCGGCAAAGACCCGCCAGGTCATCTCCACGTTACTATCGGTGGCGATTTTAACCGGGGAGGGGGGACTGGGTTCAGCGAGGGAGCGGCAGAGGGCCCAACGACAGAGAACATTCCAGCGGTCAATCCGGGTGTGACGTTTGAGTTTGGTCAATTGGTCTTTGGCGGTTTGGGAGAGTCGCACCCGTTCAACAGGAGGTTCGATCATGGTTGAGAGTTAGCTTTCGGGACTGTCGCTGGGGGCAAAGAAGAGGCGGTAGCCGATATAGCCGACCACGGCGACTACTCCTAGACTAATGCCCAGGGTGACAAGACGCATCACCGTCTGGAGAACGGAGAGACTGAGAACTACTGCCCCGATTCCTACGGCCACTTGGCCAATGGTGGGGAGGGTTTGAAACCAGGTTTTGGCTTGTTGGTAGAGGGAGGAGACGGTGGTTTGAGTCTGTTCGGGGAGGGAGGTGGTGTCAAAACTATCTTGGGGTTGGGTGCGATCGCCGAGTTTGCGATCGATGTCTTGTTCGAGTTCTTGGAGTTTACGTTGCCAGTCGGGTTGAGAAGCCATAGGACAGTTGCTGAAGAGAGTAGTATCGCGGTTCCGGATTATGCCTGCATTGTAGCGAATTGCCGTGACCGCTTCCAAGGGTGTTGGAGGCGAGAAGCCCGAACCTCAGTCAGTTGAGCGATTGCTGATTGCTTGACTTTTGTACCCTAACCGTCTTGGGAACTGTCATAGGTACAACCCTAGATCCGAAATCTGGGGGCGACCATAGTAGAGTAACGAATAAACCCAAATCATTGATTCGGCCAAGGGATGAGAGATAAGTCCTTGGACATTTGGGAGTTGAGGAGGCCAATGGCGATGAGACGCAATTCACTAGCACAACTAATGGCGATCGCCCTGGGACTGGTGATTGCCACGCCGAGTTTAGCTCAAACCAGCCAACCGCTGTCTCTGGACGAGGGGTTAGATCTGGCTCCGGGCTTTGAGGAGATAACCCTGGACGGCCACTCTGGGGGGAGTAGTAGCAGTCAGGACTGTGGCTATACGGCTACGGCTGCCAATCATGAGATTACGTTACGGCAAGATTTTAGCTATCTACGCTTAGAGGTGGAGGCGGAGGGAAGTCCGACGCTTTTGGTGATTGGTCCTGATAGCGGCGATCGCTTCTGTGCCCGCAGTTTACCCCAGCAATCGGGCTATTGGCAGGCGGGGACGTATCGCATCTACGTGGGCGATCGCAATGGTAGCAGCCAACCCTATCGGCTTTTGATTTCGGAAAACCCCTAGGTTGCTCTATGATGGACGGTAGCAGTTTTCTGGTCTGTTATTAAGAAACTATGGATATTTTGAGTGCTGGCTGGGCGGGACTTCTCGCGACCTTTACCTTTTCGATCGCGTTGGTCGTTTGGGGCCGTCGCGGCTTCTAGTCTCCGCCGAGACGTTGTGGCTTGATTGAACCCGGTGACGCTTCTCCCTGAGAACTCACCGGGTTTTTGTTTGAACTTTCCGGTGTTGATGATGTCTATTCTCTTTCCCTCGGCTGTCCCCCAACCCTCCAATCTACGACTGAATCTCGGCTGTGGCTATCGTCCGATGGAGGGCTATGTCAATGTAGACCTCTATGGAACGCCTGATCTGGTTCTAGATTTGGAGACGTTTCCTTGGCCCTGGTCTGATAATACGGTGGCGGAGGTTCAGTTGATTCAAGTGTTGGAACATTTGGGGCGAGATCCCAAAGTTTATCTGAAGATTTGGCAGGAACTGTACCGTATCTGCAAACCTAGAGGCAGGCTGATTATCGAAGTTCCCCATCACCGTCATGATAATTTCTATGATGACCCCACTCATGTGCGGGCGGTAACACCGTTGGGGGTGCGGATGTTTTCCCAACGGCTCAACCGGGAGTGGAACCAGCGGGGCTATGCTTGTTCGAGTTTGGGGTTAAATTTGGGGGTGGATTTTGAGCTACGGGATATTTCTTATCAGCCGAGTTCGGTTTGGTTTCAGCGTCATCCTGAGCCTGAGGTGAACTGGCAACTGTTGTTACGGGAAAGTCAGGTCTATAATAATTTGATTCAGTCGCTTCGTATGGTGGTTGAGGTGATGAAGCCGACTTGATGGGTCGATTGGCGTTTGGTTGAGCCTTCCCTGGGGCTAGGGGAGCGGTGAGCCTCTTCCATTAGCCCCTGTTGTGATGCTGGTTTAAGACTTATTCCGTTGAAACTCGAGGTACTGTTGATACCAGTCTGGGTAATCTCGCTTCACCCACTCGGGAACGGCTTTGGCGGGGTCTTGTGGGAGTTGGCGATCGAGCAATTCGATGATGTCGTCCATTTCGTCAGCTAAATCAAACACAAAAATGTTGTTCTTGTTCTGGGAGAGATTAAAATCTAAGTCTAAGAAGGGTTTCACATTACTTTTGATATCATCTCCCACGCCAATCATGAAAATCTTGAGAGATTCCTCATTCTCTAATTCATCCGAAAGCTGACGAACTTGCTTCTCAAAATCAGGTCGATCATCAAACATTCCGTCTGTATAAATTAGAATGAAAGCACCATTTCTATTGGCTTCTGTTTTCAGAGATTGCTTCCAGTCTTGGATACAAGCGAAAAAGGTCTTGGCGATGAAGGTATTAGAAGCAGGGAAATTCTCGTCAAAAACGTTTGCCTTAAGGTCTGAATTGGCATCAATACAAAATTTCTTGCCTGCGCGATCGCGGCTGAAGAGATATAAAGTGACAGTCTCACAGACTTTGCGACCTAGGCGATCGCGCATCAAGTTACTGACATCACCTTGCACATTTTCTGCTAGGAGTTCCCAGCGACTGGCTGACTTTCCTGGATCGACTTTATCCATTGTGGCGCTTTGGTCAATCAGGATATAAACATCACGATTACATAATTTAGAACTAGGCATGAACCCACCCTCGAGGTTTCTAAGATAAGCCTGAGTGGTCTCAATCCAGTCTGAATCAAACACTTGTTCGTAAATCCGGTTGGCAATCACCAACATCCCATCCCGTTTTTCAGCCAAGCCAGAGACGATGAGGCTAAAATCTTCGGGACCGTGACTGAATACCTCTGGCTGACGCCGTTGTAGCAGGTTTGAGTAGAGTTGAAGGGCTTTTTTACGGTCTGCAACAGCAGTATATCCGTTCTTAAACCAGCGTTCAATCTCTTGGAAGTGGGACTGGCGATCGCGTTTCCGCCAATCCTCCACTAAATGAGTGTTGACTAAATGTTCAATTTCCTGTGGAAGCTCATCTGGCTGGACATTCCGGAGTTTTTGCGCAGCGAAATCACAGAGCAACTGAGTCAGAAACGGTTTTCCCCCAGTCCAACTTAAAATTTCTTGCAGAACGGATTGGGGATCTTCACTGACATCCTGTAACCCCTTCAATAGGGGAGAACAGTCGCCACTTAACCCTTTCAGTTCCACGGGATAAGCCGCATTGAAGGCAAATTGACTGTCCGTGAGGATATCTGGGGGACGGGCCACCCCTAACACCACAAACTTCACTTGTGCAAAAATCGGGTCACCGGCGATCGCCTTCAGGAAACCGAGAAAGCTATTTTGCAAGTTCCAATAGATGAGTTGTTGAATCTCATCCAGGAAAATCACCAGGGTTTGAGACTCTTCCAGCGCTTCAGTTAGTAAAAACTGTAACCCCTCTCGAAATCGCAGTCCCGGAGCAACTTCCATCGGAACTTCAGCTAGAAACGCTTTCAAGTCCTGACGAATTGAGTGTCCTAACTGAGGTTGCAAGGACTTTTCAATCTCCCAAAGCAAGCTCGGATAGAGCTGCTCAGGACTTCCATTTTGCTCTAAACCCAACTGCTGGAGATTGACCTGGACAGAAATCATACCATCCTGCTCCAGACGGTTAGCCACCCGCACCATAAGGCTGGACTTTCCCATCTGTCGCGCCGCTAAGACATGGGCGACATTGGAGCGGGAATGACAAAAATTATATAACTCCTCATCCGACTCTCGCTTAACATAGGTGGCCGCTTCCAGAGGCAGGGTTCCACCGTGAACGCCTTGATAGTAAGTATTCATAGTATCTTTATATTTCATCCTAACTCTCCGTATTAACCGTAAGAGCACGTCTAAAATACTTCTCATATAGTTTAAATCGAGGTCGGGGTTTATTGTCGCTGCTGTCGACATCAATCAAACCACACTTGTCGAGTTGAAAAATAGCAAACTCATCTTGAGCTGGTTTACCCCTGAGGATGTTAATCAAGCAAGATTTGAGAGCAGGGTGTTCCTGGAGAAGTTTCAAATACTCTTGCAGATACGTATTAAACTCGCTCCCAGGCTG
Organism: Geitlerinema sp. P-1104; assembly: GCA_012911965.1. Classification (GTDB taxonomy): domain Bacteria; phylum Cyanobacteriota; class Cyanobacteriia; order Cyanobacteriales; family Geitlerinemataceae; genus Sodalinema. The sequence goes on from SMDP01000039.1 coordinate 20,847, forward strand.
TGTGGCTGATTCGAGAAAATCCTCCAAGGTACGATTCTCCGTCCGCATGGCGTAAAGCGATCGATTCAGGAGTTCAGGATGACCGCCAATCCAGTCCATCAGTATTTTTACTTGCCCCTCATTGTTATGCCAGGGTAAACCATAGAGTTCGATTAACGTCTGAACTTGTGATTGATTAAACTCTTTCAGTTCAATGGGTAGGCCCACATTATCGAGGGGAGATCCTGCCATCTCATAGGCGGCATAGGGTTCTGTGGAATAGGCAATCACGACATTAGACCAGACCACCTTGTCCTGACTCACCCGTTTCATTTTGCGCTCATTCCAGGATCGCAGCCAATCTAAAAAGGGTCCCTGAACGTTTCGCAGGCCCAGGAGAGAGTCAATGCCATCAATGATGAGAGTCAAGGGTTGGGGGGAGTCTAAGGCTTTGATTGGTTGAAAGACCTGTTGCTCTAGGTAGTCCATGCAGTTAACTCCCGGAGCCAACTCCTCTCGCCAATGGTCTTGTAAATCGTCGAGTTGATGCTTATCGGGTAACGCGAGGGCGAACTCTCGGGCCACACTACGGGTAAAGAACTTGATGAGATTAGGGAAGTCATCCAGATTTCCCAAGGTTCCTTGTGCCAAATCCACCCAGCCAACGCGATGGTGTAACTCTTGTTCCAGGAAATTTTGCAGTCTCACCAACAAGGAGGACTTACCCAAACCTCGGGCGCTGCGGAGACGGCAGAAGACGAGACGCTCATCATTTTGGCAACTCCGAAATGCCTGTTTGATGATCTCATCCTCACTGCGCTCAATATAGAAGGGAGAGTTCAGAGGGACAATACCCGTGAGTCGCTCAACCCGATTCAGGCGCTTCTCTGGGTTGACCCAATCCGGTTGGTACTGGCTAAACAGTGCCACTAAACGTTGTTTCTTTTGTTTACGACCCTCAATCTCGAACTTTCTGTAGACATTGGACAGGTGCTTACGAGCGGTTCCCATTGCAACCCCCTGAGTCTTCGCTGTTTGCTCAAAATCGCCGCCATTACCCAGAAACTCTCCTAAAAGCTCGTAGGTCTTTGGGCTTTCTGCTTTTAGCGCCTGTAAGTGCTGTTGGAAGGTTTGGGCGTTCATGGCTGGGGTGACGACTAGACCATCATGGTACGGCTCTAGGAAGACAATAGCACATTGGTCGGGGTTAGAAACCGCTTTGGTTTCATAAAGCTATGCGAGTTTGCCTAAAACTACGCAAATATTGAAATAATACGCAAATGTGGAAATAAGACGCAAATATTGACAGTCAGGGTACTCAAAATGTATAATGTTTTGTATTCATCAAACAAAATCGGGCCAAGACTCATAGTCTCAGCCCGATCGCATTGCGTTCAGATTGTCTGAAATCCCTATGCCAGATGGCCGTCTGGTCTCAGGGACGCTTAATTTACACAATCTTCATCATGAAACAGAATAACAAGGATCAAGCGATCACTCCAGTGGGACAAACCGATCTGGACTTGACAACCCTGTCGAAGCGTTCGAAGCAAGAAGGGAATCCCCATGTTGCACTCCATGAGGAGCTGAAACGTCTGGGCCGGCAGCTTCGACAAGCCTCATCCGCCAAACAGCGTCGAGGTCTCCATCGCAAGATCATGACGGTGATGCTGTCGGCTCCCCAACGCTGCTATTGGCCAGGAGAGCCACCCCATTATCGACATGACCCCCGGTATATCGAAGCCGCTGACATTGCCTGGGACTACATTGAACGGAAGCTCAAGGGAGAGGTGCGTGGTGAAGCGTATGATCCAGACCAAGGGAATGCCAGCCCAATCACGCTTTGGAATATCCGTTGTAAAGGCGCTTACAAAGATATCTGCAAACGTGAATCCCAACGAGTTCGGGGTTTCGGTGATTCCCAAACTCTAAACTGTGATCTCCTCCCACAGCCTGAGGCACAAATCCCTGACCTCGAAAAAGTCCGTGACATCATGGAAACCGATCCTACCGGTGAGTTAAGCCGGACTTGGGTTTGTCGCACGGCTACCGCACAGGTCACCGTACAGGAGGCCCTGCTAGAGATTTACGATCGCGCCTCTCGCGGTGAAAAATGGACTAATGCGCTCCTAGCTGAGCATTTTCAGGTTCCTGCTGGAACCATGAATGGTGCCTGGAGCCGCAAGCTCAAGCCAGCACTGCGGAACATTGGCGACCTGATTGCGGAAGCTGCGCTCACAAACCAATAGTTTAGAGTCGAATGACCGACCTAGATTGTCTTTCTAGAGTCGGTCACCATTTGCGTTCAGATTGTCTTCAAATCCCTATCCAAGATGGCCGTCTGGGATAGGGACGCTTAACTTACACAATCTTCATCATGAACCAGAATAACAAAGATCAAGCGATCGCCCAAGTGGGACAAACCGATCTTGAGTTGAAATCTCTCTGCGATCGCCTGCAACGGGAACCGAATCAGCGGTTACGCCGGAAACTGGCTCGCCGGCTGATGCGTCAGCTTGTCACGCTCATCAACAAGCCAGCAGCCGAACAAGATGACCCTCGCCGCTTGGAGGCGATCGACAAGGCCTGGGCCGCTCTGGAAGAGTCAGTATATCAACATCCTGAGCAGCTTCAGGATATGTGTCCGATGGCGTTCTGGCAGATGATGTATAACCAGGCACTCTCTCAATAGTCTCCCAACCCGATCCGGCTCGTCGCGAGTCGGATCGCTGTTTTTTCACTCGACTTAGAGGTGTGCCACCATGACTCTATCCTCCGCCTGGCAGCATCCAGACGACTTCAATCCCTGTGCCTCGACGTTTCCCCTGAAAACTCGGCGCACTCTCCTCAAACCGTTTACCCACAACGATTTGCCCCATTTAAGCCAACTGTACAGCAAGCCGGAGGTGATGCAATTTCTGGGGGGCGTGAAATCCGAATCGCAAACGCGAGAGATTCTGCAAGACTACATCAGCCAAGCAGAAACTCCCATCTGTCCCCTGGCTATCTTCACCCATGACGGCCAATTCATTGGACGCTCAGGCTTACGTCGTTCCTGTAGCCATGAGGTTTTGCAACTCTATCGGCCCAATGGGGAGATCATCCCCCATCGACTCAACCGACTCATTCAAGTCGGCTATGTCATTGATGTACCCTTCCAAAAGCAAGGACTCGCCACTGAAGTCACCAAAACGGTCTTGCAATGGGGACTTCAACAGTTGCAACTCCCAGAAATCGTCGCCCTGATTCACCCTGATAACTACGGTTCTGTCCGCATTGCACGGGACAAATCGGGGATGAACCTAGAGGGGTGTTTCCTCTGGAATGGACTCCCCTGGCAGTTCTTCCGTCGGGGTTGAGGTGATGAAGCCCTGGTGACAGCTCAGTTCCTAGTTCCATCCTCGCTTCTGCGTGGTTGGCAGGAACTGAGCCGATCTCCATCGTTTGGGGGAGTGCTGATGCTAGAATTTATCGTTAGAATGACCCTAGGCGGTCAGCTTTTAAGCTTTCTAATCTAGCCTAAAGAGATTACCACAACATATAAAATTTGTCAACTCTTACCCGTTGTTTGTAGTTCTAAAAGCCAGAGCGACTGCTAACCTGACGTTTAAGGAGATTCTCATATGAGTAACGAAAACCTGCAAAAACTTGCTGACTACGGTCAAAGCATCTGGATGGACAATCTCAACCGGTCTGCGATCGAAT
>SMDP01000039.1:25354-26521 GCA_012911965.1 Geitlerinema sp. P-1104
AGTACCTTAGACGCCTTCGCAGACCACGGTCAACCGCAACCCGATACAGTTCATCGGGATGTGAAAGGGGCCTATCAAGTGATTGAACATCTCAACCACCCCGATATCCAGATTAACCTGGACTCGGTGATGGCAGAATTAATTGAGGAAGGGATTGACAAGTTTATTCAACCCTATGAATCCTTGATGAGTTCCATCGAAGAGAAAACCAAAGCTGTCACCGAGACACCGGAACAAGTGGCAAGTTAGTAACTTGTAGGGGCAAACGGCCGTTCGCCCTCCCCCAGTGTTAATGTCTAGCAAAGTCGTCGAGAAATCTTGCTGCCGTTCTAGACTGTTACCTCTGGGATTGGCTCTAACATGAGAGCGATCGCATCCTTAAGCTGTGCGATCGCCTCGTCACGACTTTCTCCAAACGACGAGACAAAGTTTAACTCTGGACAAGTTGCCGAATATAACTGAGAGACTTCATCCCACTCAATAATCGCTCTAACATTCATGGTTAACCCTCTAAAAGTGACAAACTTTCCAAATTCATTAACCCAAATGCCCCTAGTGACGCACTTATCCCTAGGGGCATCCTTCGCCATACGGTAACTATTGAACCGTCGTAAACTCTTCAGCTTGTTCAAACAACTTCGGCAATTCCTCATCGGTCCGATGGGGCAGACCATAGAGATCCCGATAGAGATTATCATAAGCCACCGCCGACTTGCGCCAACTAAAGTCTTGACGCATTGCCCGTTGTTGTAACTTGCGCCAGTCGTTCTTATAGCGGAACGACTCCCAAGCGCGAGCCAAACAGGTGTATAAATCGAGAGCCTCATAGCGGTCAAAACAGAACCCAGTTCCCACCTCTTTCATGGGATCATGGTGGGAGACCGTATCGACTAACCCCCCTGTACGGCGGACAATGGGGAGACAGCCATACCGCATGGCTAACATTTGGCTAATCCCACAGGGTTCAAAGCGACTCGGCATCATAAAGGCATCAGTTCCGGCGTAGATGCGGCGGGCCAGTTGGTCGTTATAGAGAAGATAACTGGCCATGCGCCCAGGATAGCGGGTGCTGAGTTGCCACATCTGGGTTTCGTAGTAGCGATCGCCCGTTCCCAAGAGAACAAACTGACAATCACTATAGGCCATAAAGCGATCGAGAATTTGCAG
>SMDP01000390.1 GCA_012911965.1 Geitlerinema sp. P-1104
ATACTTCGTCGAACAAGGCATCAACTGTGCGTATCTCACTCAACTGGTTGCGAACCCTCATTAACATTGATCTAACTGCGGATGACCTGGCCCATCGCCTCACTATGGCGGGGTTTGAAGTGGAGGAGATTGAAGAGCGCAGCACCTGGGCCGAGGGGGTGGTGATCGGTCACATTGTGGGCATCGAGCCGCATCCCAACGCCGATAAGCTGCGAGTCTGTCAAGTCGATATCGGTAGTGGGGAAGCGCAACAGATTGTCTGTGGTGCGCCCAATGCGCAGGCAGATATCTACGTTCCGGTGGCTACCATCGGCACGAAGCTGCCTCAAGTGGATCTCAAGATTAAACCCACCAAACTGCGGGGGGTTCCCTCTAACGGCATGATTTGCTCCCTAGAGGAAGTGGGGTTAACCTCCGAGATTGATGGCATTCATATTTTCGCTGAGGGCAATGATCACGAGTTCCAGGGCAAGATTGGCGCCGATGCGAGACCGTTTCTGGGACTGGATGACTCGATTTTAGACTTGACGGCGACGGCCAACCGGGCTGATGCTCTGAGTATGGTCGGTGTGGCCCGAGAAGTGGCGGCGTTGACGGGGGATAGGCTGGAATTACCCCAGGTTGAGGTGGCTGAGATTGCCCCGAAGGAGTCTCTAACGGTTGAGGTGGCTGAGAACAAGGCTTGTCCGGCCTATATTGGCACGATGATTGAGGGAGTCACGATCGCCCCTTCGCCGGATTGGCTGCAACAACGACTGCAAGCGGCTGGCGTGCGCCCCATTAATAATGTGGTGGATATTACCAACTATGTGATGTTGGAATGGGGACAGCCGTTGCACGCTTTCGATCGCGATCGCCTTCAACAGCTCACCGGTCAAGATTCCCTAACCATCGGGGTTCGTTACGCCAAAAATGAGGAAACTCTAACCACCCTCGATGGCCAGGAACGCCCCCTGCAAGACAGCAATCTCCTGATTACCGCCAATGACCGCCCTGTGGCCTTAGCTGGGGTCATGGGCGGGGAAGACAGCGAAGTCCATGCAGAAACCACCAATTTGGTCTTAGAAGCCGCCCTCTTTGACCCCGTAGCAGTGCGTCGTTCCTCTCGCGCTCAGAATCTCCGTAGCGAGTCTTCCTCACGCTATGAACGGGGGGTAAACTTCGCCGAGTTAGAAACCGCCTGTCAACGGGCGATCGCCCTCATCAGCGAATTAGCGGGCGGAACTCCGGTGGCCCAAGCCAAGGCCGACAGCCGCCCCGATTTGTCTCAAACGCTCACTCTACGAGTGGCCCGGGTGCGTCAGGTTCTCGGTCCAGTGCATCTCGGGGATGAGGTGGGCGATCTCCCGGAAGCGGATATGAAACAAATCCTGGAACGCCTCAACTTTGGCGTCACTTCCACGGAGGAAACAGGAGTTTGGACGGTGCAGGTTCCCCCCTACCGTCGCCGGGATATTGAACGGGAAATCGATTTAATCGAAGAAATTGCCCGTCTCTATGGCTACGATAACTTCTGCGAAACGCTACCCAAACAGGGAACTCTGGGTCAGCTTTCCCCGGAATTTGCCCTAACCGGACAGTTGCGGGAAGCCCTACGCGGGGCAGGTTTGACGGAGTTGATCCACTATTCTCTGGTTAAACCCACGCAAGAGCAACAAATTTGTCTGGGAAATCCCCTGTTTGCTGAGTATTCCGCCCTACGAACGGAACTTCTCCCAGGGATGATTGATGCGTTTGAGTATAACTTGAAACAGGGAAATGGGGCGCTCAATGGCTTTGAGATTGGGCGAGTTTTCTGGAAAGAGGGAGAGACGTACCAGGAGAAAAACCTGGTGGCGGGGATTCTTGGGGGCGATCGTACTCAGGGACGTTGGTTACGGTCTGGGAAGGAACAACCGATGTCCTGGTTTGAAGCTAAAGGGGTGTTACAAGGGGTGTTCGATCGCCTAGGCTTAACGGTTTACTATCAAGCCGATGCAGGAGATGAACGGCTGCATCCTGGACGCACCGCCTCGATCTGGTTGCGGGGTCGTCAATTGGGACGCTTTGGCCAGCTTCATCCCCAGTTGCGTCAAGATCGCGAACTCCCCGATGAGGTCTATGTGTTTGAGTTGGAGTTAAGTTTACTCCTAGAAGCGCTCCCGTCGAGTCAGGTTCCTAAGTTCAAACCCTTTTCGACGTTCCCGGCTAGCGATCGCGATTTAGCCTTTTTCGCTCCCCTAGATGCGGAAGTTTTGGAGTTAGAAAAAGCTATGAGTCGGGCTGGGGGTAAGTTGTTGGAGTCTGTGGAACTGTTTGATGAGTATCGCGGTGAGTCGGTTCCTGAGGGTCAGCGTAGTTTGGCGTTTCGTCTGGTTTATCGGGCCGGCGATCGCACCCTTAAAGATAAGGAGGTGGATACGGCCCATCAGAAGGTGCGCGATGCGATCGTCAAGAAGTTCAA
>SMDP01000391.1 GCA_012911965.1 Geitlerinema sp. P-1104
TGGGGTTGAGAAACCGGGTGTCTTGGAGACACTCGGTTTCTGGGTGGTGGGTTGGGTGGGGTGGATGGGGGGGTTGTTGGTGGTGGGCCGTCGGGGGGGCGATCGTCTGGGGGAATTGGTGGGTTGGGATTAGACTGGGGGTAGGATCGGTTTTTTGGCTTGACGGGGGTGGTATTATGTGATAGTGAGGGCGGAAATAAGGGTTCGCTACGTCTGTTGTGTGTGCATCGAACATTCAGGGTTACACTATATGTATATTCGCCATCAGTCTGTCACTTTTGCGGTGATCGGTTGCATCTCGTTGGCTTTGACTTCTGTGGGGGTGACTGGCTCCCTGGGTCGGCTGACTCCCTCTCCATTGCTCTACTCGGAGACGGCTCCAACTCCTCCAACTCCTCCTGATGATGACACCCCAGAGGGTACGTCTGGGGGGGGGAGTCGGGCTGTTCTGGGGGTGGGGGCTACTGATGTTTATTTAGACTCTGTACCAGCCGCATGGCGCGATCTCTGTTTTCTGATTCCGCTGGGCGAGGACTTCGGTCGTCGTCTCAGTCTCCGTTAGGGTCGTCTCGATGGGGAGGGCCGGGTTCTCCTGGTGGCTCGTCGGGACCGGGTGGCTCTCCTTGTCGGCCTGGGATGACTGGGGGCTGGCGGGTCTGTGGTTGGCTTCAGTATTATTGGCGGGGTGTGCTGGGAACGGCGTTACCGATCGCTCTGTTGGTGAGTCTGTTGGCGGCTCTGGGGGGGTTGGGCTTTTTGGAACGGGGTCTGTTTGATGGCTGGATGCGTTGGCGACCTCTGGATGCCCCTGATGAGCGGGTGGTGATTGTGGAGATTACGGAGGAGGATATCCGCTTGATGGGGGAGTTGCCCCTGTCGGATGAGTTGCTGGCTCGGGCCCTGGAACGGCTGATTGAGGCGGGGCCTCGGGTGGTTGGTTTGGATATTTATCGGGATATTCCTCAGGAGCCGGGCTACGATCGCCTCCAGGAGCTGTTTGCGAATACTCCAAATTTAATTGGTATTGAGAAGGCCCTGGGAGAGGCGATCGCTCCGCCGGAGGTGTTGAGGCAGGCGGGACGGGTGGCTCTGTCGGATCTGTTGCAGGACCGGGATGGGATTGTGCGACGGTCGTTGGTCTCGGTGACGGTGGATGAGGAGGTGCGGATGACCCTTAGCACTCGCTTGGCTCTGGCCTATCTGCGGCCCGAGGGGGTGACGTTGGTTCCGTCGCCGAGTTGTCGCAGTTGTTATGAGTTGGGTCAGGCGCAGTTACGGCCTCTCCCTCGCCAGATGGGGGGCTATTCGGAGAATAGTCGGGGGGGGTATCAGATGTTGCTGAATTATCGCCGGGGTGAGCCAAAGAGCTTCCGACGGGTGGGGTTTTATGATCTATTACAGGGACGGGTGGGGCCGGAGTTGTTGCGCGATCGCCTGGTGCTGATTGGCATGACGGCGGTGAGTAGTAAGGACTTTTTTGGGACTCCCTATGGGTTGGGATCGCAGGCCATGAGTGGGGTGGAGATTCATGCTCAGATGACCAGTCAATTGGTGGCGGCGGCGTTGGATGGACGGGATTTGCTGCGGGTGGGGACGCTACTTCAGGAAAGTCTCTGGATTGCTCTCTGGAGTCTGCTGGCGACGGGGAGCTTCTGGTGGCTGCTGGGATGGCGCAAGGGGAGCGGTTCGGCGGAAAATGAGGGGGACCCTATGGGCTTGATTGGGGGGGTCTTGCTGGGGGATAGAGTGCCGCTGCTGTTGCTGTTTAGCCTCCAGGTGAGCCTCTATTGGCTCCTGTTGGGCTGTTTGGGCTATTTGGCGTTTCAGGGGGGTTGGCTGATTCCGGTGGTGTCCCCAGGGTTGGCGACTCTGGCGGTGAGTGTGACGGTGAGCCATCACTATCGCTATTGGCAGTTGCGACGGAGTCATGCGCAATTGGAGGCGGTGAATTTGCGGTTATGGGAGTATTCTCAGGATTTGGAGGCTAAGGTGCGCGATCGCACTCAGGCGTTGCAGATTGCCAAACAACAGGCGGAGGATGCGAACCGGGCGAAGAGTGAGTTTTTGGCGAATATGAGCCATGAGTTACGCACGCCTCTGAATGGACTGCTCGGCTATGTGGATTTGTTGCAACGGGATTTGTTAGATCCCTCGGCGGTGAATACGGTTAGCCCTAGTCAGGCGTTGGAGACGATTTCGGATTGTGGTCGTCATCTGCGGCTGCTGATTGAGGATATTCTGGATTTATCGAAGATTGAGGCCCGTCAGTTTGAGTTGCAGGTGGGGGAGTTTGAGCTGTTGAGCTTCTTGCGGGGGGTGGAACGGCTGTTTCGGCTGCGTTCTCAGGAACGGGGACTTCAGTTTGATTGTGAGTTTGATTCTCATCTGCCGACGTTTGTGCGGGGGGATGAACATCGGCTGCGGCAGGTGTTGTTTAA
>SMDP01000392.1 GCA_012911965.1 Geitlerinema sp. P-1104
GAGTTCGAGCGACGCTATCGGGTGTTGCCAGAGGTGAAGAAGGCGGAATTAGTCGAAGGAGTGGTTTATATGGCATCGCCAGTTCGTTATCAGCAACATGGAAAACCCCACAGTCAAATTATCACCTGGCTGCAAGTTTATGCTGCTGCCACCCCAGGGGTTGAGGTGGCGGACAATACAACGGTTCGTCTGGACTTGGATAATGAACCTCAACCCGATGCGCTCTTGCGCCTTGATGAGGGGGTGGGGGGACAGTCGCGGATTAGCGAGGACGACTATCTTGAGGGTGCGCCGGAGTTGATTGTGGAGATTGCGGCGAGTACGGCATCCTACGACCTCCACGACAAGTTTCGAGCCTATCGTCGCAATGGGGTTCGGGAGTATCTGGTGTGGGTGGTTCTGGAGGAGGAGTTTCGCTGGTATGTGCTGGAGGAGGGGGACTATCGGCGGCAGGAGCCGGATGGGGCGGGTTGTCTGAGGAGTCCGTTTTTTCCGGGGTTGGTGTTGGACGTGAAGGCACTGTTGGCGGGGGAGATGGGGCCGGTGTTGATGAGGTTACAGGAGGGGATGGGTTCGCCGGAACATGAGCGGTTTGTGGGGGCGTTGGGATTGGGTCAGTGAGGGGGGTTGGCGGAGTTTCTCGTTATCGCTTCGCGGCGACTGGTAAAATAGGAGAGTGAGTTCATCCTCTCATTGAATAGCCGAATCATTCCCTATGTTAAACATTCGTGTGACGACCCACATCGGAGACGATGGAATCTTGCAAGTACAGATGCCCTCGGACGTCAGGAACACTGAACTCGACGTTTTGGTGGTATTCCAAGCGACGACCTCTCCAGGACAAGACCAGGTCGCCAAGGACCGCGAGTGGCCCTCGGGTTTCTTTGAAAAAACTTGGGGAAGTTGTGCGGATGATCCCATCATCATTGATGAAGAAGGAGTTTCTACAGAACTAGATGATCCGCCAGAAGACTTGTTCGCCAATCAATCCATTTAAGTGCTGTATTTACTCGATACCAACGTTGTCGCCATGTACTTGAATCGGCGATCGCCAATCCTACGGGCTAAATTGGAAGCGATCGCCCCAAGAGATATTGCTGTTTGTTCCGTGGTAAAGTTTGAGTTAGTTTATGGCGCAATGCGGAGTGGAAATCCACGGCGAAATCTGGCCAATCAACAAGAATTTTTAGATTATTTTGTTTCTTTACCGTTCGATGATAGGGCGGCAAGAAAGGCAGGAGAGATTAGAGGGGCGAACCGCAAGTGGCGCGCCCATGGTTTGTAGGGGCGAACCGCAAGTGGCGCGCCCTCCCTAATTTGAGTTTGGAGGCGATACGGGAGATGTTAGATATTACTCAGGTACGTGTTCAGGATACACAGTTTTATAAGGATGTGTTCCAGAAGGGACAGGAACAAGGACAGGAGCAGGGAGAGTCTGACCTGCTGCTGCGTCAGTTGACTCGGCGCTGTGGGGAGCTGTCTGAAGAGCAGCGGCAACGGGTTCGGGACTTGTCGGCCCCTCAGCGGGAGGCTCTGGCGGAGGCGTTGTTGGAGTTTAGGGGGATGGAGGATTTTCAGGCTTGGTTGGCCGGTTTGGCTTAAGTTCGATGGTGTTGGCTAGCCGCTGAGGATGTTGGCTGGAGTCGCAACTGACGACTCCAGCCAGACCCCCCCCGGTTGGCATCCCTCCCAAGAGGAGATTTTGGGGAGGGTTTGGAGTACAGTAAGGGGTGATATGACCGGTCATCAGGAGTCAGCGCGGTGAATACCCCCAATGCCAATTTTGACCAACCCTGGAAAGAGGCGATTGAAGATTATCTCGAACGGTTCCTGGAGTTCTTTTTTCCCCAAGTTCATGCTCTAGTGGATTGGAGTCGCGGCTATGAGTCCCTGGATAAGGAATTGCAACAAATCAGTCCCAGTGCTGAGAGTGGGGAACGAGAGGGGGATAAACTGTTCAAAGTTTGGCAAAAAAATGGTGAAGCGGCCTATCTGCTGATTCACGTTGAGATTCAGAGTCAACGGGATAATCTGTTTGAGGAACGGATGTATGTGTATCATTACCGCTCCTTCGATATCCATAAGAGGGTGATTAGTTTGGCAATTCTTGGGGATGATCAGCCCAATTGGCGACCGGCAGGGTATGGCTATGAGTTGGCGGGCTGTTCCCTGGAGTTTAAGTTTCCTCAGGTGAAACTTCTGGATTATGAGTCTCAGTGGTCGAGTTTGGAAAACTCGTCGAATCCATTTGCGCTGCTGGTAATGGCTCATCTGAAGACTCAGGCGACGCGAGGCAATGCACAAGACCGCGAAGGCTGGAAATGGACGTTGGTGCAATTGCTCTATGAACGCGATTATACTGAGGAGGAGGTGATTCGCTTCTTTCGGGTGTTGGATTGGATGATGACTTTGCCGTCGGTGTTGCAGGAG
>SMDP01000393.1 GCA_012911965.1 Geitlerinema sp. P-1104
CAAATTGTGTTGCAACAACTAGCAGAAGAAGATGGGGTTGAAACACAACAGTCTCCCCCTTTCGATCCACGCCAGTTCTTTGGTGTTACCCAACAGCCAAAACAAGTGATTGATGATTATTTGGCGAGTAGCCGCGAAGGTTGGCTCTAATGAATTATTTGGTTGACACCAACATTGTAATCTACTACTTTAATGGCTTGACTGATGATGAAGCCATTCATACCATACTTGCCGACAGCTTCCAAATTTCAATCATCACAAAAATAGAATTTTTAGGCTGGGGACAGTTCGCATCCAATCTCGAATCTCATGCCAAAGCCAGGGCATTCATCGGCCATGCCAAAGTAGTTGACTTATTTAAGCTGCTTTCGCTCCCCCTCCGTCTCCCCCTCAAACTCGTGTCAGTTAATCAGGGTAGGTGGCTGTAAATATCATACTTCTGGGGGAGGTGATCTTCGGTTAATTGGGTTAAAGACACGTTGAAAATAAAAAATAAAATGGTATTGGGCTGCACTGGAAAATTCCTTGAAATTTGTTATGTTAGGGAGAATATAGCTCTGACAGATAGTTGCATGAATTGTATGAATTGTATGAATTGTATGAATGTCCCGAGACAGGATTAACAGCAAGGCCTTCTCAGATCTCGTCCCTGTGGATTTAATGCTGGAACTCTTGATATAGTTCCGAAAATTCCTATAATCTTTCGACTGAAAACTCCTGGCGTAAATCTGCTAATCTCCGCTTGACCCTGAACTTAATACAAGGAGCTTTCATGAAAGCACTATTACTATATCCTCAATTTCCTCAGTCTTTTTGGTCCTATGATCGCTTCATGGAACTGGCTGGACTCAAATCCACAATTCCGCCCCTGGGGATTATTACTGTTGCGGCTCTATTGCCCTCCCATTGGGAGATTCGCTTTCGCGATCGCAACGTCGCCACGGAAACCGATGAAGATTGGCAATGGTGCGATATTGTCATTCTCTCCGCGATGCTGGTGCAAAAGCCGGACTTTCAATTTTTGATTCGCAAAGGGGTTCGTTTAGGCAAACTCGTAGCCGTCGGAGGCCCCTATCCCACCTCAGTTCCTGACGATGCTTTAAACGCCGGCGCACAATTCCTGGTTCTCGATGAAGGGGAAATGACCATACCCCCGTTTGTCGAAGCCGTTGAGGGAGGAGAAACCCAGGGCGTTTTCCGTTCCTTGGAGAAACCCGATGTCACCCAAACGCCTCAACCCCGTTTTGACCTCCTGCAACGGGATGCCTATTTGATGATGGCCATGCAATTCTCGCGAGGCTGTCCATTCAACTGCGAATTTTGTGACATTATTTCTCTCTATGGTCGTAAACCGCGCACCAAAGACCCAGAACAAGCCTTGGCTGAACTGCAAACCCTCTATGATCTAGGGTGGCGAGGTTCTCTATTCATCGTCGATGACAACTTCATCGGTAATCAGCGCAACGTGAAGCGCTTTCTGCGGGTCTTGATTCCCTGGATGCAAGAGCATGACTATCCCTTTACCTTTATTACCGAAGCCTCGGTGAATTTGGCTGAAGATGATGAATTGCTTGAACTCATGAGTGAAGCTGGCTTCTATGCCGTCTTCCTTGGCATTGAAACCCCAGATCAAGATAGCTTACAAGTCACAGGTAAAGTCCAAAATACCCGTGCGCCCCTGGTTGAGGCTTGTCGTCGGATTAATGATGCTGGCTTGCTCATCTATGCTGGGTTTATTCTCGGCTTTGATGGGGAACGCGCGGGGGCCGGCGATCGCATTCAAACTTTCGTCGAGCAAACCAATATTCCTCAGCCGATGTTGGGCCTACTCCAAGCCTTACCCAACACAGCTCTCTGGACTCGGCTCAAACGGGAAGAACGCTTATTAGGGGAGAGCAGCCATCTCACCGGTGACCAGAATAGCTTAATGAATTTCGTCCCCACCCGCCCCATCTCTGAACTAGCTAAGGACTATGTTGAAGGGTTTTGGCAGCTCTACGAACCGCAACGCTATTTGCGGCGCTGTTTACAACAATGTCTGCAAATTCGCAGCGGCAAAACTAACCGGCAAACGATGCAGTTTCCTTTAAATAAGGGGTTGCCCTTAATCATGCAATTGATCTGGCATCAGGGCATTCGTCGACCTGAGATTCGTGGGCAGTTCTGGCGTCAACTTTGGACAATTTTGCGCAAGAAACCTCAGATGCTAAACCTGTATCTTGGCTTATGTGCGGCTGGGGAACATTTCTGGGAATACCGAGCCTTGGCACGGGAGCGAATTCAGGAACAGATTGGCTATGATCCTCTGGAGACACCCGTAACGCCAACCCCAGAGTCGGTGCTAGTGCGTTAGGCCCTGTTTGATTTGTTAGACTGAAGGCATTGATTCGGATCAGTTGACCGATGACCCTTGCGATCGCCCAA
>SMDP01000394.1 GCA_012911965.1 Geitlerinema sp. P-1104
CGTTAAACTAAGCCGGGCAGTCGCCCACCCGACTCGTCTTCAGAACCGGACTTGAGACTTTCACCTCATCCGGCTCCTCAACAACTTGGCTCTTGTCATGAGAACCGCGACTACCATCTGAGGCAGTCTTAACATCGTGGCAGTGACGATGAAGAAGTTGGAGGTTCTTGTACACATCCTTTCCGTCTTTTGATTTGGGGATGATGTGGTCGATTTCCATTATATCCTCTTCACGGAATGTTAGTCCACAGTGGGCGCATTTCCCTTTTTGCTTCTTCAAGAGTTTCGACACCCTTGTTGGCATACCGGGTTGTTTACCCATTCTTGTACTCCAATATTTAAGGTTACCATCATATGGGCTGGCTTCGCCTTTGACCTTGATATGGCGGATGATTGGTGTTTCCATGTGCGTTCGTATCTGCATCGGGTTTGATTCCGTGCGGGTTGCGAAAGCCCAACTTTTATTTCCAATCTTCTGCCAATATTTCCGGGCTGCCCATTTACCAGTTTTGTTTGGGTGTCTTCTTTTTCCCCATCTGGTTAACTTCCAATAGAGGAGGTTATCCAGTTGGTTAAATGTTTGTTTTGACACCACTGTTGAGTAGTAGTTGCTCCATCCCTTGATGACCGGGTTAAGGTGCGTAATTAGCACCTCTTGTGGTGCGGTGATGTGAGAATCTACTATCTGTTTCAATTTCTGGTAGTGGGTCTTAATTGCTTTTTTGCTGGGTTTAATGATGGTTTTGAATCCTAGAGGTTCATTACGGGTATTCATTCCGGTTTTGTGTTTACCAACTTTATGTTGTTGGATGTTGAAACCTAGAAAATCGAACCCCGGTTGCTCACCCTCAATCGTGTGGGTGGTATGGGTTTTTTCCTCTTTGAGTTCTAATCCCATTCCTTTCAACCATTCTTGGATGTGGTCACGACATTTCTCGATAACCCCAAGGTTTTCGTGGATGATAACGAAGTCATCTGCGTATCTGATTAGAGATACCGCTTTCCTTCTGTCTCTACGGCTACCTTTTCCGGGTAGTTGTTCCGCTAATTCCTTGACGCTTTCTTCCATGCCGTGGAGGGCGATGTTTGCCAGTAGGGGGCTTATTACGCCTCCCTGTGGTGTACCCTCTTCGGTCGGGAATAGTTGTCCAGAGTCTATTACCCCAGCTTTTAGCCATGCTCGGATTTGTCGTCTAATGGCGGGTATCGTTTCGAGCTTGTCCAATAGTTTGCCATGGTCAATCCTGTCAAAGCATTTAGCAATGTCGGCGTCTAATACCCATTTAGGTTTGTACCTAATGGCATTGAATATTGCCTCTATTGCATCCTGACAAGACCTTCCTGGTCTGAACCCGTATGAATTGGGTTCAAACCTTGTCTCCCATTGTGGCTCGAGTGCCATCTTGACTAAGGCTTGTAGTGCGCGGTCGTACATTGTGGGGATTCCCAATGGTCTTTTCTCATCTCTTCCCGGTTTAGGTATCCATACCCGTCGTGCAGGTTTGGCTTTTGAGTTGAGCTTCAATTGACCTACAAGGTGTATACGTGCTTTTGGGGATAGGGATTTAACCCCATCCACTCCTGCCGTCTTTTTGCCTTGATTATCTTGTGTAACCCGACGAGCCGCTAACATTCTGGCTGACCAGCTCTTCAGCAGTAACTTTTGGAGTCCGCGGACTGTTTTTTGGTCACCACGATGTTCGGCTTGATGAATCCGTTTTTGCAGGCGGAAAACTCGACGTTCGATTGATTTCCAATCGACATCTCGCCATTCCAGCACCACCGTATTGTTTCCAATCGTTTTGGGCGTTTCCATGCTACTAAAGCTCCATCTTCCAAATTATCGTGAGTCCGTCAGCATATCCTGGGCATTACCCCAGGCATTCGCTTCTGATTCAATCCTTCCTCCCGTTGGCTTGCGGATGGTTTCCTACTCAGGATTTCGACCTTATTCCTGAGAGCAACAACGGAGGTTACTTCGTTCCAGATATCGATTGATTGTGCCTTTAGGATGCCACTATACGCCGGGTTTATTTGGGTGTATGAGAGGTCTGTATGGCATCAGCCTCCCCTTTATCCTTAGCCATTTTGGCTCCTGCGTATCAGTCCAATTTTCGCAGGTTACAACTAACGACGTTTCGGATGTGGCTTCGTTTCCTATCCATGGACACTTGCTTGGGAGAGCGCCCGTTTAGACCCAGGCTTACTCCCTTTCATCCCCGCTTCACAGATTGATGACCAGTCTCTACTGTGGGGGAAGTGCTTTCACGCGATACACCTCGCGGGATGGACTTTCACCATCATCGATATCTAGTTGTCAAGGTTCGATGCCCTTTTTAGGGGGCTGTGTTCCTTGCTCTGCCCACGTTTCGGGGATTATCCCTTCTACTTTTGGCAGAAACGAGTCGCACG
>SMDP01000395.1 GCA_012911965.1 Geitlerinema sp. P-1104
TCTTTAATTTCCGAGACTTGTTGCCGCAAAATGGGGGTGTAAATGCGGTTGAGGGCGATCGCCATCATCGCTTCTTCTTTAGGAGGACGACCGCTAAAGGTGGTTAGATAAATGGGGTCTTTGCGATGGGTCATACAATGGAACCGCACCAGGGGCGAATCCTCCACGCCACCGTAATAGCCCATGTGGTCGCCAAAGGGACCATCGGGGAGTTCCTCACCTGGGGTAATCGTTCCCTCTAAGACAATCTCGGACTGGGCCGGAACTTCCAAATCCACGGTTTTACATTTCGCTAGAGAGACCCCAGACCCCCCATATAGCCCGGCAAAGAGCCATTCTGACAAATCTACCGGAATCGGAGTCGCCGCCGCCAGAATAATCAACGGGTCAACCCCAAGGGCGATCGCCACCTCCAATTTCTTACCCCGTTCCGCCGCCTTGCGCAGATGACGAGCGCCACCCCGCACTGACAACCAATGCACCGTCATCGTCGTTGGGGATTGAAGTTGCAGACGATACACTCCCACATTGGGCGTTCCCGTCTCGCAATCCTTGGTAATCACCAGACCCAAGGTGATAATCTTACCCGCATCCCCGGAATAGGGACGAATCATGGGGATACTATTGAGATCTAACTCGTCTCCCTCAATCACCACTTCCTGACAGGGGGGAAAGAAATTACGGCCCGGCTTGGCCTTGACCACATCAAACAGCAATTTGCCAAAATCCACGGCCTGAGAAATTTTCTTCGGGGGTTTCGGCTGTTGCAACATCCCCAACTTCTGCCCCAACTCCTCCAACTCTTGGGGTTTTTCCATATTCATGGCCCAACAGACGCGCTGTTCCGTTCCCAAGAGGTTGATGGCCACGGGGAATTTCGCCCCTTTGACGTTCTCAAACAGCAAGGCGGGGCCACCTGCTTGTAAGAGGCGATTGGAAATCTCGGCAATTTCTAAATCGGAGTCGACGAGGCTGCTGATGCGTCGTAATTGGCCTCGTTGTTCGAGTTGCTGGATGAATCCCCGTAAATCTCGTGCCATGGTCGATGGTTGCTCAGGCTGGTTATTTCCTCCATTTTAAGGGTCTGGGCAACGGCTCGCTAGGATTTTCCACGATCGCCCCCTAATGCTGATGGGAATGGGAGGAATGATGACCATAAGCCCCCGTTTCTGGCTGAAAGGGGAGGGTTTGTAACCTCACCGTCAGGCCCAGATGCTGCAACAAATCCGCCAAAACCGGATCGGGAGACAACCGCAAATACTCGGCTGTCACCTCTAGGGGAACATGACGATTCCCCAAATGATAGGCGGCCCGCAGCAGTAGCAGGGGACTTGTGGCGGTGACGGTGAGGACGGGTTCGGGTTTGGCGCGAATCTCCACCTGTTGCTGCTGCGTCTCATCGAGGAGGCGATCGCCGTCCTGTAGAATTGTGCCCCGAGGTAGCCGCAGAAATACCACCTCCCCTGAGTCGGTGATAAACCGGTGACGGCTGCGTTGCCGCTCTTGTGCCGTTAAACTCAGGTAGAGTCGTTCCTCCCCGTCTAGGGAGGCCCGGAGGGGGTCATCGCAGGAGACTCGCTGGGTAAAAACAATGGACATTACTCAGAATCAGAATTAGAGACCAACGGCTCAACGAGAAGCTCGATAATACTGGTTAACAACTCCTCAGGCTCAATGGGATGAGTCAAACAGGTATCAGCCCCCTGCTCCTGACAATAGGCTAACCCTTCGGGGGGGAGTGGATCAGTCATTAACAAAATTTTCAGGGATTGGGTGTTGGGAAGTTGACGGAGTAACTGAGTCAGTTCACAGCCATCCATCCCCGGAAGTTGGCGATCGATAATGGCCGCCACGGGCTTTAACATCTTAATCTGTTCTAGGGCTGTGGAACCATCCAACATCCACACGGTATGATACCCGGCGGCGGTGAGCAAGTCGCAAATCAAAATTGCCTCATCTTCCCGATTCACTACCAGGACGACATGGCCCTTACGAGGGGGTAAGGGAATCCGGGGGGGAGGGGGGGATTTTTGCTCTAAGACTGTGGAACTGTGACAGGGAAGGCGCACGGTAAACTTAGACCCCACGCCCACTTCTGAATCGACTTTAATTAGCCCTCCATGCAGTTCGACCAGTTGTTTCGTCAAGGCTAATCCCAGGCCTGTTCCTCCATATTGCCGGGTATAGGTGGACTCGAGTTGTCGAAACATCTGGAACAGGAGCGATCGCTGTTCTTCGGGAATGCCAATTCCGGTATCGGCGACTTCAAAGACGACGGTATCCCTATCTTGCCAGTAAATCCGTAATAGGGCCTGACCCCCAGTGGCGGTGAATTTGATGGCGTTGCTGAGCAGATTAAAGAGAATCTGACGCAGGCGATCGCGATCGGCACAGAGGCG
>SMDP01000396.1 GCA_012911965.1 Geitlerinema sp. P-1104
TTTATCATGCGACGTTTCAGGAGTATTTTGCGGCGTTGGCGGTGGAGGATTGGGATTATTTTCTGCCGAAGGATCATTGGGATCGTCCGGTGGCGGGGAAGCGGTATCGGATTTTTGAACCGCAGTGGAAGCAGGTGATTTTGTGTTGGTTGGGGCGTGGGGATGTTAAGGCTGAGGAGAAGGAGGGATTTATTCGGTCGTTGGTTCCATTTAAAGATGGGGTAAAAAATTTTTATGGATATCAAGCCTATTTTCTGGCAGCAGCAGGAATTAATGAGTTTAAGGCTTGTTCTAGGGCGGCTGAGATTGTTCGGCAGGTAGTGAAGTGGGGGTTTGGTTATTTCAATGTTGAGAAACAGGAGTGGAGATTTTTTTTGGATCCGATTCCAGAAGGGGCAAGAAAGGCGATACCTGAAACCATTAGAGGACTGGCTATTACAGAATTGATTGAAATTATTGAGAATTGCCCAAATGAATCTAGCCGTAGCAATGGGGCAGAGAGTTTAGAGAAAATCGTTGTAAAAAATAGCTTTTCGATTGCAGAATTGTTAAAACTTATTCGCACCACTAAGCATGAATCTACCCGTTATGAGGCGGCTGGGATTTTAGGTAAAATTGATCCAGGAAATCCCGAGGTGATCACTGTATTGCTCGAATTGCTCCGCAGGGCTGAGGATGAAAATACCTGTTTTTCGGTGGCTTTGAGTTTAAGGAAAATCGTTGTTGTAAATCCCGAGGTGATCGCTGTTTTGCTCAAAGTGTTCCGCACCACTAAGGATAAATTTACCCGTATGCTGGTAGCTGTGAAATTAGTGGAAATTGACCCAGAAAATACCGAGGTGATCGCTATGTTGCTCAAAGTGATACGCACCACTGAGGATGAAAATACCCGTAGGCAGGCGGCAGAGAGTTTAGGGAAAATCGAACCAGGAAATCCCGAGGTGATTGCGGGGTTGGTCAAGGTTATCCGCACCACTGAGGATGAAAATACCCAGTTGCGGGCAGCAGCGAGTTTAGGAAGAATTGGTCAAGGCAACCCAGAAGTGATCGCTGTGTTACTCGAAGTGATACATACCACTGAGGATGAAAATACCCGTAGGCAGGCGGCAGAGAGTTTAGAGGAAATCGACCCAGGAAATCCCGAGGTGATAGTTGGTTTGCTCGAAGTGATACGCACCACGGAGAATGAAAATATCCGTAGGCAGGCGGCAGAGAGTTTAGGAAAAATTGGACAAGGAAATCCCGAGGTGATAGTTGGTTTGCTCGAAATTATCCGCACAACTCAGAATGAATATACCCGGACGCATGCGTCTTGGAGTTTAGGTCAAATTGACCCAGGAAATCCTGAGGCAATCGCTGTGTTGCTCGAAATTATCCGCACAACTCAGAATGAATTTATCCGTATCCTGGTGGCTGTGAGTTTAGATGAAATTGACTCAGAAAATCCTGAGGCAATCGCTGTGTTGCTCGAAATTATTCGCACAACTCAGAATATAATTACATTGGTGCATGCATCTAGCTGTTTAGGAGAAATCGGTGTAGGGAATATCGAGGCGATCACTGGGTTGCTCGAAGTGATCCACACGACTGAGAATGAATTTACCCGTACGCGGGCGGCTATATGTTTAGAGGAAATCGACCCAGGTAACCCAGAGGCGATTGCAGGGTTGCTCAACATTCTCCGCACGAGTGAGGATGAACGTACCGGCAAGACTGCGTCTTACATTCTACAAAAAATTATAACCACAACCCAACAATATGTACGGGTCGTCTCCTCATTAAAAGACAACCTCAGCGATGAAGTTTACCAAAAGGACTTTAACCGATTCGACGCATCCTACAACGTCATCTGGGACTGTGCCGAAAACCTCCCCTATCCCGACTTTTATCAAGCATGGCACAATCCTCCCACCACCCCCCATCCCGAAGTGGAAGACAATACCCCAGTCGCTTCCACCCCCTTCACCCAACAGTGCAACCTCGCCCTTCTCCCCCAAATCCTCAACCAAGCCAACCAATCCCACCCCCTCAACTGCCAAATCATTTGCATCGACGGCAGCCGCTTCAGCGACCCTAGCAACCCCGCCCTACAAATCTACACCACCCTGAAAAAAGCCGGCTGTCCCGCCAGTCCCGACGGTAAACCCGATACCATTGCCAAATTACAAGCCTACTGCGAAGATGACCTCAGCGACGAGGCGATCGCCCTCATCCTCTACGAAGAACCCACCAATCCACCCCCCCAAGGCTTTGATATGGCGGTCCTCAATCAACTCGCCCGCTTTAGCCATCCCCCCATTGCCCTAGTTGTCCCCGATCTCCTTGCTGAATGCCGATTACCGCAATTCCTAGAAAGCGACCCGAATTTAGTGACAACAATCCTTCAGTGGTTGCAAA
>SMDP01000397.1 GCA_012911965.1 Geitlerinema sp. P-1104
TTCGATTTCAAAGAGTTCGGCGATTTCGGGGTAGCTGTTGGCGAGGGTTTCGGCTTGTTGATTGACTTGGGCTTCTAGGTCGCGCATTTGGTCAGCGAGGGCTTCGCTGAAGTTATCTTGGAGTTGTTGGCGCAGCGCTTGGACTTGTTGATGTTGGTTGTTCCAGTCGTCGATGGCGGCTTGGGCTTCGGGGTTGGCGACTCGCACGCCGATGAGACGGGTATAGTCGGCGAGTTCGTAGGTGGTGACGCGGTTGGCCCATTCAAAGGCGCGTTGGGGCTGGTTTTGATCGATGAGGAGGTCAACGAGGGCGACGGCTGCACTGCCATGAGTTTGGAGGAAGGTCTCGCGAAATTCTTTTTGCAGTTCGCCTCGGAGTTCAAGGAGGATGTTGAGGGAGTCTTCCCAGTGGGTGATGGCTTTGTCAGGTTGGTTGGTGTCTCGGTAGATGGAGGCTATGTTGCTGAGGGTGACTGATTCGGCAGGGCGATCGCCCACCTCTCGCAGAATGGGCAAAGCCTGATTGTAATAGTTCAGGGCTTGATTGTGGTTCTCCAACGCACTGTAAACAACGCCAATGCTACTGAGAGTCCTGGCTTCCCCTGAGCGATCACTCACCTCTCGTGTAATTGGCAAGGCTTGCCTTAGGTACTCTAGAGCTTGACGGTGGTTTCCCAAGGCATTGTGCACAAATCCCATGTTGGTGAGAGTTGCGGCTTCCCCAGGGCGATCGCTCACCTCTCGGGCAATTGGCAAGGCTTGACTCAGGTAGTCCATAGCTTGACGGTGATTTCCCGAGGCATTGTACACTAAGGCAATATGAACAAGACTGGCAGCTTCTGTAGGACGATCGCTTATCTCTCGCGTAACTAACAAGGCTTGATGCAGGTAGTCCAATGCTTGGCGGTAGTTGCCCAGGGCATTGTATAGACCACCAATGCTGTTGAGAGTATTGGCTTCTCCCGAGCGATCGCCCACCTCTCGTAGAATTGACAAAGCCTGATTGAAATACTCCAGGGCTTGACCGCGATCACCCAAGGCATCGTACACTCCGCCGATGTTAGTCATAACCGAGGCTTCGATCGGGTGATCGCCTATCTCTTGCAGAATTGACAAAGCCTGATTGAAATACTCCAGGGCTTGCTCACGATCGCCTAGGGCATGGTATATCATGCCAACGTTAT
Organism: Geitlerinema sp. P-1104; assembly: GCA_012911965.1. Taxonomy (GTDB): domain Bacteria; phylum Cyanobacteriota; class Cyanobacteriia; order Cyanobacteriales; family Geitlerinemataceae; genus Sodalinema. Next base: position 1,185 of record SMDP01000397.1, read on the forward strand.
TGAGTGTGGTGGGGGCGGCTGAGCGATCGCCTATCTCTTGCAGAATTGACAAAGCCTGATTGAAATACTCCAGGGCTTGCTCGCGATCGCCTAGGGCATGGTATATCATGCCAACGTTATTGAGAATGGTAGCTTCCCCGAAGCGATCGCCAACTTCTCGTATCATTGGCAAAGCCTGACGGAAATAGTTCAGGGCTTCAGTCCGGTTGCCCAAGGCATCGTACACTTGACCAATGTTATTGAGAGTAGCGGCTTCTCCAGCGCGATCGCCCACTTCGAGGCCAATTTCCAAGGACTGATTGTAGTAGTTCAGGGCTTGACCGCGCTCGCCCAAGGCATGATACACCAAGCCCATGTTATTGAGAGTTGTGGCTTCTCCAGAGCGATCGCCCACTTCTCGCTGAATTGGCAAGGCTTGATTGTAGTAGTTCAGGGCTTGACGGCGATCGCCCAAGTCATCGTACACGGATCCAATGTTAGTGAGAGTAGCAGCTTCCCCAGAGCGATCGCCCATATCTCGCCGAATCGACAGGGCTTGATTGTAGTAGTTTAGGGCTTGATGGCGCTCGCCTAAGGCATCGTACACGGCTCCAATGTTAGTGAGAGTAGTGGCTTCCCATGATCTGTTATTCACCTCGCGAAAAATAATCAGCGCTTGTTCGTAGGACTCTAATACCTTTTGTCTTTGTCCCATCTGGTCATAATTGCGAGCAATCCCTAAAAGGGCTACAGCTTCCAAATCTCGATATTGCCCTTGTCGCGCCGCCCCTAAAGCACGTTCCAATGTTGTGATCGCCTGTAAAGGTTGCTCCTGTCGTGTCTGTTGAAGGCCCTGCTCTAATAGATCAATAACCTCTCGTTCGGACATTCTCCCCTGCGCCAAAACCGTCTCTGCCCCCAGCCTCGGCGACAGAGACCCCATCCCCAACAGCAGCGAAACCGTCAACAGCGAACTCACCCAGCGTCCAGTCATGGCTCAACTCTCCCCGTGACTCCATATCTTCTATTATTGCCCAACTCCCCCAGTTGGCAGCTTCCTCAGCTTAGCTGAACCAAACATCTGACAACCAGGAGAACGGCCGTTATGGTAAGGGCATAACCCACCCCTGCCCCTCCCGGGAGGGGAAATTTTTCGCCCCTACCATGGCAAATTGGGGTTATTCCTCCCCGCCGCGACGCACTTTACTCACCACAATTTGTAT
>SMDP01000398.1 GCA_012911965.1 Geitlerinema sp. P-1104
GCACTCAAACGGGGAGATGCCAGCTTGAATGGACAGCCGGCGGTGGTGTTGATGATTAACAAGCAACCGGATGTAGACACCCCCACTGTCACCCAAGCTGTGGAAGCCATGATGGACTCTCTACAGGCTACTTTTCCCGCTGATGTGGACGTTCAACGCACCTTCCGTCAGTCAAACTTTATTGATGCTGCTATTCGCAATGTAAGTGGCTCTCTGATTCAAGGAATTATCATTGTTTCAGTGATTATGTTGCTCTTTTTAATGAATTGGCGCACAGCCATCATTACCTTAAGTGCTATTCCCTTATCTCTGCTGATTGGTTTAATGTTAATGAAAGCCGTTGGGTTAGGGATCAATACCATGACTTTGGGCGGCTTGGTGGTGGCGATCGGCTCAGTGGTCGATGATGCCATTGTGGATATGGAAAACTGCTATCGGGGTTTGCAAAAAAATCAAATTCAAGAAACCCCAAAACCTCCGTTTCAAGTGGTTTATGAAACGTCGGTCTCTGTTCGTTTAGCGGTTATTTTTTCTACAATTATTATCATTGTTGTCTTTGCCCCAATTTTTAGTTTAACAGGGGTTGAAGGGCGTATTTTTGCGCCAATGGGATTGGCTTATTTGCTCTCGATTGGCGCCTCGACTCTAGTGGCAATGACACTTTCTCCGGCACTCTGTGCCATTTTATTGACCCAGCATCGACTTCCCCAAGAGGGGACATTTATTTCACGGGGGGCGGAACGTTTATATCGCCCTTTGCTCAACATATCTGTGAGAACGCCTCAACTGATTTTAGGATTAGCTTTAGCCTCTTTAGTGGCAACACTAGCGGTTGTTCCATCCTTGGGACGAGTTTTTCTACCGGAATTTCAGGAAAAATCTATGGTGAATTCTATGGTTTTGTTCCCCGGTGTCTCTTTGGAAATGACCAATCGAGCGGGGATGGCGCTGGCTCGCTCCCTGGACGATAATCCCCTCTATGAATGGGTACAAGTCCGTGCTGGACGCGCTCGGGGGGATGCTGATGGAGCTGGGGTGAGTATGGCTCATGTGGATGTCGAGTTGAGTGATGTGGCTCTGGAAAACCGGGAGGCTAGTGTTCAGCAATTACGGGAAAAATTTCTACAATTGCCGGGTGTTGCGCCCAATATTGGCGGTTTTATTTCCCACCGGATGGATGAAGTTTTATCGGGGGTCAGAAGTGCGATCGCCGTGAAGATTTTTGGTCCCGATTTAGGACAGTTGCGCCAAGTGGGGGAACAGGTGCGAGATGCCATAAAACCGATTGCGGGAGTGGTGGATTTACAATTAGAACCCCAATTACCCATCCGCCAAGTTCAAATCCATTATGACCGCGAGGCGGCAGCGGAGTATGGGTTGACTATGGCGGCGATTTCTGAGGTGGTGCAAACGGCGCTTAATGGTCAAGTGGTGTCCCAAATCCCGGAAAATCAACAACTAATCAATATTGTTGTCGGGTTACAGGAGTCTGCTCGCAATAATTTAGATGCCATTGGCGCAATTCCCCTATCTACCCCCACTGGAGACATGATTTCCCTAAGTGATGTGGCTCGCGTCGAGTATGGTATGGGTGCTAATGTGGTCAACCGGGAAAATGTATCTCGTTTAATTGTCGTGTCTGCCAATGTTTACCAGCGCGACTTAGGAAGTGTTGTCCATGATATTCAAGCTGCAATTCGTCAAGATGTTCAGTTACCCCAAGGTTACTTTATTCAATATGGGGGACAGTTTGAAGCCGAACAAAAGGCAACAAATAATCTGCTTTTATATAGCTTAATTGCGGCAATTGTCATTACAATTTTAATGTTTTTCTCGGTCAAGTCTTTACCGGCAACCGTAGCGATTATGCTCAATCTTCCTTTGGCGTTAGTGGGTGGGATTGTCTCGATCCTTTTAACGGGAGGGGTCATCTCAATTGCGTCTTTGATTGGCTTTATTACTCTGTTTGGGGTTGCAGTGCGGAATGGTTTACTGTTGGTGGATAACTATAATCAGAAATTTGCGCAAGGGCTGGTGTTAAAAGACGTGATTAGTCAAGGATCTCTTGAGCGTTTAAATCCTATCTTGATGACGGCGTTAACATCTGCACTGGGAATGCTCCCTTTGGCGATCGCCAGTGGAGCCGGCAATGAAATTCTCCAGCCTCTTGCGATTGTGGTCTTAGGAGGCTTATTTACCTCAACTGCTTTAACGTTGTTAGTTATTCCAGCTTTATATGCAAAGTTTGGTAAATGGTTAGTTCCTAAAGCGGCTCCTAATTCTTGAGCGGTGTGATTCCCAATGTCTAAACCCTCCTATTGTTATACCATTTTTCGAAATGCTTGCTATACATCCGACACCGAGGAGGGCGACCACAAGGGT
>SMDP01000399.1 GCA_012911965.1 Geitlerinema sp. P-1104
GGGGACAGAGCCGCTCTTCATAGGTTTTTGGTGGGGGGTTGGGGTGGTCGGGTTGCCAACTGAGCCAATCCCGCATCTGTTGCAGATGGGGAAGTAAGGCCATGTCACGCATCGATCGCAACTCGTCCCAGTCATAGAAATAGACTTGAAACTCCGGAAAGACGCAATAGACCGCCGCATCGACCGGTTCCTGGCGTTTGTGGTGAACCAGATCGGCGTAGAGGGCCACTTGCATCAGTTGTGCGGAGGGATCAGCCGGTTGATAGGTTTTGTACTCGACAACACATAGGCGCCGGCGATCGCCGTCATAGACTAAGTTATCGAACTGTCCCGAGACCGTCTGCTCCTCACCATTGGCAAGTTGATAGGATTGATTCAGCCGTAACTCACTATCAATAAAGGTTTTGGCAATAATGTCCTTAGGATAAAAATTCTGGTGATTGCGTTTGAGTAATCCGGCGTAGTGATAAATTAAGCGTTGCAAGCCTTGCCAAATCTGTTCCAACCGTTGAGCAGAATCAGGATTTTTGCTAATCATCTGCATGAGATAAGGATAGAAACAACGGTCGTAAAACAGTTGCTGCATATCCTGGGACAGTTGCTCAACCTCAAGCTGTTCACTCGGAGGCGTCAGCCGTTGACTGAAGCGAGAGTCCGCCGCTGCCAATTTAACAAATTCCTGTGCTAAGCGGTGAAAGTCGTTTCCCAGACCTGAAACTTGGGTCTCTTGGGGAATAAAAACAGTACGACACTTCGAGTGATGACCCAAATAGAACAGACGGGGACATTCTTTCGCCACACGAACATCAGTGGCCGTAAAATTTGGGGCCGTAAAATTCGGGTTAGAACTCACAGATGACCGCTCCTCTAGGCTCTCAGGCGGTGTATCAGACTGGCCAAGATGAGTCAACAGATGGCGATGAACCTGGGCCAGATACACCACATCAAGTTTAGCGTAGTGCAGTTGTCGTGGCTTTAGGGGTCGTTGGCCCCAATTGCTACCTTGGGAGTCGCGGTCAATCTCGGAAAACTGGCACAGTTCGGCGGCTAGGGTTTTCAGTTGCAGATTGGGGACTCCCAGCCGTTGTTTTCCTAGCTTTCGCGCTAGTTTAAGGGTGCAGGTAATGTTTTGCGCGTTGGACTTGCCTAGAAATTTCACATCATAGACGGCGTTGTGAAAGATTTTCTCAATCTGGGGATTGACCATAATCCGCTCGATAAAGAGGCGGATGGAATCGGGGTGTTGGAGGACATCGAGGATATAGACTGAGTCACCACGGCGATCGCTCCCATCGTCACTCACTTGAATCAGCGATAATTTCGGGGATTTTGTCCACCAGTCAGCGGTTTCGGTGTCAATCCAGAGTTGGGAGGCGCGAGAGAGACGAGTAATGGCGGCCTCGATATCATCGGCTTGGTGAAGGTACACGAGTTTGGCTCTCGAAGGATGTGCAAGGGGTAGGTTAAGAGGCTTGGCGTTGGTCTTCGGGAACTCGGAACACTGACTGATCTTTGATATTCTTCTTGTCGCCAATCATGCGGATGTAGTTCTCGCGTTCTAACGCTTTTAGCTCTTTGACTACATCTTTCAGGTCAATCCCATCAAATTCCGCCAAGGTCGAGTTAATTAAGACCTCGGCTCCCAATAATCCTTGACTTTTAATCTGCTTCATCAAAAACTCACGAACTTTCACATCTTTCTTATCCAGTGAAGGGTCAGGTTTCGTTGATGTCCCTGAAGGATCGGCTGAGCCGTCAAGAATACCTAAGTTTTTCAAAAGCTGACATTGTTCCAACACGCCGCTTTGCTTCACCAATTCCTTGAGCCGACCAGGATTCGGTGAATCATAGCCGACCACTAATTCCCCCGAGGTCGCGGCATTGAGTAGCCGATGATAGGTCACTAGATAGTGAATTGAGTCAAGATGGGGACAGATGTGACGGTGGGGATTGCTGGTAAATAGCTTCTCGAATAGCTTATAGCCTTTATTCTTTTTGCTGCCAAAGGGTTCGTGACGAATGAAGATGAGGCGATCGCAGTCTCCGGCTTTCACCACTTTCTCACAAGCCGACATACTATAAAAGAAACTTCTCATATTCGGGTCTTCATTCCACAAAACCCCGATTTTCTCAGAGGTTTGGGGATGGGTAAAGCTCAAAGAATAATTTAAATACTTTGACCCTTCCAGATATTTGTAAGCTACATTAGGAACTCCCAGCATTTCTAAGATATCCGCCAAGTATTGAGCCAACTCACTAGAGGATTGCTGACGGATACGTTCGACTTTTCCCTGAGTTTTCTTAAATTCTTTGTCCCAAACCAGTGCAAAACTATCGTCGGTTTTAATCTCCCCATGTCCTTTGAGT
>SMDP01000004.1:0-15204 GCA_012911965.1 Geitlerinema sp. P-1104
GCCCTTGTGGACGCCCTAGGCAGTAGAAAAGACGTAGGGGCGCGCCCTTGTGGACGCCCTAGGCAGTAGAAAAGACGCAGGGGCACACCCTTGTGGTTGCCCTAGGCAGTAGCGGCGTGACCTCTGCACGGCTGGCCTAGGTACAGCCCATGCTATCATATAGTAATAAAGACTGTCAACAAAACCCCTAGCTTCAGAAACTAGGGGTTGACAAAGTACCGGAAGCGTGGTAGGGAAAACGCTCTAGTCAGCGGAGACTAATAGGTCTTCCTGGGGTTCTTGGGGTTCTTGGCTTTTGATGACCACTTTACCCTCATCATCCACATCCACTAAAGCGCCGTCGCCGTCTTGAATCCGTCCGGAGAGGATTTCTTCCGCGAGACTGTCTTCGAGGAGGCGCATGATGGCCCGACGTAGGGGACGCGCTCCGTAGCTGGGGTTGTAGCCTTCTTCGACGAGACGATCTTTGAATTTCTCCGTCACCTTGAGATCAATGCCCTGTTCAAGCAGACGGGCAAAAACTTCCTTGAGGAGAATATCGCTGATTTCCTTGACTTCCTCTTTGGTGAGTTGACGGAAGACAATGATTTCGTCGAGACGGTTGAGGAACTCGGGACGGAAGTATTGTTTGAGTTCCTCGTTGACGAGGTTGCGGATGCGGTTGTATTGCGCTTCCGTTTTGTCGTCGTCGAACTCAAAGCCGAGACTACCGCCACCTTTCTCGATCACCTTCGAGCCAATGTTGGAGGTGAGGATAATCAAGGTGTTCTTGAAGTCCACCGTGCGGCCTTTCGCGTCCGTGAGGCGACCATCTTCGAGGATTTGCAGCAGCATATTGAAGACATCGGGGTGAGCCTTCTCAATCTCATCGAAGAGAATTACCGTGTAAGGACGACGGCGCACGGCTTCGGTGAGTTGTCCCCCTTCGTTGTAGCCCACGTAGCCTGGAGGCGAACCAATCAGTTTCGAGACCGTATGGCGTTCCATGTATTCGGACATATCCAGCCGAATCATGGCTTCTTCTGAGCCGAAGAAGTAGGAGGCCAAGGCTTTGGTTAGCTCGGTTTTACCGACCCCAGTCGGTCCAGAGAAGATGAAACTGGCGATGGGGCGGTTGGGGTTCTTCAGACCCACCCGAGCGCGGCGGATGGCTCGGGAGACGGCGCGGACGGCTTCGTCTTGACCGATGAGACGCTGGTGCAGGGTTCCTTCCATGTGCAGCAGCTTCTCGGACTCGGACTCGGTGAGTTTGTTGACGGGAACTCCAGTCCAACTGGCGACGATGTGAGCAATGTCCTCCTCACCGACGGTGGGGGAATCCTCGTTGCTGTTGGCGGTTTCGTTTTTACGGCTTTGGGCGATGGCCTTGATTTCGGCTTTGATTTCCATTTCGCGATCGCGCAGGCCACCGGCTTTATCAAAGTCCTGAGAGCGCACCGCATCGTCTTTGTCTTTGAGAACCTGGCGTAATTCCTTATCCAGTTCCTTGGCGGCGGGGGGAAGTTGAGACTCCAGTAACCGTACCCGAGAGCCAGCCTCATCGATGAGGTCAATGGCTTTGTCAGGGAGATAGCGATCGCTGATATAGCGATCGGAGAGTTTAGCCGCTGCTTCGAGGGCCAGATCGTCAATCTTCAGTTTGTGGTGCTGTTCATAGCGTTCCCGCAAGCCGTAGAGAATTTCGATGGTCTCATCTACCGTCGGTTCACCCACCATCACTGGCTGGAAGCGGCGCTCAAGGGCAGCATCCCGCTCAATATGCTTGCGATACTCATCGAGGGTAGTGGCGCCGATACATTGCAGTTCACCGCGTGCTAGAGCCGGTTTGAGAATGTTAGCGGCGTCAATGGCCCCTTCAGCGGCCCCAGCCCCAATCAGGGTATGAACTTCGTCAATCACGAGAATCACGTTCGAGGCTTGGCGAATCTCGTCCATAATTTTCTTGAGCCGTTCCTCGAACTCACCCCGGTACTTGGTTCCGGCAACCAGCAAGCCAATATCGAGGGTGACGACGCGCTTTTCTTCCAAGATATCAGGGATATCGTTGGTGCAGATGCGTTGGGCCAGTCCTTCAGCGATCGCGGTTTTCCCGACTCCGGGTTCCCCAATCAGCACTGGGTTGTTTTTGGTGCGGCGACCCAGAATCTGAATCACCCGCTCAATTTCTTTCTGACGACCCACGACGGGATCGAGTTTTCCTTCCCCAGCCAACTGAGTGAGATTAGAGCCAAACTCGTCCAGGGTTGGGGTTTTGGTGCGTCCACCACTTGAGCCAGCGGCCACTTCGGCGGTTTCTCCGAGCATCCGAATGACTTGGGTGCGAACCTTGGAGAGATCGACACCAAGATTTTCCAGAACCCGAGCGGCAACCCCTTCTCCTTCACGGATCAGGCCCAACAGCAGGTGTTCTGTGCCGATGTAATTGTGACCGAGTTGGCGGGCTTCTTCTAAGGAAAGTTCTAAGACTCGTTTGGCTCGGGGGGTGAAGGGAATCTCCACGGCTACGAAGCCCGAGCCTCGACCGATAATTTTTTCAACTTCGATGCGAGCGTCTTTTAAGTTCACACCCATCGACTTGAGGACTTTGGCGGCCACGCCAGTCCCCTCACCGATCAATCCAAGGAGGATTTGCTCCGTACCCACGAAGTTATGCCCCAGGCGACGGGCTTCCTCCTGAGCGAGCATGATGACTTTAATGGCTTTTTCTGTAAATCGTTCAAACATGGCTTACTTCCGATACCGAACAGTGTTTAAGGCGGGGGACTCGTTCCACAGAGGCTAGCTGTCGTGTTTGAATTAGCATAGCAAACCTGACTCAAGTCTTGCTATAGACTTACTGTTTCAATGGCAACGAGGGTCTTTCCTGGGGAGTTTTCCGGGATTTTAACAACGTTTTAGGATTTTTCCACCCCAGGTGGCGATCCGATGTTGAATCTGCCGATCCCATTCTTCTAATTTTTGTAAGAAATTGCCATTTTGTAGCCCACTTAACCACAAAATTAACGCATCATCCCCATTGCTGTAGTAGCCTCGTCGCCGACCGGCTTCTCGAAAGCCAAATTGTTCATAGAGCGATCGCGCGGCTTGGTTATTGGCATTGACTTCTAGGGTAGCGCGACTGAGTTGACTCTGGCGAGCGGCCCGGAGTAAGCCCCAGAGCATCAGTTGTCCGATCCCTTGACGGCGATGGTCGGGATGAACGGCCAGGATGGTGAGATGGGCTTCATCGAGGATGGCCCAAAGACAGCCGAGGGCTAGGAGGCGATCGGCGATATCGGCATCTTGGATTCCCAGCAGGATGCTATTGGGGCTAGCGAGTTCTCGCTGATAGCCCTCTTGGGTCCATAAGCCGCCAAAACAAAGATGATCCAGATGAAGAATTGGCTCTAACTGATGGGAGGTGAGGGGGTGAAGGACTAGAGACGTCACGAGATCAACGGCACAAAGGATTCAGGATTGGTAGCCCTTCATCGTACACTAAGAAGGGATAGGTCGAGTTACTGCCCGTATCGAGAGGGCAGGGTTGACTCGACTATCGCCCAACGGCTTGGCCCGGGTTACCGTATTATTTGTGCCTCTCTCATTATTTATGGTCTCGACTCCTTCTCTTGAAACCCCTCTATCTGGTCGTACCTTCTTAGAAACGGCGATCGCCTCGAACTCTCCTAATCAAAGTTTAGTTCCCCTAACGACTCGTTTGGGGGATAACGATGCCTTGGAAATTGGAGGCTGTGATGTGCCAACCTTGGTGCGTCGCTTTGGCTCTCCCCTGTATATCCTAGATGAAACGACCCTACGCACTGCCTGTCGTCAGTATCGTGATGCCTTTGCTCGTTATTATGATGGGGATAGTCTGGTGCTATTTGCCTCAAAGGCCTGGAGTTGTTTGGCGGTGTGCGCCCTTGTGGCGAGTGAAGGCTTAGGGACGGATGTCGTCAGCGGTGGCGAACTCTATACGGCCCTAAAGGCGGGAGTTGCTGCCGATCGCATCTACCTCCATGGCAATAATAAATCGGCCCAAGAACTCAACTATGCTATTGAGTCGGGAATTACGGTGGTGGCGGATAACTGGCAGGATTTGCACCTGTTGGTGGCGTTAAGGGGCGATCGCCCCAATCCGGTGCGTGTGATGTTGCGCTTCACCCCCGGCATTGAATGCCATACTCATGAGTATATTCAAACGGGTCATATTGATAGTAAGTTTGGTTTTGACCCCGACTCTCTCGATGAGGTATTGCAATTCGTTGCTGAGCAGCCGAGTCTCAATTGCATTGGCCTCCATGCTCATATCGGCTCACAAATCTTTGAGTTGCAACCCCACCATGATTTACCCGAAGTCATGGTATCTTGGCTGCAACGGGCCCAAGCGTATAATCTGCCGGTGACGGAGTTAAATGTTGGGGGAGGGTTGGGGATTCGCTATACCGAAGCTGATGATCCTCCGAGTATTGATGCTTGGGTAAAAACGATCTGCGATCGCCTCAGCCGCGCCTGTGCTGACGCGAATCTTCCCTTACCGCGTCTTCTTTGTGAACCGGGGCGATCGCTCATCGGCACCGCCTGCGTAACCGCTTACAGCATCGGCTCTCGGAAAACGGTTCCCGGATTGCGCGAGTATATCACCGTCGATGGTGGCATGTCCGACAATCCCCGACCGATTACCTATCAATCCCTCTATCGAGCTGTGATTGCCAACCGGATGAACACCCCGGCGACGGAAACTGTTACCATTGCCGGGAAACATTGTGAATCGGGAGATGTGGTCATTGCCGATGCCAAACTCCCAAAAACCGAGGCGGGGGATACGCTCGTCGTCATGGGAACTGGGGCATACAATTACAGTATGTCGTCCAACTATAACCGGCTTCCCCGACCCGCTGCGGTCTTAGTTTGTCAGGGAGAAGCGAACCTGATTTTACAGCGAGAAACCTACGAGGATCTGCTGCGTCAAGATCGCTTACCGGAACGCTTAGCACCCCAGAAAGACTCTTAGGATTGAGTCTTGCGGTTGGTAACGGGCCGTCACTCCGTTATCCCATTCCTGAGTCGCCCACTCAGGGATGGGTTGGCGATCGACTTGGGTAGCGAGCAGTACGAGGAATATCCAGAGTTCAATGGAATCTCTGTGGCAGCAATGGTTAGCAAATTCAAGCGGCACTCAGCCCATGCTGTGGCGCTTGGTTCAACAATCCTGGGTCATCCTTGACGTCGGGTTAGTTTTTCTGTTGACCTATACAATTTTGGTGGTTGTTAGTGAGCGGCGCACCCTCTGGATGGTCCAGGGGCTAGTCTTCTTGATTGTGGCGGCGGCGATCGGCAATGCCTTAAATCTGAGTTTGCTACACTTTGTCCTCGATAAGATTGCCATTATCTCCGCCGTGGCCATGGCGGTCACCTTACAGTCTGAATTCCGACAACTGCTCGAACAACTCGGACGGGGGGACTTATCAGGACTATTCCAGTCCTCCCGCGATAGTTTACCCAAATCTGACAGTATTGTGGATGAGGTGGTCGATGCAGTTAAAGAACTCTCGCAAAACCGCACTGGGGCAATTATTGTCATGGAAACCCGGCAACCGATTGATGAACGAGATTTTTCAGTCCCAGGTGTTAAACTGAATGCCGAGGTCTCCAAGGAACTCCTACAAACGATTTTTCAGACGAGTACCCTCCTCCATGATGGGGCTGTATTGATTCGGGCATCACGGATTATCTCGGCTGGTGCGATTTTGCCCTTGTCGGAACGTAAAGCGTCGCGGCAATTGGGAACTCGACATCGGGCCGCCATGGGGATTACGGAGCGGGTGAAAAATTGTGTCTGTGTGGTGGTTTCTGAGGAAACTGGGTCGATTTCCCTGGCCGAACGGGGAACCCTCAATCGTCCGCTGACGAGTAGTAAGCTCAAAGAACTCCTAGAGGCTTACTTTTCGACCAAAGGCGATGGGGAGGTGGTGGCCCCCAATTGGCGCAATTTAACCCGTCAACTGAGTCATAAAGGGGGATCGGCCATTTCCCGATTTTTCCGGGTGACCCCCTCGACTCCCAAGGATAAACAATAACGACAGTTTTAACGAGTAAGCGAGCATATACAATGCAGGGGTTAACGTGCGGACGGCCATCCGGTTCATGGCTGATGAACTTAGGTGTGCGGTGGTGATTGAGGAAAAAAACATGAGTGCGAAGCCAACGCTCTTAGCAACGTTACCCACTGACCTCGATCCGGCTCGATTGCCGAGACATGTTGCTGCGATTATGGATGGCAATGGACGCTGGGCGCAGCGTCGAGGACTTCCCCGGCTGGTGGGCCATCAACGGGGGGTTGATGCGTTGAAGGCGTTAGTTCGCTGTTGCGATGATTGGGGGATTGATGCTTTAACGGCCTATGCGTTTTCAACGGAAAACTGGGGACGTCCTCTGGAGGAGGTGGATTTCCTGATGATGCTGTTTGAGCGGGTTCTGCGTCAGCAGTTGAAGGAGATGATGGAGAAGAATGTCAAGATTCGCTTTGTGGGCAATCTTAGCACTCTCCCGGCTTCGCTTCAGCGTGAGATTGAGTCGGCGATGCGTCAGACGGAGAACAATTCTGGGATTCAGTTTACGGTGGCGACCAACTACGGCGGCCGCCAGGAGATTGTGGCGGCTTGTCAGGAGATTGCTAAGCAGGTGCAACGGGGAGAACTTCAGCCGGAGGAGATTGATACGAGTCTGTTTGAGAAACATCTCTATACGGCTGGGGTGGGTGATCCGGATTTACTGATTCGTACCAGTGGCGAGATGCGGATTAGTAATTTCTTACTCTGGCAGATTGCTTATGCGGAGTTATATGTGACGGATACGCTTTGGCCTGAGTTTGACCGTCATGCGTTTCGGGAGGCGTTGCTGGCGTATCAACGGCGCGATCGCCGTTTTGGGAAGGTGAAAACTCCGTCGATTTAAGGGGAAGAAGGCAATAGAAGAGACGTAGGGGCACGCCCTTGTGGCTGCCCTAGTAGGGGCACGCCCTTGTGGCTGCCCTAGCACGCCCTTGTGGCTGCCCTAGCACGCCCTTGTGGCTGCCCTAGCTTGTGGCTGCCCTAAGCGGGGGATAAGAAAAAGCCCGCTTGGGGCGGGCTGGGATGTCAAATTAGAGGAACCTATTGTGTTATTCGCTTAGCTTTGGCTGCTTTCCGGTTCGATTTGTTGCGGTTCACTGTCGCCGAAGACGTTAAGTTTCACGACGCGGTGGACGGCTTCTGGTGCTTTGGGCAGGGTGAGGGTGAGAACGCCGTCTTGATACTCAGCTTGGGCTTCATTGTTCATGACAGGAAGGGGTAGGCTGAGGGTACGGCGGAATTTGCCCACGGGGAATTCGCTGTAGAAGCGTTTGTTGTCTTCACCGGGTTGGGGTTTGTGATATTCACCGGCGATCGCGACGCTTTCACGGGTGACTTCAATGTCTAGGTCTTCGCGATTGATGGCGGGCAGTAAGGCTCGTAAGATGAAGGTTTCGGCTTGTTCTTCGAGTTGGATGGGGATTGACCAATTGCGGGAGTTATCGTCTCCGGCAATTTCGTTGAAAGCACGGTTAATTTGACGTTCGAGCCGTTCGAGTTCGTTGAAGGGGTTAAGGGTGTAGAGTTGCATAATTGATATCCTCCCAATTTGCGTTTTCTAACTGCTTTGGGGAGAAGTTCGTTCTCCCTTCGTTGCTGTTTTTATTGTGGCGTTTGTATTAGAAAATCGAAAGGGAGACAACCGTACTGAAAAGATGCTACTTCCCGAATTTCGGTTAGTTCTAATTCAGTTGGGGAAAACCGAAATGATGGGTCATCTGGTAGAGGGTTGGGGCAATGAAGAGATTGGTTTTCTAGAACACATCCAAAATGGGCGATCGCCCGTACTGTGGTAACAACGAATGTCAAACGAGACTTACAAGGCTAATGAACTGGTTTATCACCGACACGGGAGACTGTCAGTCTCTGGAATTCCAATCCTGGGAACCCACTCAACCCTATCGGCTGTATCGATTTCTGACGGAACTTGAGGATATCCTTAAGGAGATTGAGAGCGATCGCCAACGCCTAGAAGCGATCGCCCCTCGGGTGTGTGAATTCCTGGAAACGGCAACCTGGCTGGATACGGCCTATGTTCCCCCAGATCCGAAACGGGGTTGGTCTGTGTCCAAACTCTATACTGAACAAGACTACCCGCTGACGGTGCAACTGGTGTCCTGGAAGCCGGGGGCGAAGTCCACAATTCATAACCACGCCACCTGGGGATTAGTTGCCATGCTGAGTGGCTGTGAACGGAATCGTTTTTGGCGACGAACGACGGGTGATGCTATTGAGGAAGTGGGCAATCGCATCGTCTGTGCGGGGGAACTGATCACCTTTAGCCCCGGGGCGATTCATCAAATTGAAGTCTTCGGGGATGAACCGACCATTTCCTTTAATCTCTATGGGGAGACGGACTTTCCTCAACGCTTCCAGTTTGATGCGATCGCCCAAACGGCAGAAAACTTCTAACTGAGCCTAAGCCACGCTAAGCCATAACCATGCCACCATCGACATTAAAGGTTTGTCCGGTGATATAGGCGGCGGCGGGATCGGCGGCGAGGAAACGAATTAAGCCGGCCACTTCGCTGGCTTCTCCAAAACGTCCTAGGGGAATAAACTTGAGAATTTCGTCGGATTTGAGGTCATCGGTCATATCGGTGGCGATGAACCCTGGTGCCACGGCGTTGACGGTAATGCCTCGGGTTGCCAGTTCTTTGGCAACGGTTTTGCTAAAGCCAATGACTCCGGCTTTGGCGGCACTGTAGTTGGCCTGTCCGGGATTGCCCATTTGTCCGGCGACGGAGGCGATATTGATAATCCGCCCCGATTTTTGTTTCAACATCAGTTTAGTGACGGCACGGGTGCAGAGAAAAACCCCGGTGAGGTTGAGATCAATCACCGCTTGCCAATCAGCGGGCTTCATGCGCATTAATAGGGTATCGCGGGTGATTCCGGCGTTGTTGACGAGGATATCGACTCGTCCCCAGGTGTCGGTGGCGGCTTTAATCAGGGCATTAGCGTCGTCTTCTTGGGAGACATCGGCTTTGACGGCGATGGCCTGACTCCCCATGGTTTTAATCTCAGCGACCACTTCCTCGGCGGCGGCACTGGAATTGGCATAGTTGACCACCAGGTTAGCGCCTTCGCTGGCTAAGGCTAAGGCGGTGGCGCGACCAATGCCTCGGGACCCTCCAGTGACGATCGCCACTTTATCGGTCAGGTGTTGTAAGTTTGCGGGTAACGCATCCATAGTTGAGATGTCCTTCTTCGCGTCAAGAGTCCTTATTTTAAGGTCTGACGGTCTTTTGATACATCAGGCTAGGTCGAAGAGTAGGACTTCGGCTGTCTCGTTGCAGCCTGTCAGTTGTAGGTCTGGGGTTTCCCAGAGGGCGATCGCATCCCTGGCTTGTAAGGTATGCTCTTGGACTTGTACGCTGCCTCGGGCCACTTGAATCCAGACTCCGCGATCGCCGGCGAGACAATGCTTCACAGATTCTCCCGGTTCGAGGATCGTGGCATAGATGTAGGCATCTTGATAAAGCTTAACCGATCCTTCATCACCGCTAGGAGAGGCGATACAGCGCAGTTGTCCGCGTTTTTCTTCGGGGGAGACATAAATTTGCTCATAGCTGGGCTTTACGCTCTCCTGGTTGGGCAGAATCCAGATTTGCAACAGATGAACTTGTTCGTGATCCGATGGGTTAAATTCACTATGCTGAATCCCGGTTCCGGCTGACATCCGTTGCACGTCTCCAGGTCGGATGGTGGAACCGTTGCCGAGACTGTCTTTATGGGCCAGGGCCCCGTCCAGGACGTAGGTGATAATTTCCATATCCCGATGGCCATGGGTGGGAAAGCCTTGTCCGGGTTGAATGAGGTCTTCGTTAATCACTCGCAGACTGCGGAAGCCCATGTGGTTGCGGTCGTAGTAGTGACCGAAAGAGAAACTATGACGACTGTTGAGCCAGCCTAAATTAACTTTTCCGCGATCGTCGGCAGCACGTAAGCTGAACATGAATGACTCCTGGCGATTGAAAAAAAATAAACTTAAGTCTGAGGGGTTGACAAACTCGATAACATCTTAAATAATGGTAAATCGCGGATGAAAAAGCCGCAACTGATACATAAGCGGAACTGGCGGAATTGGTAGACGCGCTAGATTCAGGTTCTAGTGTTCGCTTAGGACTTCCGGGTTCAAGTCCCGGGTTCCGCATCTAAGCAAGCTAAAAAAGGGGTAACCTCACAGGGGGTTGCCCCTTTTTTGGGGTTTGGCTCCCAGACGGGAGGAGATTGAGGATCACACAGGGTCGGATTTGGCGGTTGCCAACAGGGGGGTCAGGTAATGTCTGAATTGAGAGATCAGGACTGGACTTTGAGCCAGCCTCGTCGGACAGCATAGAGCAGACGGTCGATGGTGGCTTGCTCATCTTGGGTGTAGGCTTCTTCGAGCAGGAGGCTGCGCAGAACATGTCGAGCATGGAGACTGACATATCCAGACTGCCAGATTTGAGCAAATAAGTCATCGACAGAATGTTGAGGGATTTTAAAGTGAGTGGGCATTGTCTTCGCCGATAGTTCAACGCGGTCATCCCTACTATCGGCGATCACTCAGAGAACGACCGTGACGCAATTCGCCCAAAACAGTGATATTACGGGGATGGCCAGGGTGATGGAGACGGCAGTCACCCTGTGCGTCATTTCCCTAAGCTACGGTGATTGAAATCACAGGTCTAGGGATGGGCCGAGTCGCTGTTGTTGGTCTCCATGCAAGCCTCACAGAGTCCAAAGAACTCTAGGGTATGGTAGAAAATTTTGAATTGATGTTTGTCTTGTAGGCGATGTTCGAGGTCATGCACGGGACATTCTCCGATGGGAATTGAGGCTCCACATTGGAGACAGGTGAGGTGATGTTTGTCTTGTTGGCGGGAACTATAAAGAGATTCGCCAGTGGCGAGGGTGCGAACTTGGACTAAGCCTTCGAGTTTGAGAGAGTCAAGGGAACGATAGACAGTCGCTAGCCCCAGACTTTGATGTTGCTCCCGTAACTTGACGTAAATATCTTGGGCGGAGAGCGATCGCCCTTGAGCGTTGAGGAGGGTGAGAATTTTTTCCTGGGAACGGGTGCGACGGGTTTTCATGGACAAGATCTCGGGGGTTAATGTGGATCGTTGGGGGACGCGATAGGGTAACGTAGATTAGGTAGCACCTCCACTACCATTGTGCCAAGCATCGGATCATTGCCGTGAGTCAAACGTATCAAGCTCAAATTTATGTCACCCTACGTCCTTCAGTCTTAGACCCGGCGGGAACGGCGGTGCAGTCAGGACTGCAACAACTCGGATTTACGGGAGTTGCCGGAGTCCGCATTGGTAAATATGTTGAATTGACCGTGACGGCGGAAACTGAGGCTGACGCGAGGCAACAGGTGGACCAGATGTGCGATCGCCTTCTGGCAAATCCCACCATTGAGAACTATCGCTTTGAGGTTCAGGCGCTGACGGAGGAAGTCGCGGCATGAAATTTGCTGTAATTGTCTTTCCGGGGTCTAACTGCGATCGCGATGTTGTCTACGTCACTCAAGATATCCTCAAACAGCCGACTCGCAAAGTCTGGCATCAGGAGACGGATTTAGGGGATATTGATGTGGTAGTCGTTCCCGGAGGATTTAGTTATGGGGACTATCTCCGCTGTGGGGCGATCGCCCGCTTTTCTCCGATTATGCGATCGGTTCTCGATCATGCCAAGGCAGGTAAGCCGGTGTTAGGAATTTGCAATGGCTTCCAAATCCTCACGGAAGTCGGGTTACTCCCCGGCGCTTTAGTTCGCAATCGGGATCTACATTTTATTTGCGATCGCGTCCCCCTACGAGTAGAAGCTCAAGAGCGATTCTGGACCAGCGCCTATGGCGGCCAAACCCAGATTAAGTTGCCCATCGCTCATGGGGAAGGCCGCTATCATGCCGATGCCGATACCCTAGCCCAACTCGAAGACCAAGGACAGGTTCTCTTTCGCTACTGTAGCCCCTCGGGAGCGGTGGATGAGTCAGGAAATCCTAACGGTTCGTTAAATAATATTGCAGGGATTTGCAATGAGGCAGGAAATGTGCTAGGGATGATGCCGCACCCTGAACGAGCCGCTGACCCACAACTGGGGTCTACAGATGGTTTAGCCTTATTTGAAGGGTTGCTTCAGAGTCAACTCGCGGCGGTCTAAGCCTAAAATAGTGTCAACGAACGTTTGGAGTTTGTGAACGATGGCAATTGAAGTGAAAGTCCCGGATATGGCTTGTGCGGCTTGCGCCAGTACCATTACCGAGGCAATTCAAAAGTTGGACGCGACGGCGGAAGTTCGCGCCAATTTGGAGACGAAATTGGTCTTTATTGAGACAAAACAGCCTGATGAGACGGTGAAGTCGGTGATTACTGAGGCTGGGTATACGGTTGAGTGAACCCACCCCTGCCCCTCCCGGTCCGGGGAAAAACAACGTAGGGGCGTACCCTTGTGGTCGCCCTCTCTTCTTATCTCAACAAACTCCGAATCATGCTTTGGGCTTGACTGCCGTAGCCGCCGCCGAAGAGGTTGTAGTGGTTGATGATGTGGTAGAGGTTGTAGAGGGTTTTACGGCGATCATACCCTTCATCGAGGGGCCATTCCTCGTTGTATCCCTGGTAAAAGGCGGCGGAGAAACCTCCAAACAGTTCAGTCATGGCGATGTCTACCTCGCGATCGCCGTAATAGGTGGCGGGGTCGAAAATCACCGGTTCTCCCTCGGCGGTGACGGAGGCGTTGCCCCCCCAGAGGTCGCCATGGACAATGGAGGCAATGGGAGTATGGCCGGCTAAGAGTTGGGGAATCTTCTCGACTAACTCATCCGCCCCCGTAAAACGCATTCCCTTGCGGGCCGCCAGACGCAGTTGAAAGCCGATGCGATGTTCGGCGAAGAACTCGGCCCAATCCTCAGTCCAGGGATTCATCTGAGGGGTGGCCCCGATGGTGTTGCTACGGTCCCAGCCGAAGCGATCGCGGGTTCCGGTACGGTGCATTTGCGCCAGTTTGCGCCCCATCTCCTGCCAAACTCCAGAACCGCCCCCCCGGCCCTGTAAGTCCAGATATTCCATCACCAGATAGGCGGAGTTGCCAGCGGTTCCCCAACAAATGGGTTTGGGAACGCGGATGGTGTGGGTTTCCCACATCTCCTTAACTCCCACGGCCTCAGCGATAAACATGTCTAGGGCGGAGGCTTGGTTGAGTTTGATAAAAAAGGTGCGCTCTCCGTCAGATAGGGTACTGCTTTGATTGATGCAGCCTCCACCCACAGAACGGTTTTGGGAGATGTTAAAGGGTTCTCCGGTGGCTTGGCTAATCTCGGCGGCGATTTGCTCCCACATTGGCATTTTGGGTTTGGCGTTCAGATTGGACAGTCCAGATTTAAGCCTAAGACAGTCAGGGGTTGACTTGCAAACCAAAGTAGGTCAACACCAGTTCTCCCTCTCCGGTGTTGGCGATTTCATGGACTTCCCCGATATCTACGGCTACACAGGTTCCGGGTTCGAGGGGATAGGCTTGTCCGTCAATGGTGATGGTTCCTGAACCGGATTCGACGAAGAAAACTTCACTCATGTTGTCATGGCAATGACCGGGGGCGACTTGTCCGGGGGCAAATCGAGCCTGGGAAAAGTTGGTTAAATGGGGCAAGTCCCCGTTACGCAACATGACTTGTTTGCGAATGTTGGGATTGTGGGATACCCCTTCTGAGGGAATCTGGGTTAGGGAGTGGTGTTTCATGGGAATGGGGACTGGGCAAACGCAAGCTAGAAAGACGAGTGGGCGGTTTTGTTCCCCTTATCTCGCCCTAACTTGATTAAAGAAACAACTTCTGGCTCCCGTATGACAGGCGACATCCCCCACTTGGTCAATTTTGAGGAGGAGGGTGTCGCCGTCGCAGTCGTAGGCGATGGATTTGACTTTTTGGATATGACCGGAGGTGGCGCCTTTGTGCCATAATTCCTGGCGGGAGCGACTCCAGTAATGAGCTTCGCCGCTGTCGAGGGTGCGTTCGATGGATTCTCGATTCATCCAGGCCATCATTAAGACGGCACCGTCTTTGTGATCTTGAGCGATGGCGGGGATTAAGCCGCGAGGGTCGAATTTAAGCTGTTCGATCCACAATCGATCTTGATTGATGCTCTTGAGGGTCATGGGCCTTAGAAAAAGCTTAGAAAAAGTCTGACAGTCCTGGGAGATCGCCGGCAAAGATGACATTGGCTAGGGCGATCGCCTCAGGTGTGCCTTCAATATAGCCCAAATGGTGCAACTGCGAGGCACTCCACAAGCCACTGTAGAGGGGGGCAAGATGGCGAATGTTTAGGCGTAATTCTCCCCGTCCACCCCGTGTCACCTGGGGCTGACCATCTTGCAGACGCAGGAGGACGCGATCGCAATTTTCGGGCAACATCTCATCCTCAATCTCCAGATGCAGTTCCCCGGATAGGCGAGGATAGCCCCGTTGTTCTAGGGCGGCTTCGAGATGGACAATACGCCAGGAGAGCATCATCTGCTCGGTGGGAACTAGGGTATCTAGGGGCAGGGTTAACATGGTGGCATCAAGCTGTGGCCCATGCCAAGAGGCTGAGGTCATTTGGGAGCGATGGCTGTAGAGGAAGGCCCAAAAACTCTGGATGGCGGCGGGGGTAAGTAGCACGCGATCGCGAATCTCCATTAAACCCTCCTGGAACCCCTGCTTTTGGCGGAAGATAATATAGCCTTCTGGGGCGCTGCGATCGCCAAAGAGATAGGTATAGACTGGGCTATCGAGGGGCATAAAGCTGTTCCAGATGAGATGCCACAGGAACTCATGACGTTGCACGGCGCCATTGTGACGAGAGGCGAACTGTTCGTAGAGAGGGGCGATCGCCTCGGTCTGGTTTTCAATGGGAACACAGGCCAGTTGAGGCTTCTGGGGTTTCAAGCTGGCGATGGGGATTTGCCAAAGACAGCGGCTTGCTGCCTGTTCATAGCCCAACTTGCGATAGAGGGGGGGTGTTGCCGGATAGAGACTCGACAGGGCCATTCCCTGTTCATAGAGTTCCCGCAGCAGATTCCCCAACAACGTCATTGCTGCCCCAGTTCCGCGATATTCCGGGGCAATTCCCACCGCCGACACCCCCAT
>SMDP01000004.1:15999-43054 GCA_012911965.1 Geitlerinema sp. P-1104
AATGTCTGCGATCGCCCCCTGGTGAGTGTGATTACGTCCATTAGTCGCGATCATTGGCAACGTTTGGGAAACACGTTAGGGGAGATTGCGGGGGAGAAAGCGGGAATCCTCAAGGCGAACTGTGCGGCGGTGGTGGGGCCGTTACCCCCGGAGGCGCAACGGGTGGTACAAGGGCGAATTGAGGCCTTGAACTGTCCGGCGGTTTGGGTGGAACCGGCGATTCCGGTTGGGGGGAATCGGGTTCAGGTGCAGGGGTTTGAGTATGAGTTGTCTCTGGGGGGGGCGGTTCAATATGTCAATTCGGCGATCGCCCTGGCGGTGATTCGTCAGTTGCAAGGGCAAGGTTGGAAGATTTCGGATGAGGCGATTCGTGAGGGGATGGCCAAGACGCGCTGGGAGGGACGGTTGCAATGGCTGATGTATGAGAATCGGCGCGTTTTAGTGGATGGGGCCCATAATGTGGCGGCGGCCCAGGCGTTACGGGTTTATGTGGAGAGTTTGCAAACGCCGGTGACTTGGGTGATGGGGATGTTGGCGACGAAGGATACTGAGGGGATTTTGGGGAGTTTGTTACGAGGGGGCGATCGCCTGATTCTTTTACCGATTCCGGGCCATCAGTTTATGCCCTTGGAGGAGTTGTCTCAGCAGGCGAAGGCCTGTTGTCCTGATATCTCCCTGGAGTTCGCTGAGGAGGTGGATGAGGCGTTGATGCGGGCCGCGTTGGATGGCGATCGCCTTCCAGTCCTCTGTGGTTCTCTCTATTTGATTGGCCATTTTTTACAAAGCCAAGGAAAACAAGAACCCATGAAACCTCTGAAATGAAAGGGTTTCTGGCTTGATACACCCCAGGCTCAGCTCCCTCTTGAGACAGGATTTAGGCTGAGGGTGATCAATTTGCTACAATTTCGAGTATGATAATCATTATCATTTTTAGATAAGACTCACCAACCCAGTTTAAGTATGGTATGCTCGATAGATAGTATCGGTTCTGATGGGGAGCAGCCATCAGACGTAAGGGGGAAAGTCCGGTGTAAATCCGGCGCTGTCCCGCAGCTGTAAGGAGGGGGTCGCACTCTCTAAGTCAGAATGCCCGCCGAATCGTCTCCGTTGGAGATGCACCATGTTCGTTTTTGTCTGCGAGGCACAGATAATGGTTCACGTAGTTTTTTTACAACCTATTAGGACGATTAGGGCCACTTCCCTGGCATTGAATGGGTAAGACCCTAAGTTAAGAGTGCCTTTTTGAGCCACCTAGACCGATTCAAGGGTGACGGTCTGAAGGTTGGGATTGCAACGGTAATCTCAGCCGAATTTCTCGACCGTTGCTGAATAGAATCTGGTCTATCTGCTGCTATTTTCAACAGTTCACTCGGCTTTTTTTTGCCGGGATGAGCTAAGTTTGTTTTGCTTTTTTTAAGCGTTAGGACGCAACAACTATGACCCGTGAAACGAATGCCCAAACCCGTTTTCAAACAGCGACCTTGGGATATCCCCGCATTGGTAAAAGTCGAGAATTAAAAAAGGCATTAGAAGCCTTTTGGCGTGGTCAATCCAACGCAGAAACGCTCATCCAAACTCAACAAGAGATTGAGTTGAGTCATTGGCAAACTCAACAAAACGCTGGCATTGATCGGATTGGCATCGGTGATATGAGCCTCTACGATCATGTTTTAGACTGGAGCATCTACTTAGGCATCATTCCCGAGCGGTTTGCTGCCTTCAGCGGACTGGAGCGTTACTTTGCCATGGCGCGGGGAAAAGAGGGCATTCCGGCTCTGGAAATGACCAAATGGTTCGACACGAACTATCATTACCTGGTTCCAGAAATCCCTGAACACCTACAACCGGCAGACTTTAGTGATTTTCTGGCAACAGTCCGTCGCGCTCAAGGCCAATTGGGCGATCGCGCGGTGCCAATTATTTTAGGTCCGGTGACCTTGCTGCGACTGAGTCGTTTTGAGATGAATCAGTCTCAGGCCGCTTCTGAGCTTTGCGATCGCTATGTTCAGCTTCTTCAGGAACTCAAAGAACTGGGGGTCGCTGAAGTTCAAATCCATGAACCGGCTTTGGTCTTTGGGGATGCGGCTAACTTCAAAGAAAACTATCAAGCGACCTATCAATCTCTGAGTCAAATTGGCTTAGCCATTCAACTGGTCACCTACTTTGATGATTTGGGTGATAATTACTCCTGGGTGATGGAACTCCCGGTCGCTGGTGTGAGTTTAGACTTCACCCGTGGGCGCAACCTAGAGTTATTACAACAGTATGGGTTCCCCGAGGATAAACAGTTAGGGGCCGGATTAGTCGATGCACGCAATATCTGGAAAATTCGCCCCGATGTGCTTCAGTCAACCCTAGATATCATTACCGGTGTCACCACCAACCTACGACTTCAGCCCTCAGCTTCTCTACAATTTGTTCCCTACGATGCCCAGCGGGAACGCAAACTCCCGGAACCGTTGCTTCAGGTTTTGAGCTTCGCGGAACAAAAGCTAGAGGAACTGCAACTGCTGGCCACTCATTTGAGGCAACCTCAAGAGGCTGAAACCTCCTTGGAGGCGATTCGTGGTCAATGGCAAGCCTTCCAAGACTTTAGCCCAGTCAATCAAGGGGTGCAAGAGCGGTTGCAACGCCTAGATTCTCAGGATTTAGAGCGTCCTTTGCCCTATGAACAACGTCTGCAACAACAACCCGTTCTACCCCCCTTCCCCACAACAACGATTGGTTCATTTCCCCAAACGTCAGATGTGCGCAAACTGCGGGTAAAACTCAAACGGGGTGACCTTAGCCAAGCCGAATATGAAGCGGCGATTGATGCGGAAATTGCCAAGTGCATCCAATTCCAAGACGAGGCCGGACTCGATGTCTTGGTCCATGGGGAATTTGAGCGCACCGACATGGTTGAATTTTTTGGCCAGCAGCTATCCGGCTTTGCCTTTACCGAATATGCTTGGGTGCAAAGTTACGGCAGCCGCTGCGTTCGTCCGCCGATTATTTATGGAGATGTCGCCCGGACTCAAGCGATGACGGTTCGGGAGTTTAAGGTGGCTCAATCCCTCACGGACAAAATTGTCAAAGGAATGCTGACGGGTCCGGTGACGATGATTAACTGGTCCTTTACTCGCACGGATATTCCCCGACGTGAACAAGCGATGCAGATTGCTTTGGCTTTGCGGGATGAAGTGGCTGACTTGGAAGCGGCTGGGGCGAAGATGGTGCAAATTGATGAGCCGGCCTTGCGGGAAGGGTTGCCCCTGAAGCCTGAACGCTGGGATGAGTATCTATCTTGGGCCGTGGATGCGTTCCGTTTATCTGCCGCCATTGCTCAACCTCAGACCCAAATTCACACTCATATGTGTTACTCGGAATTTGGGGACATTATTGAGCATATCGAGCGTTTGGATGCTGATGTGTTGTCGATTGAAAACAGCCGCAGTAATAATGAAACGCTGTTTGAGATTACGGATGCGGGCTATAAAAATCAAGTGGGCAATGGGGTTTATGATGTCCATAGTCCAGCGGTTCCGGGTACGGAACAGATGGTGCAGCAACTCAAGACTGGTGTGGCTAATTTGCCCGTGTCACAGATTTGGGTCAATCCTGATTGTGGATTGAAAACGCGCAGTTGGGATGAGGTGATTCCGTCTCTCAAAAATATGGTCGAAGCGGCAAAAATGTTGCGTCAGGAGGTTGAGTTGACTCAGAAATAAGTCGATGTTTTAATCCCCCGTTTGTTACAGGCGGGGGACTGTCCACAACCCTTTGGAGGTTTTATGAGTGACGCCAATAATCCAACCCACGACCCACTCAATTTACGGATGAATTGGCAGCAAGATTTTATTACTAAAAATATCTTGGTTCTGGGCTATAATGCTTGGCTGGGATATCTCAAGGGTGAACGGGGTGCGGTGATTTGTAGCACTAACCGGCCCCGGGTGGGGATGGTGGGTGAGAGATTTCAAACTCATTTTGTTCCTCAATCCCGGCTGGCTGGGTTTCTTAATGCTTGGCTGGGGGCAACGGATAGGGCGATGTTGCATCCCCCTTTTGTGAATGCTCATGTTTTGGAAATTGTGGAGACCTACAACCCTATTACGGAGTTGGTGTTTCTCTTGGAATCCTTCAATCAGGTCACTTTTTTCTACTTAAAAAATCTTCCAATTTGTCCGCCGAAGTGCTATGAGGAAATTTGCAACAATTGGGAGGAGTTTCAACCTGGGGTTGAGGATTTTTTGAATTGATTTTGTAAGAACTTTTGTTTGTTCTGAACTATGACGCTTATCACTCGTTTTCTCTTAACCGTTCTGCTAGCTCTGTTAGTGGTCTTTAGTACAGGGGATTGGGTAAAAGGATATCCCCGTGATGTTTCCGAGGCGCAGGATGGGAAGCCAACGGCAACCTATGGGGATGCGATCGCTCTCGACGCTCGGCCGTCACCGGATCGGGATTTGGTCATTGCCTACCGTCGCCGCTATATGAGTGCCTTGTCCGGTCATTATCGCTCTCTGGAAGAAATCCTGGAGAATGAGGCTCCTTTCTCAGAACATACTTTAACTCACATTGAGGCCCTAGTGGCCCTGGCGGAGTTGATGCCAGATGTTTTTCCCCCTGGAACCGGGATGATGTCAGACGACGACTGGGGTGCGAAGCCCTCAATTTGGGAGGAACCAGATAACTTTTCTCAACTGATTGCTAATTTTCAAGCCAATCTTGAAGGATTGAAACTGGCAGCGATGGAGTCACAAACATCGGTCAATTTAACTGATTCGTTTGCAGAAGTCAGAGAGGGATGCTTAGACTGTCATCGCTTATATCGAGTCCGGCAACCCTAGATTAGAGAAGTCCAGCTATTCGGGAATGACGTCATAGACAACTTTCAAGATTTCGTTGGTGACACCATAAGTTTTACGGGTATTGAGGCGACGCAACTCGATAGTTAGTACTCGGCGCATAATCTCTTGCACGTCTGGAGGGGCGCTTTGCAGGGGTTCCCACACTTCATCAAAGTTTTGGCGATCGCCATATTGGGCCCGCTGTTCGGAGAGAATTGAGGAGACGCCGAGGGTGGGAACATCCCAGTCGGCTGTGGGTGCGTCGTCCCAGGTGTCATCAAAGAGGGTGGGTTCAGAGACAACGGAATCGATATGGGGATTCTCGTCAGCGGGATGGAAATAATCGGAAGCCATAAGACAGGTAATCGGAAGGTTTCCTAGGTTGAGAGGGGTTAATCGAGGCTAAATTTCGCTTGCAGTTTTCGCAGTTGCTGTTGGGCCTCTTCCGCGTTATCCGCGAGTTCGGCAAATTCAAGAAAGCGTTTGAGTTCTTTCTTTAAGAGGTTGCGTTCAACTTCCCAGGTCTCGCGATCGAGGTCGGGGGGTAAGACGATGGTATCAAATAAGGTGGCGTGGTCTTTACTGGGATGGGGGCGCAGGATACGACCACGACGTTGGACGAATTGGCGGGGGTTGCTGCTGCTGGCGAGGATGGCGGCGGTGCGAATGGCGGGAATATCGACCCCTTCGTCGAGACAACGGATGGCGACTAATCCCTGGAGTTCTCCGGCTTCAAATTGCTGGCGCAGTTGTTCCCGTTCGTTGATGGAGGTTTCGGCGGTGTAGGTGTTGATGCGGAACCCCAATTCTCGCCCCAGCAGACGCACGACGGCTTCGATTTGTGGGGTGTTGGTTTCGCTGTCGCAGCCGTCGCTACAGTAAAAGAGGGTGTGACTGGTGTTGAGGCGCGATTGCATCATCCAGCGCAGGATATCCAGTTTGCGGCTGGCGGTACCAATGAGGCGCGATCGCTTCACCAGTAGGGCGGTAAGGTCGTCGGGGTTGCGGTTTTCGTCTCCTAAGGCCCAGCCAATGCGATGGGTGAGTTTGGCATATTGTTCGCTTTCCCAGGAGGTGAGGGGAACGAACAGGGGATAGTATTGATAGCGCACTAGGGCCCCGGCTTTGATGGCATCGCCTAGGGTGAGTTCCGGTTGTAGGACGTTGCCGAAATAGCTGAGAACGGCATCCGTTCCTTCGTCGTCGAAGTGGCGTTCTGGGGTGGCGGATAGGCCCAGCCGTAGGCCGATATGACGGGGGAGGGCGGTTTCGAGGCGGGGTGCGCCGAGGTTATGGACTTCATCGCCAATGATGAGGGTTTTGGCGGGGAAGTATTTGAGTTGCCATTGGAAGCGATCGCGCATCAGGGTGGCGTTGGTGGTGATAATCGTCAGAAAGGGCAAACTCTGCGATCGCACGGCGGTGAGGCGGCGGATGAGGGGGCCTTGCCAGTGGTGGACACTTTCAAAGGCGAGAATGGGATCTAAGTCAAAGCGACGACATTCGCGATCCCATTGGGTGACGAGATGCCGGTAGGGACAGATAATCAGCAGAACCTGTAAGCCAATGGCGTGGTGGAGTTGGCTGGCGATGGCCAGGGCGGTGATGGTTTTGCCGCTTCCGGTGGCCATTTTCAGGGTTCCCCGGCCACTCGCGGCGAACCAGTTGGCGATCGCCTGTTCCTGATAGGGGCGTAAGGTTAAGTCTGAAGGTAATCGAGGTCGTCCGCTCGGGAGTGCATGGGCTAAGTCCAACACAATCGGCTCAGTTAAGGAGGAGTTGCCGCTATTTTAGCGGAGTTTAGGCCCGAGACTCAGGAACGGCGAGAGGTCACGATTTCGGCATATGGTTGAAATTAACGGGAAAACTGGTTAGGTTGGAGTTAGTGGGTTTGATGCTCAGATTGAGTTCTCGCAAACGATCAAACCCAGGTTGTGTCCAGGAGGAAACAATGAAACGCACTTTTATGTCATTGGCGATCGCCACCATCATCACCCCCCTCACGTTAGGAATTGCCCCCTCCTTAACCTCCCCCGCCCGGGCTGCTACCCCGACGGAGGAGATGGGGCCGGACTTCTCAGAAGACCCTGACATTTCCCCGGAGAAGGAAGCGGTGATTCAGGAGCTGATTGAGGCGACGAATGAGCAAAATATCATCGTTGAATCCATGCGCCAAGGCTTAGAGGAGAATCCCCAGATTCCACAAGAAGCGGTAGATGAGTACTTGCAACGCCTGGAGGTCGAGTATGTGAACTTGGCGACTCCCATTTACGCGGAACATTACAACATGGAAGAATTGCAAGCCATGTTGACGTTCTATCAGTCGGATGTGGGTCAATCCATTGCCGCTCGTTCTGAGGATGTGGCCCGAGATAGCTTCGAACGAGTCAGCAGTTGGACTGAGATGAATATGCGCCAGATTATGGAGGATATGGGATATTAGACCTATGAAACCTGAAGACTGCTATGACTTCTAATTCTGCTAAAACTATTGTCCTCACTGGCGTCAGTCGAGGCCTCGGACAAGCGATGTTGGAGGGGTTCATTGCCCAGGGTCATCGCTTGTTCGGCTGTGCGACAGATGAGGGGGCGATCGCCCAACTCCAGAACACCTACAACGCTCCCCATCACTTCTCTGTCGTTGATTTAGCTGATGAGAGACAGGTGCAACGATGGAGTCAACAGGTTCTCCAAGAGATTCCCGCTCCCGACATTTTGATTAATAATGCCGGCGTCATTAACGAACCGGCCCGCGTCTGGGAGATTTCCGCCCCGGAGTTCGATCGCATTATTGATGTCAACATTAAAGGAGTGGCCAACGTCTTGCGCCATTTCATCCCGGCGATGATTGATTCACAAGGGGGCATCATTGTCAACTTTAGTTCAACTTGGGGACGCAGTACCTCCCCGGAAGTGGCGCCCTACTGTGCCACAAAATGGGCCATTGAGGGCTTGACGCGATCGCTCTCCCAGGAACTCCCGAGTCATCTGGCTGCCGTCGCCTTGAATCCTGGTGTCATCAATACGGATATGCTACAAACCTGTTTTGGCAGTAGTGCCAACAACTACACGACTCCCACCGCCTGGGCCCGTTCAGCGGTTCCCTTTATCCTCGGGTTAACGTCCCAGGATAACGGTAAAGCGGCCACTGTTCCAGGCTGAGCGTAGGGATCTCACTTTTCCTCAACGTTCAAGGGGTTTCGCAATTCCAAGAGGCGAGGAATGGCGATCGCCAACACCACCAACAACAAGGCCCCCACACTAAAGGTAGCTACCCCAGAGACGAGTTTCTCTAAGGGAACCAACCGCCCCACAAAAAAGGAGAGACTCACCATCACCGAGGCCCAAACCGTTGCCCCAGCGGCATTACAGAGAAAGAACTTGCCATAGGGCATATCGGAAATCCCGGCCAAGGGACCGGCAAAAATCCGTAACAGAGCCACAAAACGCCCTAAAAACACGGCTTTGGCGGCGTTTTTACTAAATTCATCCCGCAGTCGGTAAAGTTGCCCCTCAGGAACGCGCAACAGCTTGCCGATGCGTAACATTAGGGGAAACCCTCCCCACTTGCCAATCCAATAGCCAAAATTGTCTCCCAGAATTGCTCCACCGGTGGCACAGAGGAGGACAATCCAATAGTCCAGTTCCCCCTCTCCGGCTAAAAAACCACCCACGAGCGTTAAGGTTTCTCCGGGAAGGGGAAGCCCGGCATTTTCCAGGGAGATCCCAAAAAAAACCGCCCAGTATCCGTACTGACGGGCGATGTCTTCGATCGCTTCTAAAGAGATTGCCTCAGACATTCAATGCCTCGATTGACTCATAATCTTCTTATTTCTTAACACTGTCAGGTCAAAAAACGCAATGAACCCCGACATTTGCGAGGCACAAGACAGATCGCACTGATTGATGCTAGAGGGAGAATGCACCCAGTCACCCGTAGCTATTTTAAGAATCTAAGCGCCACCAAAAGACGGGAGAGATGCCCGCTGTTGAGACTCCTCAAAGCTCGGCAAATCAAGGTTGCCAGACTGGCGGCGTGTCCGCTGAGCAAGGCGATAGCTGACACTTTGTAGCTCGGAATGGAGCTGACGATTTTCTCGCTGCAACATCTCGACTCGTTCTTGAACTGGTTTAAGCCGCTCTGCAAACTTTTGTTTATAAATCTCAGGAAGCTCTTGGACGACCTGCTCTAACATTCTAGCGCGATCGTTGAGTTCCTGCACGGTTTGTCGCTGCTGCACCAGTTCGCGATCGCGCTCAGCAATCTGTTGTTGATAAAATTCCACTTGTTGCTCGACTTCAGCGAGTTGGCCATGGAGGAGTTGCAGTTGCTCACTCTGGCCCTGAGCGGTGGCGGCTGGGGCGGCGTTCCCACTTCCTTTGACGAGCCGGAACAGTTCCTGAGAGAGTTGCTGCACGAGTTGATCTCGCATCTTCACTTCTTCTTGCAGGTTCGCCACTTCAGCCCGAAGTTCTTGCGGGTTGAGAGATTCTGTCAGGTTTACCAAAATGACCTCCTCGGCAGGCTAACGGTTCAGTTGAGATAACTCAACGGCGTTTGAGTTCGCTTTTCTAATTATGAACGATACTTTAGCATCTGTTCCGGGCGATCGCTCCCTTTGGTCAACCTTTTGTTGCAAATTCTGGGACAATTTGGCAGATCAGTGCAGGTGTTCGTGGGATGGAAGTGATTATGGCAGGCCAGTTGATTGTATTTGAAGGCATCGAAGGAGCGGGCAAAACCACCCAACTTGAACGAGCGGCGGCATGGTTGCGATCGCAGGTTCCGGGTGCAGTTTTAACCACTCGTGAACCGGGGGGAACCCTCTTAGGGCAAGAGTTACGTCATCTGCTGCTCAAGGTACGGGATGAAGATGAAATTGCCCCTCGCTCGGAATTACTTCTCTATGCCAGCGATCGCGCTCAGCATGTGGAACAGTACCTTAAGCCTAACTTAGCTCAGGGGGCCATTATTCTGTGCGATCGCTATATCCACTCCACCCTTGCCTATCAGGGCTATGGGCGACAACTGGATCTAGAATTAATCCACCAGCTAAATGCGATCGCCACAGGGGGATTAATGCCCGATTTAACCCTCTGGTTAGATCTCCCCCCGGAAGTGGGCTTACAACGGATTCAGCAGCGAGGGGAAGCCAATCGCCTCGAACGGGAAGCCCTAGCCTTTCATCAGCGGGTGCGTCAGGGCTACCTCACCTTAGCCGAACAGAACCCCGAACGGATGATTCGCCTAGATGCCGAGGCCCCCGCAGATGAGATTGAACAAGAAATCACAAAAATTTTGCAAAAGAGCTTAGGCCAGCCGTTATCATGATGAAGGAGGTTGGAGATATCCTGTCAGCTCAGCTTCCAAATCAATGACGATAGGGAAACGGACTGGAGATTGTGGCAAACGCGATACATCTGGCGCTAGTGGAAAACGGGGCCGCCCGATGGACGAATGCAAAACAGGGTCAGGGGGCGATCGCCTTAGATTTAACCGACGCCCATCTGATCGGTGCAGACTTCCGAGACTTCAACCTAGCCAATTGCAATCTCCGGGGAGCGACGCTAATTGGGGCGAACTTTCGCAGCGCCACCCTCATGGGAGCGGATTTAAGTGGCGCTAACCTCAATGGGGCCAACTTTCATCAAGCCAACCTGCGACAAACTAATCTCAACGGCGCTCAACTGCGTCGCGCTAGTTTATGTGAAGCCGATTTACAGGGCGCTCATCTCAATCAAGCGGACTTATCAGAAGCCACACTTCACGGAGCGGAACTGATTAGGGCCTATCTCTATCAAGCTAATCTTTCCAACAGTGACCTCTCGGGTGTGCATTTTAATGGTTCTTACCTGGCTGGGGCCAACTTACGTAACGCCAACCTACGCCAAGCCGATTTACGACAGACTCAGTTGCACCATGCCGATTTTTCCGGGGCCACCTTGACTGAGGCGGTGTTGCGCTACGCTCAGATGCAAGGGGTCATTTTAGATGCGGCTCAGCTGAGCCGGATTGATGACTGGGGTGCAGTTGGTATGAAAATCCCCTCCTCCCAGCAGGAGAAGGGGTGAAGAGGGCGATACGGGAGTAGAGACTATCTAGCCGTTATCGTTACGGGCGTAATCATCCTGGAAGCGGATAATATCGTCTTCCCCAAGGTATTCGCCATTTTGAACTTCAATCAGAACCAGGGGAATGACACCGGGGTTTTCCAGGCGGTGACTGGTTCCCTGAGGCACATAGGTGGACTGGTTGCTGTACACCAGTTCCTCTTTTTCATCACAGATGACGCGAGCAGTTCCTGAGACGACGATCCAATGCTCACTACGATGATGGTGCATCTGCAAGCTGAGGCGATGTCCCGGCTTGACTTCGATGCGTTTGATTTTATAACGAGTGCCTTCTTCCAGGACAGTGAAAGATCCCCAAGGGCGCAGTTCGGTGGCTGCAATACCCTGGGTAGTCTCGGCTAAGGTGGGTAAGGTTTTATGATTTGTTGATTCTTTCGGGGATTCTTTAACAGATGCCATATGCGAGTCGCCTCCGTCTATCCTTGGCTGTTATGAGGTAGAGGGCGAGTTCACCCTCACAAATTCCATTGTGATACACAGATCTGGGATCTGGGGGATTTTGCCGGAAGCTTTAAGCAATCTTTATAAATTGGGGGGGAAGGGCTTTAAGATCTTAGTTTTTTGAGCCATTGTCGGGTTCGCTGGCCGAAGGAGACCTTAGGAACTAAGGCTGAATCTGGGGGGACCACAGGGCTATTGAGATAACGATAGTGCTTCCAAATGTCCCAGTAAGGACAGCCAGGAACAATCCGGATTCCGGCCCAGTGGAGATAGTGTAAACGTTTATTGCTATGGTTAGGGTCGATCAAGGCTGCGTCGCCTGTGGGCAGAAACTGAGAACTTCCCGCCCAACTTCCAGGAGCACCACCGGGTTGATTGACCAAGTTAAAGCGGCGTTCTGGTTTCAGACGAGTTAGGATCATATAGTTGATGATAGGCTGATCTGAGGTTTTCTGGGTAAAATCAAAG
Source organism: Geitlerinema sp. P-1104 (assembly GCA_012911965.1). Classification (GTDB taxonomy): domain Bacteria; phylum Cyanobacteriota; class Cyanobacteriia; order Cyanobacteriales; family Geitlerinemataceae; genus Sodalinema. The sequence continues at coordinate 27,873 of SMDP01000004.1, forward strand.
TAATTCGGATGGGCGGCACATTCAGCAAAAATATCATAGAGATCTTGTTCATCAAATAACCCTTTTCTGCCAGCCCACCAGCCCCCGTTGAAAATCCCCTTGATATCCTCATCTGACAAAACACCATCTTCAAAAATATCGGGTGTAAACACATTTTTGATGCCACCGCAATGTTGGTAGTCTAGGCATAAAAAGTCATGCTGGTCGAGGGCATCAAGCTGGGCGATGATTTTATCGAAGACGACGATATCCGTATCGATATACAGAAACTCATCATAGTCACCGAACCAACAAACTTGCTTGCGAAACTGATTGGGACGTGCAAAAAAGCTGTCCCCAAAAATTTTTAGGGCTTGGTCAGAGATTCGCTGGATCTGCTCTAAATCTGAATAGAGTTTAACGTGATAATGCTCTCCAAGATACTCGGCTACCTCTTGCGCCTTGTCATCGTAGGGAATTAGGGTGACGGGGATATCAGGATCATAGTGGCGGATGCTATTGAGAAGTGCGATCGACAAGTTCAGAAAGCGATCATTAGCTGTAATATATATGCCACGCATGGGTATCATTATCCCCTTTTGGGGTCACTATATAATCTAAAACAAACGTTAAGATGCCAGTCAAAGTAGTGTCTGATGACAAGTTTATGATGACAGGTTTCCGATAGCATGGGTGAGAGGGAAATAACTGTACGCTTCAGCCTCAATGCTTTAGATTCTGTCAAAAAGGACTTGAAATCACTACTGTCAGGATTGTATCATGGGGAAATGGGCTACGTAAAATAACGAAAAAATCTTAACAACCCATTGAACCGATTGAGACGGACTTGAGTCTATAGTCTTGGAACCCGGCAATGACCGAGGGTCCTCAATATGGAAGTATCGTGAGATACAAGGTGCAGGTTCGCAGATGGTCAAACATTAATGGTGGCAGCAGACAAACCCAATCGTCCCGCTGATGGGGAGTTAGTGCGTCGGTGCTGTCAAGGGGATGAACTGAGTTTTCGGGAACTGTATCGACGCTATGAAGGCAAAGTGCGAGCAACACTTTACCAACTTTGTGGTCGGGAAGTCCTTGATGATCTGGTTCAGGAAACCTTCCTCCGGGTTTGGAAAGGATTGCCAAAACTGCGATCGCCCGATTACTTCTCCACCTGGCTCTATCGTATTGTTTGGAATGTCGCCACCGATAAACGGCGAGACTTTGCCAAACGGGCCGATTTACGCGCCAAACTGCAACCGGAAGCGCCCGTCGCGCCCCTGGATCTAATGGAACTCCAGTATCGGGATTGGGTGGAACAGGCACTACAAGAGCTAAAACTGGATTTTAGGAGTGTGATTGTTTTGCATGATCTCGAAGATCTTCCCCAAAAACAGGTGGCGGAAATCCTCGATATTCCGGTGGGAACCGTCAAATCTCGACTCTTTCATGGACGGAAACTCGTCCGTGAGTATCTTGAAAATCAGGGGGTGACATTTTGACAGACTCTTACGATGACGATCGCCAAGTGATCGCCTTTTTACGACAACATCGGCCGCTTCCCCCTCCCGCCGCTGCCAATCTCGAAAACCAATTGCTAGAGCAAATTCGGACTGAAGAGACTCTGAAACAGCTCAAATGGCGACAACGACGGCGTTGGGGTGGGGCGATCGCGGCGGCCCTGATTCCCTTGGCCTGGTTCGCTCACCGCAGTCTCCTTCCTCCCCAAGCCAGTCAGGCTCAGTTGGTGCAACTCGAAACGTTCCTCGAAGATAGTTGGTATTGTTCCAGCTATGAGTGCGAACCCCACCTCGGGGAACGGGAAGAATGGGAGATGGTTTGGGAACTGTCGGAACGCTAAAACGCACCCTTCTAAGGGTTCACTGAAGACAAACACCTACAAAGGATAGTAATTGATCATGGCTAACTCAACTGGTTTCAACACTCGCTTCAATAACAAACATTGCACTCGTAAAGCTGTTCTCTGGGGACTTCTAGGGTTCCTGGCGTTGGGAACAGTCACCTCCTCCTACGCCAATGCTGAAGATCTGCGCCCTCGTCAAAATCAGATGAGTCAGCGTGGCCCGCGAGATCGCGGACAAATGCGTTGGATGGAACGTCTCGACTTAACGCCGGAACAAACCAACTCAATTCAGGCGATCCGCGATCGCTATCAACCGCAAATTGACTCGGTTCGGGAACGGATGCAACAGCAGCGGGATACCATGCACAGTATCATGGGGAGTAACGCCTCTGCTGAGGAAATCCGTCAACAGCGTCAACAGATGATGCAGTTGCGGGACGAGATGTCAGAATTGCGCTTTAACTCAATGATGGAAATCCGCGAAGTTCTCACGGAGGAACAGCGGGCCGAGGTTCGCGATTGGATGGAAGAACGTCGTGGAGAACGGGGAGAGCGCGGTGGACATGGCCGTGAAGGTCGTCGTGGCCCTGGGGGAATGCGCTAAGCCTAATCTACGCTTGGCGGGGGGAACCTTGGCCAAGCGTCCCCAAAATCCGTTAGGATTCCCATAAAGACATACTCGCGCCAGGAATGCTTTGTCGTCCCTGGCGTTTTTGCGACTTCATGAAATTCCTCGAACTCGTCCTACAAAACTTTGGTCCTTATATTGGACGACAAGAACTCAATCTACGCCCTATCGACGCCGAAGGGGGGGAACTGGCCCCGATTATCCTCTTTGGGGGGATGAATGGCGGCGGTAAAACCACCCTCATGGATGCGATTCGCCTGGCCCTCTATGGACAACGGGCCCAATGTTCGACGCGGGGAAGTCTCAATTATGGGGATTTCTTGGCTCAATGCGTCAATCGCCATAGTGAACCCCATGCAAAGACGACCATTGAACTGCTATTCGAGCAGGTGGTGGACAATCGTCAGGTGCGGTATCGCATCATTCGCACTTGGGATCGCCATCCTAAGGAGGGGAGGGAAACTCTAGGAATTTATCAGCCTGATGGCCTGGGAAATAGTGATTGGAAGGATGAGGGCCTGTCAGAAACTTGGGATGAGTACGTCGAAACCCTGCTTCCTTTGGGAATTTCCAATCTGTTTCTGTTTGATGGGGAACAGGTGAAGGAGTTGGCGGAACAGGAGGCCCCACCGCCGCTGGTGTCGGGGGCGATTAAGTCTCTGTTGGGGTTGGAGTTGGCCGAACGCTTGGCGGTGGATTTGGAGGTGTTGGTGAATCGCAAGCGGAAGACGCTGGCGGGAAAGAAGGAACGGGCTGAGATTGAGGCGATTGAGCGGCGCTTGGAGGAGGCTCAGCAGGAGCATCAGCAACTTCAGGAGCACGTCAAGGGGTTAAAACGGGAGCGCCAGAATGCTCTGGAGGAGGAGGAACGAGCGACGGCGGTGTTTCGCGCTCAGGGGGGCAAAATTGCTGAGGAACGAGCGGCCCTGGAGGCTCAGCTTCGCAGCCAGAAACAGGAGGTGGAGCGTCATCGCGATCGCCTGCGGGAGTTGGCGGCGGGCTGTTTACCCCTCGTTGGGATTGAGCCGTTGTTACGGATGGCTCATAAGCAAGGGGAGTGGGAAGCCCAAGAAACTCGCGCTCGTTTGTTGCAAGGGGCGATGCAAGAGCGAGATCAGCGATTGTTAGATTTGTTGCAAGGGTTGGGCTTGGCAAAACCGAAGTTGCAGCGGGTACAGGCGTTTCTGCGGGAGGATGGCCCCCAGACGGAGGATGAGGCGGCCCTGTGGTTGGGTTTGAGTGAGCGCCAGTTGCAGGGATTGGGGGCGTTGTTGGGCGATCGCCTCGGGGATGGGGTACGTCAATGGGAGACGACTCAAGAGGCGTTACAAGAGGCGTTGGAGGCGTTAACCCGGACGGAACAGCTTATTGCACAGGCGGCCCCGAAGGAGGAGAGCGATCGCCTGTTCCAAGAGATGACGCAGGCCCAGGGGGAACGCCAGAAACTTGACGCTACCCTGGAGTTACGAGAACGGGAGGTTCAGCAGCGAGGGGCTGAGGTGGAACGAATTAAGAAGGAGTTGGCCAGTTATGGGGAGGAGAATGTCGATCGCCAAAATGCCAATCATTTAATTGATAACGCCAAGTCGGTGCAACGAACGTTAGCTCAATTCCGGGAACGGTTGACGCTGCGGAAACTCAATAAGCTGGAACTGGAGGTGACGGAATGTTTCCGCTATCTGTTGCACAAGTCGGATTTGGTGCATCGGGTGGTGATTGAGGCGGAGGACTTTCGCTTACTGTTATATGATCGTCAGGGGCAGATGGTTCCCAAACATCGCCTCTCGGCGGGGGAAAAGCAACTGTTGGCGATCGCCTTCCTCTGGGGATTGGCGCGGGTGTCGGGCCGTCAGCTTCCGGTGGCGATCGATACGCCTCTGGGCCGTTTGGATTCGTCCCACCGTCAAAATTTGGTGGAACGCTATTTCCCGGCGGCGAGTCATCAGGTGATTTTGCTGTCAACGGATACGGAGATTCGTGAACCCGAAGCCAAGCAACTACGCGAGTTTGGGGCGATCGCGCGGGAATACCGCCTTGACTATGACCCCAAGTTGCAGCAAACCCAAGTGAAACCGGGGTATTTTGAGTTTGGGCAATAGGGGGTAGGGGCGTACCCTTGTGGTCGCCCTCTTCTTCCGGCATAACCCACCCCTAACCCCTCCCTGGAGGGGAGAACCCACGTAGGGGCGTACCCTTGTGGTCGCCCTCTTCTTCCGGCAATAGGCAATAGGCATGAGTGAGTATTCTTGGAATTTCTGGTTTACATTGCCGATTTATCCCTATGGACAGCGGCGGACGTTGCGGCGGGAGGTGGTGCGCGATCGCCTCTGGACGTTTGACCAACTTCAGGGGATTTTCTATGTGGTGGTTCCCATCCGCATGACGGTTGTGAAACTTGATGCGGGGGGATTGTTAGTCTATGCACCGATCGCCCCGACGGGGGAATGTTTAGCCCTTCTCAATGAATTGGTGGCGGCTCATGGTCCGGTACGCTATATCATTCATCCCACAGTGTCGGGGTTGGAACATAAGGTGTTTGTGGGACCGTTTGCGCGGGCCTGTCCCCAGGCGCAGGTGTATATTGCCCCGCAACAGTGGAGTTTTCCTCTCAATCTGCCGCTGAGTTGGTTGGGGCTTCCGGGCGATCGCACTCATGTGATTCCCGACGAACCCAGTCAACTCCCCTTTGCTGATCAATGCGCCCTGGAGGTTCTTGGCCCCATCAATCTGGGAGCCGGTTGGTTTGGAGAAGTAGCACTCTATGACCGCCCCAGCCGCAGTTTACTCCTGACGGATAGCTTGATTGCGATTCCTGAAGATCCGCCGGCGATCGTTCAGCTTGATAGTTTTCCACTCTTGTTTCACGCCAAAGATAGCCCCTTTGATGTGGTCGAAGATACTCCCGAGAATCGCCGCAAAGGTTGGCAACGCATCTGTTTATTTGCGACCTATTTTCGCCCCAGTGTCTTGGCAACTCCACCCTGGAGTCAGGTGATTCGGGATGCGTTCAAGGCCGGCGATCGCTCTCGTAAAAACTACTTTGGCTTATATCCATTTGAATGGAAAGACGATTGGCAACGCTCCTTTGATGCTCTCCGGGGAAACGGTCGTCCACTCGTGGCTCCCGTGTTGCAGCAACTGATTCTCAATCGTGCGCCCCAGGAAACGTTAGATTGGGTGGAACGGGTGTCTCAATGGCACTGCGATCGGCTTATTTCTGCCCATTTTCAGCCTCAAATTAGTAGCACAAAAGAGCAATTTTGTCAAGCGTTTTCCTTCCTGGAAAATCAGGAGTTATTGAGTCCGTCTCCGCTTCCTAATGTCGATTTACAACTGTTAGCGGAAATTGATAAAACGCTTTGCGATCGGGGCATTGTTCCCCCCTCAAAACTTAGCCGTTAGTTGCCTTATATCTTGTCAAACCTTCAGGAAAAACGACCATGACCACCTTAAATTTACCACCGATGGGCTGTGGAACCTGGGCTTGGGGAAATCGCCTGCTTTGGGAGTATGATGAGAGCATGGATAGCAGTCTACAACAGGTGTTTAATCTCTGTGTAGATAATGGCGTTACCCTGTTTGATACAGGGGACTCCTATGGAACTGGAAAACTCAGTGGACGCAGTGAATCGTTATTAGGACAATTTGCCCAACGCTACTGTGATACCGCTGTTAACGTGCAACGGACGGAACTTTGTCTGGCCACGAAGTTAGCCCCCTATCCTTGGCGACTCACTCGACGTTCGATGATTGCAGCGGCGGAGGCTTCAGCGGAGCGTTTGGGGGGGATTGATTTAGCCCAAATGCACTGGTCTACGGCTAATTATTTACCCTGGCAGGAATGGCCCTTATTAGACGGGTTAATGGATTTATATGAAGCGGGAAAGGTGCGGGGAGTTGGGGTCTCGAATTATGGACCAAAACGACTGCGGCTAGTGCATCGTCGGTTTGCAGATCGGGGAATTCCAATTGTTTCATTGCAGGTGCAATATTCGTTGCTATCGACCTATCCAGTGACAGAGTTAGGGTTGAAAGATGTCTGCGATGAATTGGGGATTCAACTGATTGCCTATAGTCCCTTGGCGTTGGGTTTATTGACGGGGAAATACTCGGCTGAGAAGACCCCTTCGGGGTTGCGGGGAGTGGTCTGTCGGCAGATTTTACCGGGGGCGCGATCGCTGTTGGATTGTTTGGGGGCGATCGCCGAATCCCGTCAGAAAACTCCAGCGCAAGTGTCTTTAAATTGGTGTATGGCGAAAGGGACGATTCCCATTCCGGGGGCGAAAACGGTGGAACAGGCGCAGCAGAACCTAGGTGCTTTAGGTTGGATGTTAGACAGTGGCGAGGTTGAGGAATTAGATCGCGAAGCGGCGAAGGTGAAAAAGCCTATGGTACAGAATATTTTTCAAACCCGCTAGCTTGCAGGGGTCGAGTCATGTCCCAACTTGAACGATGTGTTCTACGGTTAGGTTTAACTCCGGGAATGTGGGCGATCGCAACCGGTCTTGACCTCTAAATAAAGTAACCCGGTACTCTCCATCGACCCAATCATAAATTGAAATCGTCGGTTGCTTCGGGTCGCCAATATACCGCCGACCTCCCAAACCTAAATAATCCACAATCCAATACTCAGCAATCCCCAATTTTTCATATTCTCCAAGCTTCAGCAAATAATCATCCTGCCAATTTGTACTCACCACTTCTATGACTAACTTAATACTCGTACCCTGCGTGATTGTCGATCGCTGTTTCCATAACGGCTCATGGTCTAGGGCATTCGTATCCAAGACCATCACATCAGGGATATAAGCCGATTTAGGGGAATCAATGGCTTTAACCAGTCCTTGGCGGGGGATAAAAAAGGGCAAATTCTGACGGTCAATGTAAACGGATAGTTTAGAGGCTAAAAAACCGGCAACTTGTTCGTGAGTTCCGGTCGGTTGCACCTTAGTAATTACCCCGTCATGTAATTCAAATCGACCCTCATAACCATCGGGATACCAATCCAGGAACTCCTCTAACGTCAATGAGATTTTTTGTTCTTCTGTCCGGGTTAACATAGCTCACCTCGACCTTTATGGCTCATACAGCTTGCACCCTGCTGTTGTTTCGGGCTGGGTCGCCATCGCCGAAACAACAGCAGGGGTGCATCGCCGCCGATACACCCCCCAGTCTTAACCGTTTCGGTAACGCTTCAGCCGACCTCTACTTCGCCGCGTCGGTGAGTTGCGTCAACACCTGATTGGAGCGATTGATAAACTGCTTCATCCCGTCCGCGTCAAAGCCTTTCTGAGACATCAACGCCAAATCATAGACATGATGACAAATCAGACTCGCTAACTCCGACGAAGGAGACCCCTCACTGGTGACAATTCCACCCTGAGCGATGTTGGCCAAATTCTGAATCATCGGGTGAGCGGTGTTGACCACCAAAACATGTTCGTCGGGGAAGTCGGACTGTTCCTGCTGCAACAGGGCCGTCATATCCCGCAGACGACGCATGGCTTCGGGGAGTAACACCATCGCCGGGGGAGAGGTTTGAGCGTTATCCCCTTTCAACGACTCGGTGCGAATGGTGAGTTTGGGTTTGTTTAGGGCCGCCTCAAACAACTCTTTGACTTGTTCACTGCGGGTTTTGTTGGTGTTGGGGTCAACGATTTCACTGTCTGAGTCGCCACTGACGAGGTTCTCATCGAGTTCTGAGTCGACTCGGGAGAACTTGACATCAGCATGATCCCGTTCGAGGTAGCTGATAAAGTGGGTGTCGATGAAGGAGTCGAGGAAGAGGACTTCTAAACCTTGGTTTTTGTGGAGTTCCACATAAGTGGCTTGGGTGACGGCGTCGGAACAGTAATAAACCCGGTTCTCATGGCGTTCTTTGTTCCGTTCGAGATATTCCGCCAGGGTGGTGTAGGATTCCCCGTTTTGGGTGATTCCACCGTCGGCGTTCCCACCATCGGGGTTGACATCTTGCCAAGCATCGCCCTCGGTTTCGACTTGTACGCTGGCGCTGTCGCTTTGGTCTGAACTTAAGTCAGCGGTGGTTTTGTAGATGACGATGTCCTCGATTTGTTTCTTGAACTTCTCGTCGTTGATGTAGCCGAATTTGACGAAGGTTCCCAGGTCTTTCCAGCATTTGAGATACTGGGGTTTGTCTTCTTTGTAGAGTTCTTTGAGGCGATCGGCCACTTTTTTGGCGATGAAGTCGGCAATTTTGCGGACTTTGCGATCGACTTGTAGGGCGCTACGGGAGACGTTCAGGGGAATGTCAGGACTATCGATGACCCCACGCATGGGCATCAGGAATTGAGGCACAATTTCTTCGCAATGGTCGCTGACAAAGACATGGTTGCAGAAGAGTTTAATGTTGCCTTTGGTGACATCCACATCGGGTTTTAGTTTGGGGAAGTAGAGGATGCCGTTAATTTCAAAGGGATAGTCGGTTTTGAGGTGAACCCAGAGGAGGGGTTCGTCTTGGAAGGGGTAGAGATACCGGTAAAATTCTAGGTAATCTTCGTCAGTCAGATTGCTGGGAGATTTGCGCCAAATGGCAGGTTGTTCGTTGAGAATTTCCCCTTCAAATTCAATGGGAACGGGCATGAAATCGCAGTAGGTTTTCACCAACTGGCGGATGCGAGGGGATTCGAGATATTCTGTTTCTTCGTCTTGAAGGGTGAGGGTGATGGTGGTTCCGACCTCTTGGCGATCGCTCTCGGTGAGTTCAAATTCTGGGGAACCATCACAAGTCCAATGGACGGCTTCTGCACCCTGTTTGTAGGAGAGGGTATCGATTTCGACGGTTTTGGCAACGATGAAGGAGGAATAAAAGCCTAAGCCGAAGTGACCAATAATGGGTTGATCGGCACCGCCGCTATATTTTTGGACAAATTCTTCGGCGCTAGAGAAGGCAACCTGGTTAATATATTTTTTGACTTCATCGGCGGTCATGCCGATGCCATTATCGCTAATGGATAGGGTTTTGTTGTCTTTATCGGCTTTGAGGACAATTTTGGGATGGTCGGTGTCGCCATCAAATTCTCCGGCGTAGGAGACCATTTTAAGCTTTTCAATGGCATCGACGGCGTTGGAGACGAGTTCCCGCAAAAAGATTTCATGGGCTGAATACAGCGACTTTTTGATGATGGGAAAGATATTCTCGGTATGGATTGTAATGTTGCCTTTTTCGAGGACAGTCATAATAGTTTTATGAGGATTGACAGAGGAATAAAAGGAATGGCATAAGCCTATTCTGATCCTGACGGGAATTGGTCAAAACGACAAGTGGGGAATTGCGAACTTTTCGTGCAATTCCCCAACGGATTGAGTTCGGATTTCCTCACTTGGCGATGGTGACTGGGGAAATCTTAGTAATGGGTTCCGGTTTTGCGGTGATGAACGGCGGTTTGGGTGTCGGGTTCAAAGACGTTTCCGGCGGCGATGGTGGCGTAGACGAGCCAATGGTCGCCACATTCCATACGCCGTTGCACGGTACATTCGAGATAGGCGATCGCATCTTCTAAGATGGGCGAGCTATTCTCGGCTTCCCGGGTTTCCACTCCGGCAAATCGGTCTTCACCGGGGTTGAAGGGTTTGAGAAAGTGCTTCATTAAGCCCAAATGCTTACCTTCGCCGAGGATATTCAGGGCGAAGGGACTCCCCTGATAGAGTAGGGACTCGATCGCCCGCTCTTTGGCCACTGCGACGGTTAAGCCGGGAGGGCTAAAGGTGGCTTGGGACACCCAAGAGGCTAACATGGCACTTGACAAGTCACCCTGTTTTGTGGTCAGCACGCACAGCGACCCCACCAAACGCCCAACGGCTTGTTCGACGTTGCTGGCAGGTTCGCGGCGGCTGCGGACTTTCTTGGCTTTACGAATGGTTTGGGCGAAGTCGGTTCCGGCTTCTTCACAGGTTTTGAGAATGACCTCGGTGGGTTTGAATTTAACGCGGATGGGGTCAAAGGCCAGTTGATAGCCGCCATTGCGGAGTTTGCTCTCTAAGAGGTCGATCGCCTCGCCACTCCAGCCAAAGGAGCCAAATACTGCCGCTGGGACGGTTTTAGGAACGGTGGAGAGGACGATTCCCAGGGCTGTTTGAATTTGGGTGGGAGCATGGCCGCCGAGAGTGGGAGAGCCGATAATGAAGCCGGAACAGTTTTCAACCCGGCGTTGGATCTCGTCTGGGGGGGTGACTTCGCAGTTAACGGCTTCGACGTTGACCCCGGCTTTGGTGAGGCCTCGGGCGATGGCCTGGCCGATGGTGGCGGTATTGCCATAGGCGGAGGCGAACAGCAGGGCCACAGTGACATCTTTATCTTTCTGTTCGGCACTCCACTGACGATAGGATGCGGTTAAGTCTCGCATTCCATCGCGAACAATGGGGCCATGGGCCGGTGCATAAAAGCGCACTGGGGGCAGTGAGGCCAGTTTTTCTAGGGAGGTGGCCACTTGCCGGGCGTTGGGGGCCATGAGACAGTCGAAGTAGTAGCGGCGATCGTTGGCATAGACGGATGAGCCTTCGTCGAAGACTTGGTCGCCGCAGACGTGAGCGCCAAAAAACTTGTCGGTATAGAGGATTTGGGTTTTGGTGTCGTAGGTGGCCAGTCCATCGGACCAGCGAGGGGTGGGAATTGGGGTGAAGAGGAGGCGATGGCCTTGTCCGAGGTTGAAGGTTTCTTCGCCGCGCATGACTTTGATTTTGGCTTCGTAGCCTTCGTCGGCGAGGAAAGACCGCAGGGCGATCGCCCCTGGGTTAGAACAGACAAAGGTGAGTTTGGGGGCAATATCTAGCAACGCTTTGAGGGTCACGGCCCGGTTTGGGTTAACATGACCCAAAATGACATAGTCAATTGTGTTGATATCGACCCGGTCTTTTAGGGTTTGTAGAAAAATCGGGGTAAAGGATTCTCCGGGGGGGTCAATTAAGGCGGTTTTGTTACTTTCGATGAGATAGGTGTTGGCGGTGGTGCCTCGCTGACGGGCATATTCAATCTCAAAGCGGAGTCGTCCCCAGGTGCGCGATCGCAGGATTCGTGTATTCTCGGCAATGGGTAAAACTTGTACGTCTCTAGGTTTGTCAGTCATAGGAGGAAGGGAACAGGGAATAGGGAATAGGGAACAGGGAAGAGGCAGCAGGCAATAGGCAGTAGGCAGTAGGCAGTAGGCAGTAGTAAGAGAAGGGGGGACAGGGAAAACTTACCCCTAAACCCTTTGAGACTAATTTTGTCGCGGAGGGGAATAGGGGGTGTTCTCTATTGGGGGGTTAGTAGTGATTGCCGACTTTGCGGTGATGGACGGCGGTGCGGGATTCGGGTTTGGAGACACGACCCTCTTCAACAGTGCTGTAGACAATCCAATGGTCTGAACATTCCATGCGGCTAGCGACGGTGCATTCTAGGTAGGCTAGGGCGTCGGCGAGGAGGGGGGAACCGTTTTTGGCGGTTTGGGTGTTGACTCCGGCAAAGCGATCGGCACCGGGGGGAAAGCGTTTGAGAAAGTGCTTCATCAAATGCTGATAGTTGCCTTCTTCGAGGACATTCAAGACAAAGCTGTCGCCGACTTGCATGAGGGATTCAATGGCTCGGTCTTTGGCGACGGCGATGGTTAAGCCGAGGGGTTTAAAGCTGGCTTGAGAGACCCAGGAGGCCAGCATTCCACTGGTGATTTCTCCTTTTTGAGCGGTGATGATATAGAGTCCACCGCTTAAGCGACCGAGGGCTTTATCTAGGTCACTATCGAGGGCTTTCATTTTTTTGATGGCATCTTTGCGGGTGAGCAATTGAGCCATGTCGGTTCCGGCTTCTTCGCAGAGTTGATAGGTTCCTTGACTGGGGGTGTCTGTGATGCGGATGGGGGAAAAGCCGGGTTTGAGTTTGAGGTCGCGGAATTTGGTGACAATGGGGTCGATGGGTTCGTCGTCACCGCCGTAACATTCAAAGATGCCAAAGGCTTGTTTTTCGTGAATGGCGGCAAAGAGGGTTCCTAGGGCGTCTAGGGTGGCTTTGGCGGTGTCTCCTGAGGCGGGAGGGGTTCCCAGGACGATTCCGGCGCAACGGGAGACGAGTTCGTGGACTTCTTGGGGATCAGCGGATTTGAGATCCATCATTTCTACGGCGACGCCGGCTTTGGTGATTCCGTGGGCGATCGCTTGGGAGAGGCGATCGCTATAGCCATAGTCAGAGATATAGAAGACGGCGACGCAGGTTTCGGCGTTGGCTTTTTCGTTACTCCAGTCCCAATAGCGTCCGGTGAGTTCGCTGACGTGATAGCGCAGGATGGGACCATGGCCGGTGGCGATAGTTTGGATGTCGCCGAGTTTTTTCATCCGTTTCATGGCGGAGATGACCGATCGCGCGTTGGGGGCCATGAGACATTCGTAGTAAAATCGGAAGTCCGGCTCGATGCGTTTTAGGTTCTCGTCGTAGGTGGCATCGGAACAGTAGTGCATCCCAAACGCATCGCAGGTGAATATGACCTGGGTTTTCTGGTCATAACTAAAGATGGTGTCGGGCCAGTGCAGGTTCGGCGCGTTGACGAATTCGATGATATGGCCGTTTCCGAGATCGAGGGTGTCGCCGTTTTTGACGATCTGCTTCTCGAAGGGTTTGTGAACCAGGTTTTCTAGGAATTGAATGGCGACTTTGGCCCCGACGACGGTGGCGTTGGGAGCTAGTTCCAAGACATCGCGCACGAGACCGCTGTGATCGGGTTCGGTGTGGCTGATGATGAGATAGTCGATGTCTTGGGGGTTGATTTGTGCTTTGAGAGTATCGAGATAGAGTTGCCGAAATTTCTCGTGGGAGGTGTCCACGAGGGCAACTTTGTCACTCTGAATTAGGAAGGAGTTATAGGTGGTTCCGTTTTGTAAGCCAAATTCAATGTCGAAGCGATCGCGATCCCAGTCGAGGGAACGGATAGCAGTGGTGTCGGCGGCGACGTCCTCGACTTGCATGGTGAGGCGTTTTTGGCTGGGAGCGGCGGCTACGACCATCGTGATGACCTCTCTTATTTTCGTTTTGTTATGGGTCTATTGTTACACATCCGTAACAATTTCAGGCATTAAAACAACCTATCGGTTGCATAAATTTGGATGAAACGGCGACTGAGGTTATTTCCCCTGGGGGTTAATACACTGGGCATTTTGGGCGTGTTTGCACACCTTGTTCCAGAGGTCAGACCGAGTTCCCGGGGGACCGAAGGAAAAGAGGACGCGATCGCCCATCGGGAGGGTTTGGATTTGTACCTTGCAGACGGGGCAAGTTTGGCAATTGGACTCAGACATAGCAATGGGGACGTTAGAGAATCGGGTGCAGGGTCTCAGAACTCTCGTCATCAAGGGGTCTCATCTCGGAGAAGTCGTCTCCCCGTCCCGACCGTAACACAGCGGCTTCATCTTCCATCGCGGCTTCTAAGTTCAAACTCTCGTCCTCGTTGACGGGAGTTTCACGGGGAGCGAGCCGTTCCTCATTGGGAAATGAGTCATCTCCTGAGATCTCACCCGGTTGTAAGGGGGACACATGATCCTGAGAAAAGTCTTGAGATAACTCATCATCCCCTCCGGTCAGAGTTGGGGACTCGGGCAGATAGGAGGGGGAGTTAGGATGATCAGGATCCGGGGGCGTTAACAAGACTGGATCGACCCCCAGAGAGGACTCAAGTGTTTCTAATGGTTCGCTCATGGTGATTGGTGAGACTAACGACAGGTTTGGGGTCACCTAGGGCGATCGCCCTGGTTTCGGTTGTTAAGTTTAACTGTTTTTAAAGATTTTCTTGAAGTTTTTGTTACACAGATGACGGACATATTGGTTGTTAAACGGTCCTGCCCTTCTCTCTCCATTATATCGCAGTCAGGCTCAGGGTTCGGTTACGGATTTGGGGGTCAGCAAGATTGACAGGCTACCGCTGGGGTAGGCTATGATTAGCACTGATGAGTCGAGGCAAGGGTTATGGAGGTTCACAGCAATCGTTATCAACCTCTCTCCGACATGGAACAACAAGCACTTTCAGACCTGGCAAGGCGAGCTAAGAAAGCCTTGGAAGATGGTGTGATCTCCCGCCAAGAGCGGGATGAGATTGTAGCGGCTATTTATGCCGATGGCAAAGTGTCGGTTGAAGAATGTGCTATCTTTCGCTCGATTCAAGAGAAAATTTGGCTCGGAGAAGTGATGATTGCTGAATAATCGTGATTCCGTTATTCTTGAAATGTCAAGTTATGGGTTTTATTTTTTGTGGTTTTATTTAGACTTTTGACGTCACATTTTAAGCTATTTAATTGGTGTTTAGCGAATTTGAATGCCTTGCCTTGTAATTAAGTTTTGCTAATTTTTAATAGGACGAACAATGATAGATTGGAGTTTAGTTTTCAATACCCTATTTTGGGCAGTTATCGGGATTCTCCTGCTTTACTTTGGGGTTCGACTTTTCGATAAACTTGACCCCATTGACTACCGCAGCCAAGTAGAGAGAGGGAATCTCGCGGCTGGGGTTATTGTTGCCAGTATTATCCTATCTTTGGCGGCGATTATTGTCAGTGTGATTATGACGTAGGCAGAGCCAACGCCTCCCAATTCAGGTATCTCGACGCAACTGCCATGACTCAAGAGCCGAAGACGGGATGTTATGACCGTTGGACGGCTGTAGGTTTTGAGAATCTGGTTGATTGGCGATCGCAACTTCTCGACTCCCCAGATGATGATTTAGATGCCAACCTGAT
>SMDP01000004.1:43154-50467 GCA_012911965.1 Geitlerinema sp. P-1104
AGGGCGACCACAAGGGTTCGCCCCTACGGACATCTATGGCACAATTTTTGAAAAATGGGATTAGAAGATGGCTCTTTTTAAGAATAGTTAAAGGCTGGCTAGTTGTACTCTAGGTATCTAGGAAACTTGAGAAGATTCAGTCAGATTTTAGCTTGTACTTGAACAAGAAGACTAACGTTCCTAGATACCGGCTTCAGCCAAGGTTATTTAATGACCTCCAACTCGTCCAGTTTTACGTTCTAGAAATGCTTTTGCTATCAGTGTAATGGCTGCCAAGCAAGCCAAAACAACGGCAGCAGAATACGAGGACTGAGTTTGATATTGATTGTGCATTTCTTCGACATACAAAGGCAGACTTTGAGTTCGTCCAATGAGATTTCCAGAGACAACAGCAACAGCACCAAACTCTCCCATTGCCCGAGCATTAGTCAGAACAATTCCATAGAGTAAGCTATAGCGAATTGAGGGGAGAGTCACTCGCCAAAATGTTTGCCAATCATTAGCTCCTAAAGTTTTTGCAGCTTCTTCCTGTTCCCGTCCAATTTCCTCTAATACGGGTAGTACTTCTCTGGCTACAAAGGGCATTGAAACAAATGCTGTTGCGATCGCCATTGCAGGAAATGCAAACATAATACGGATTCCTAAAGACTCTAAGGTTGGACCAAACCAACCCTGACGACCATAGAGTAATACCAGCATCAAGCCAGCCACCACTGGAGATATCGAGAAGGGTAAATCGATTAAACTTAACAATAAAGTTCGTCCCGGAAAATGATGATGGCGCGCTAACGCCCAGGCCGTGATGATTCCAAAGACCACATTTAAGGGAACAACCACCAACGCAATTTGCAAAGTTAAACCAGCAGCATGAAGAAACTCCCGCGACCTTAAGGTGTCTACAAAGGGTTCCCACCCATCGGCAAAAGCACCCACAAAGATGTTAATGGCGGGAATAAAGAGAATCAGACTCACCAAGATGAGTACAGCAAGAACCAGGGAAATTTCTCCTAGGGTCAATTTTGAATTTGCCCCCTGCGATCGCACCGGTTTAATCCAAAACCGAGGATCCCAGACTTCCCAAGACCAATGCAGGGGATTCCACTTTTGAAAAATAGTCAAATTTTGAAAATTCATGGCGAAGAAATCAGGTAACTAATCACAAGAGAGAACAACAGGCGATAGCTTATTCAGGACGAGAATGAGTTTGAGCGAGCGATTTATATCAAGCTTGATTCATCCATTTTCCCCAACGCTGTAAGAAATTAATCACCAACAGAGAAACTAAAGACACCAATAACATCACAGAACCAATCACCGCTGCTCCAGCATAATCAAACTGTTCCAGCCGTTGAAAAATCAAAACCGGTGCAATCAAATCCTGAAAGGGAATATTTCCGGCAATAATCGAAATCGAACCATACTCTCCCACAGCACGGGAAAAGCCTAAGGCTACACCCGTGAGAATAGCAGGCAATAATGGTGGTAGTAAGACACGACGAAAGGTTTGCCAACGGGACGCTCCCATGCACCACGCAGCTTCCTCCAATTCAGGCTCCAACTCTTGTAAAACCGGTTGAACCGTCCGAACTACAAAGGGAAGAGAAATGAAGACCATTGCCACTAGAACCCCCAGGCGTGTAAACGAGACTTGAATCCCTAAGGGAGCCAATAGGGAACCAATCCATCCCCTCTCGTTATAGACTGTAGCTAAGCTCAATCCAGCAACAGCTGTTGGTAAAGCAAACGGTAAATCAATGCCAGCATCAATAATACGCTTACCAGGAAACTCATATCGGATCAAAACCCAAGCAATACCTACCCCAGTCAACCCATTGAATAGGGCCGCGAACAAAGCAGTACTAAAGGTAACTTCATAGGCCGCCAAGGCAACAGGAGTCGTCGCAATTCGCCAGATTTCTGACAAGCTCAGCCGTTGGGTATAAAGCACGACTGCCGCCAGAGGAAGGAAAAGCATGATGCTCAGATAGCCGCCAATCCCCCACCAGTACCAAGGAATTTTATTGAGAACAGGAATTGAAGGCTTACTAGAGGAGAAAGGAAGTTTATTCATGGTTTTTGGGGACATTTATAAGACGCTAGGTAAGACGGGACTAGAGAAAACAACTTGAGCGTGGCTTAAGGCAAGGGTTCGAGAAGAGAACAGAGCAACAGTGAGAACGAGAAGCAAGGATTAAACACTAACGACCGATGTTGGCTTGAATATCATCAAAAATTGCTCCATCGGCAAAAAACTTATCTTGGACTGTGTCCCAACCCCCAAGATCTTGGACGGTGAACAGGCCACTTAGGGAAGGGTATTTTTCGCTAAATTCTCCAGCAATGGCTTCATCAACGGGACGGAAGCCCACTTCAGCAAATGCCCGTTGAGCCTCAGGGGTATAGAGAAAACGCACAAAAGCTTCAGCAACTTCCCGGGTTCCATGTCTATCTACATTGGCATCAACGACAGCGATGGGATTATCGATGGAAATGTTGCTCTCGGGAATGACGAAGGGTAGCGTTTGTCCCTGTTGTTGAGCTAGGAGTACCTCATTTTCATAGTTGATCAGCACATCTCCTTGTCCTTGTTCATAAAAGATATCCGTTGCTTCACGGGCGTTGCGGGGCAAAATAGGCACATTTTGATAAACCTGTTGTACAAATTCTAAGGCTTGTTCTTCATTACCCCCATTTTCAGTTTTATGACCCCAGAGGACTAGAAAGTTCCAGCGTGCCCCCCCGGAGGTTTTGGGGTTGGCAGTGATCGTACTGACGTCATCTCGGGCTAAATCGTCCCAACCTTGAATATTTTTGGGGTTGCCTTCACGGGTGATGATGGTCGCAACAGAACGATGGATGATCGAATCATTGGGGGCTTCATTTTCCCAGCCGGGTTCGATCAGACCTGCATCTTCAATGGCTTTTGTATCCAAGGCTAAGGCTAGCGCCACTACATCAGCCTCTAAGCCATCAATGACAGCTCGGGCTTGAGAACCTGATCCTCCATAACTTTGTTGAATGACCACGTCTTGATCATGTTCAGCCTGCCACTGCTGAGTGAACTGGGGGATAATTTGCTCGTAGGCGGCCCGGGTGACTGCATAAGACACTAAGGTGAGTTCCACCCGGTCTCCTCCACTGACGGCACCGCCGCAGGCAGAAATCACCCAGCTTAAGGTTGTTCCCACCAGGAATAGGGCAACGCTTTTTTTCCAGAGCTTCGATCTCTCGATCAAGCGTCTTAAACCTTTGCCAGTTCTGAGTTTCATGGCTCTTCTCCTTTAATCTACGGTTCACAGGTCGGAATACCGGATTTAAATGTGAGTGTGATTGTAGCACGGTTTTATCTCATGTCAATTATAGTTGAAGCGAAAAACATTTGTGATTCACTTGCAATCTAACTTAAGATCGGTTACCTTGGTTACAGAGAACAACAGCAGTGGTTATGGCAAAGCCTGCGGACACTCCAGCAACGGCGACGATTGCGGAGGAGGTAACCCGGAGTAACTATTTATTTCGGGGAATGGATCAGATGGAGCTATCGGAGTTACTCAACTCTGAGGGTGTCGCTCGGCAAAAGCTTTATTCGAGCCGACCGGTCTACACGGCGTTTCGCCCGGATACCTCAACCGACGTCTTATATGTCGTGGTGAGTGGTGGGCCTGTCATTGTCCGCAGTACTCCTTTAGATCGCATTGTTGCCTTGACCTATCCTGGAAGCTGTTTCGGGATGCGTAACCTGGCTCTGGCTTATGGGCGAGTGAGTCGTTCCTTTCCTAGTTTGGTAGAAGCCTATAAGACTACGAATGCGATCGAGATTCCGGTTGGGATTGCCAAGACCTTATACACCGAGAACGAGACGTTTCGAGAACGCTACGATTATCTGTTTGAATTGCGGGAGAAATTTCAATACCACCTGCTCAATTGCAGTACCTATCCTCCCCAAGCTGTGGCAACTCTTTTGAGGGCTTTAATCTATCAAGAGCGATCATTAGGGAATCAACCCCAGGCTGATGGCTTATATGTCTTTGACTTACCCGTGGATATCATTGCCCACAGTGCGCAGTTGAACCATCGCACGGTTGAACAAGTCCTAAAAGGGATGCGTCGCCAAGGACTCATTTTGCCACCCCAGGATGATGATCCCTCGACCGATACGCTTCGGGTTGCCGATGCGGAAGGCTTGAAAGAGGTTTATAGTGCCACCCGAGACAAGGTGGACTGGTGGCCCCTGAAATAGTCTGAGTCCACAACCTGTATTAATTTGAAATATCTTCCCCAGTTAATTATGGGGTCTGTTGGATCGTGGAACTTTTCCCACGTTCTCAATCTTTCGTGAATTTTTTGTAGGCGATCGCGCCAAATTAGCCATGACGATTCAAGTGAACCATCTCGTGAAACGATTCGGGAACTTCCTGGCACTCGATGATATTAACCTTTCCGTTGAGACGGGAACTCTGGTTGCTCTTTTAGGACCTTCTGGGTCAGGAAAATCAACGTTATTGCGGGCAATTGCTGGCTTAGAACAGCCAGATTCTGGAGAAATTTATCTCGAAAATGGAGATGTAACTCATGCTAAAGTCCAGGAGCGGCGCGTTGGCTTTGTTTTCCAACATTATGCTCTGTTTAAACATCTAACTGTTCGTCAAAATATTGCATTTCCTCTTCAGATTGCTCGTCATCCTAGGGGCTATGTCCGTCAGCGGGTGGGAGAGTTATTAGATTTGATTAAGCTAGAAGGTTTGGGCGATCGCTATCCAGCTCAACTCTCTGGAGGACAACGACAACGGGTCGCTCTCGCCCGAGCGTTAGCGATTGAACCCCGCGTTTTGCTACTCGATGAACCCTTTGGTGCTTTGGATGCTAATGTTCGCCAAGACTTACGGCTTTGGCTGCGTCGTCTCCATGATGAGGTTCACGTGACAACATTAATTGTTACGCACGATCGCGAAGAAGCCATGGAAATTGCTGACAGGATTGTGGTGATGAATGAAGGACGCATCGAGCAAGTAGGCAGTCCCCAAAGTCTCTATGATGAGCCTAAAAATCCCTTTGTTATGGGCTTTCTCGGTCCGGTCAATGTTTTGCCGAGCGATCGCATCGCTCCCCTAACCAATGGTAATCGGTCTCCCTCTAACCAGCAGGTTCTGTTTCGTCCCCATGATATCCGGATTAGTTTGGAACCCGATGAGAAAACTCGCCCAGCCGTTGTCGGGCGTGTCATCTACATGGGCTGGGATGTACAAGTTGAGTTGTCTTTGGCAGATGGAAGTATCATTCAAGCCACTTTAAATAGTGATGATTTCCGCAGCCTTGGGCTAACCCGACAGCAGAAAGTTTATCTTTCCTTAAAACAGACAAAGACCTTTTCTGAGGCGAACTATAAATATTCACAAGTCCATGTTTAGAGTGAGTAGTAATTTGGGAAAGCGAGAGCAAGAACGTTCCCACAATCCCTCGCGAGTTCGAGATCACCTTGCCAATGAGCGGACTTACCTAGCTTGGATCCGCACGTCTCTAGGTCTAATGGGGATTGGCATTCTTCTGGCTCGTTTGCGTTACTTAATCCCTAGCCTTTCTCCGGGAACGGGTCACAGTTGGTTTCTTGGCTTAGCTACATCATTTTTAGGAATGATGACGATTGTTGTCTGTACCCATAACTATTTTTCAGACCAAAAATCAATTGACGCAATAAGCTATGTTCCTGTGGCAAAATGGATCATATTTTTTAGTTCCTTTTTGCTGTTAATTGGTTCAGGTTTAATTTATACAATTCTGATTTTGCCGGTTTTACCGTAACCGCACTCGTTGTTGTATCACGTCTTATCCTTTCTTCATTCAAGCCAATGTCTGACACTATCAATCGAACCATTCACCTTTGCATTCCCAAGAAATATCAACAAGAACCAATCATCTCTAAATTGACCTCAGAGTATCACCTGAATGTCAATATCTCAGCAGCTTTGCTAGGGACTGATAGCTATAGTAGTGGCTGGTTTGAGATTCATCTTGAGGGAGAAGAACCGTCCATTCAAGCTGCGATCGCCTATCTAACAGACTTGAAGGTTGTAGTGCAAAAAATAGAGGCATGGTGATGATGTCTCTGGAGTTTCTTGTCAGTCATTAACCTTGGTGTTGTCCTGTAGTTACATTGATGTTTGAGAGTCCTAGTAATGAGTCTACTTATTCCTTCAGAACCAGCCGCTCTAATCTCTGATAGTGCTTTCAAAAAAGTTGAAGACTACCAGTTTCCTGATTCAGTGAGTCAACAGATTTTCCAAACTCCCCCAAGTTTTATTTCTCGGCGAAATTATTTACGCGGAGATCCTAAGTTTTTTTGGTTAATACGAAAAGGCTTTGTTCGCACATTTACGTATACCGAAAATGGGAATACTGTCACCTTGGGGATTTGGGGACGTGGCGATATTATTAGCCCTTCACTGTCCTCCGTTCCGAACTACTTTATCGAGGCAATGACAGCCGTTGAAGCCATCCCAATTTACACCCAAAATTGGCAGCCTCCCACAGAACTAATTCTGAAGTACTGGCAGCAAACAGAACGTTTACTCTTAGCTCGTGCTGAGATGAGTGTTAGCCTCATTTTGATGAATATTTTAAATTGGTTATCAAAACGTTTTGGTCAATTGGACGATAAGGGCTTATTGATTGATTTAAATCTAACACATCAAGACTTATCAGAACTGTGCGGGACTAGCCGGGTGACAGTTACTCGTTTGTTGAAACAATTTGAGGAAGATGGTTTAATCCTTAGGGATTCCCGCAAAATCACGCTAGTTTCAACGACGAAACCTTGGCATTATGAGATTTGATGGTTAATAGTTAGAAAATCTTCTACCCTGGAAGACGGCTGTCTCGACGCAACTGCCATGACCCAAGAGCCGAAGACCGATTACGATAGTCCATGGAAACAACTGCTAGAAGATGATTTTCAGCAGTTTATGGAATTCTTTTTTCCCGACGCAGCGCAACAAATCGACTGGGAACAACCGGTCATATTTCTGGATAAAGAACTCCAGCAGGTGGTGCGCGATGCCGATTTGGGGAAACGCCTGGCTGATAAGTTGGTGCAAGTGTCCCTGAAGCGGGGGGATGAGGTTTGGGTGTTGATTCATGTTGAGGTGCAGAATCAACCTGAGTCGAACTTTGCCGAGCGGATGTTTTGCTATTATTACCGGATTCGCGATCGCTACTCCCGCCAAGTGGCGAGTTTCGCAGTTCTCGGCGATGACCAACCCTCCTGGCGACCGCAGCAGTTCACGGATGAGTTATTTGACTGTCAGGTGGACTTCCGG
>SMDP01000004.1:50785-52679 GCA_012911965.1 Geitlerinema sp. P-1104
CGCGCTAGACAGGAAGGCATTGAACAAGGCATTGAACAAGGCATTGAACAGGGAGTTCGGCTGGGTAAGGTTGAATTAGTACGTCAACTGTTGAGTGAGCGTCTGGGTTCCTTGGATGCTGAGATGCTGTCTCGGCTGGACCAACTCTCCTCAAGCCAACTGGATGCTCTGGCGCGTCAACTGTTCCAATTCCAGAGTCTCAATGACTTGGATGGATGGCTGGACAGCCTGGACTCTTAATGGCTGATGTTTACTCTTACCATCGCGAGTGCGTCCATCTCCTGGCTTGGAAATCGAGGACGATGGACGCACTATCAAGATTGAGAAGATGGGGTCAGAGGTATTAAATGTTGGTTTCGCGTCCGCTGTCGGCCGCTCAATTACTTCACTTGCGAATAAACTTCTGAGGGTTGGCGACTCGGAGCCTTCCAGGAAACCGGCTGTACAATGAGGGTGATGTTTTCAATCCCGACCACTTCCACAATCTCGTCAGTTATAAATGTTATCTCCTCATAACATTTGGCTGACCACCATGTTCCCCGACAGTAAACGCGGCCGGTTCGATGAGGATAGATAGGTTTTGAGACCGTGGCTTCGCCTCGGATATTGCGAAAGGGGTTTGGACTGGTTTGTCGTTGATTTAGATTAAACATGACTGTCACCTCATCGGCGATGTAGAATTGACCCGAATCCCTGCATCTAGGGAGATTGACGGAGATTAAGAAAGCTTGGTCGATGGAGGGGAGTGCAAGACGCGACTCCCCTAAAGGGGTCTGAACTTGAACGCTCAAGAGTCGGGTTTATGGTCAAACAACAACTTGACCCAGAGCAGCTCGACTACTTTTTGGACTTGTTTTTCGCCATTTTCAGAGCTTCAATGGCGCTGCTTTCGCTAGACCCACGTCCGATGTTGCCTTTGGAGTCTTTGGCGTAGTGGCCGCCGTAGAAGCTTTTGCCGGTGTAAACGGTTTCGTTAGACATGATTCGTTCTCCTTGAAGCTGTTGAACTAGAACTGTAAGAGACTTGGTCGGCGTGGGTTAGCAGCGTGGCCTCCCCACACCGATGAGATGGAATGAGCCAAACAGGAAGGTTAGACTTGTGCTATGATCAAGCCCAAACCCAGAGCAGCTCGACTACTTTTTGGACTTGTCTTGCGCCATTTTCAGAGCTTGAACGGCGTTGCTTTCACTAGACCCACGTCCGATGTTGCCTTTGGAGTCTTTGGCGTAGTGACCGCCGTAGAAGCTTTTGCCGGTGTAAACGGTTTCATTAGACATGATTTGTTCTCCTTAAATCTGTTGAACTAGAACGGTAGGGAACTGGGTCGGTGGGGGTTAGCAGTCTGGCCTCCCCACACCGATGAGATGAAATGAGCTGAGTTGGAAGGTCAGACTTGTGCTATAATCAAGCCCGAACCCAGAGCCACTCGACTACTTTTTAGACTTGTCTTTCGCCATTTTCAGAGCTTCAACGGCGTTGCTTTCGGTTTTACCATAGCCGCGATTGCCTTTAGAATCTTTGGCATAGTAACCACCGTAGAAGCTTTTGCCGGTGTAAACAGTTTCGTTAGGCATGATTCGTTCTCCTTTCAAAGTTGAGATGAACTTAAGAGGTCTGTTCCTCTATGTCTTCCAGTATGGCAAGGTCATCGATTTAAAAGGTGGGTAGATTGTAGGAATTTTTGTAACTCAATTTGTAGGACTGTTGTAGGACTGTAGGACGTTTGTAGGGGAGGCTCACTGAATGTCAGACTCGTTAACGGCTGAAAAGGCATTGGAGTTTGTCGAAGACTTACTGGTACGTCAATCAGGTCGCCGTCTCAGTGAAGACGAGAAGGCCATCTTTCGTGGCTCCTGGGAAAACTTGACCTATGACCAAATCCGGGGCAAGTTC
>SMDP01000040.1 GCA_012911965.1 Geitlerinema sp. P-1104
CACAAGGGTTCGCCCCTACATGGGCGACCACAAGGGTTCGCCCCTACATGGGCGACCACAAGGGTTCGCCCCTACATGGGCGACCACAAGGGTTCGCCCCTACATCTTTAATAATGTTATGAAAACTAATCCCAAAGATATCCTCAGTATCGGTTTATTTGTGCTTCTCTCCCTATTTGTCGGCTATTTAAGCCTTAATTTTGTCCTTGCCGTCATTGACAAATGGGCTTAAGTTAAACGCTTAATCCCATCAGAGTCACCATCGAGAATCGTTCCAGTCCAACAGGCTCCCGAATGAGTAGCTCCCTCTAGCTTAGCATCTTGCAAATTGGCACAAAGGAAGTTGGTTCCCACTAAATTGGCTCCTTGTAAATTCGCCTGATCTAAATTCGCTTCCTCCAAATTCGCCTCACAGAGATTTGCCCCTTGTAAATCTGCCTGCGAGAGATTGGCCCCGCTGAGATTACTGCGGCTAAAATTGGCCCCACGCAGATCAGCCCCGCGCAAATCAGCCCCCGTCAAATCTACCCCCACCAAGTTGGCCCCACTCAGGAAGGCCCCAGCCAAGCTGGCCCCCTGGAGATTGGCTCCCATGAGGGTGGCTCCCCGCAAGTTGGCTCCCCGTAGATCGCTTCCCTGTAAACTCGCTTGCATGAGATTGATGCCAACGAGATTCGCGCGCAGATTACTGTGATCAAAGTTGGCCCCTAAACAGTTGGCCCCTTCGAGATGCGCGGCTTCCAAGTTGGCCCGAACCAGATCGGCGCCAGAGAGTTTCGCGCCAGCCAAGTCGATGTCATGTAAGTCCAACCCCGATAAGGTTTGATCTTCAAGATTCGCACCTCGGAGGTGTTTGGATTGTCCAGATTCAAGTTCGTCAAGAGCGGTCATGGTACAAAGAGTTATGAAGGAGAGTGGAATTAGGCGGTGGTAGCTGAGGGATTCGGGGCTTGCTGAGGAAACAGATCCGGGTTTTGCTCTGGGTTAAGCAGCCAGAGTCCCGATCGCAGTTTAAAGGCTTCCTCCGGTAGCGTCATCCCCTGTTGTAGAGCCATCACCAACAGCGTCAGCGTCTCAACCAGTTTAGGGTCCCAACGCTGACCACTGGCGGCTTGACAGTCAGACAAGGCTTGAGTCAACGCCTCAGAACGAGATTTGTCTTGAGTCAACTGATTCAGCCGTCGTTGAAATTCAACCAGTAGTCCCAAAATGCGGCATTCTAGGGGAATCTCATCGTAGCTTAAGCCCCCCGGTGTTCCCGAGCCATCCCAATGTTCACTTTGGTGGGTGATAATTTGGGCGATCGCCTTCAGTTGGGGCATCGTCCGCAAGGCTTGTCGTCCCGGATAGAGGGGACAACTCAGAGCCGAATTGTGGCTCTCAGCCCGAATCTCTCCCAAATTGGGTTCATGTTGGGGCAAATAGTCAATTCGATGCAACAATCCCGCTAGACGTAACCGTTTCACCTGCCAAGAGGGCAGATCGAGGATTTGCGCAAAGGCTTCACACAGTCCCGAGACTTCGCTGGCGGCGTGGGGATTTTGCAAATCGGTTAAATCAATCAGTTGGGCCATGCGTAGGAAGGCCTGCAACTTGTTCGAGACAATGTTACGTTCGAGTTCAGGCTGGTGGGGGAAAACCTCCGCGTTGATGGTGTCGCCGAGTCCCTGATGAGAGTCACTCAGATAACGAACCACCCGCGAGACAATGGGGTTTAAGTCTTTGGAGACCTGGGCCACATCAGCCGTTCGATTATGCAACAGTTGGTGTTCAATGTCGCCCACCCGCGCTTGTAGAGATTGAGCCAAATCCCCTTGTAGGGGTTGAATATGCTCGATGGCTAACTCAACCGCCGCTAACACTAACTCCGGTTCAAAGGTCCAAAATCCATAAAACTTGCGTTCGAGATCCACCTCGGGAACCCCAGTTTTGCCATAATCCGCCTCGGAGAGTTCCTGACACAAGACCATGGCCGTGTAGCTGGGTGAGAGAATTAGCAGATGCCATTCTTGAGCCACGGGATCGTCAGGAGCGAGGGAAACTAGCTCAACGTTGGCTTTTTGACTGGTGGGATGCTCCCGAAAGCCCGAATCTGGGGCCGCCAGAATCACGATATCCTGGGCCTTGTCGGCAATTTCTCCGTAGCGATCGGCTTCCTGGAGATACCATTTTCCCCGTTGGAAGGCGGTAATCATGACGGGGTTGCAGTCTGACTCTAGGATGCTGTCTTCAAGGGCGTGACAGAGGGCAACCAGGGTATTTTTGTAGTAAACCCCGTAGTTAATCGGTGGCGTACGACGGGTTTGGGCCTTTTGCCGTTCGACGAGTTTTTGGAGGAGAGATCCGTTGAGCATTACAAATTGAAGTTAACCCTTCTAACAATTGACGATGGAGAATGGACAGTTAATAATGGAGAGTCAATCCCGGAAAACCATTGTTTTCTGTAGTGGTTACGGGTTACGCGCGTCCTATTTTGTCTGTCTCAAAGCAGCAGCCCTAGCCAACCTAATCTCTATTATAAGGGACAGTTATGGGAGTTTAGATGGGGGGAGGTTGCGCGATCGCCCAATGGAGAAGGGCCCGTTCCAACCCCTCAATGGTAAATTCTTCGGCTTCAATGTCGCAGCGACCCCAGGCTTGCTGACAACTTTGGCTCGTTTGGGGACCAATGGAGGCGATCGCCACCCCCTCTAAAGAAATATCCCCCGCCATCTCAATCAGCCGGGCGAAGTTACGCACCGTCTTAGAACTGGCGAAGGTCACCACATCCACCGTTCCCTGACGCAAGGCCGCCAACGCCTGGGGGTCCAGTTGGTCAGGACAGCGGGACTCATAGGCAGGCGCTTCTAGCACCTTAGCCCCCGCCTCCCGGAACTGACGCACCAGGACATCGCGCCCCCCCGTCTCCACCCGAGGAAAGAGAATCGTTTTGCCCCCCACCGACTCCGGAAACCGCTCCACTAAGGAATCGGCGATAAAATCTGGAGGAATAAAATCAGGGGTTAAGCCCCGCTGTTTCAGCACACGAGCCGTCTTTTTGCCCACAACGGCAATTTTGAGGTGCGCCAAGCTGCGCAGGTCTTGCCCGAGCGTTAAGAGGCGATCCAGGAAGAATTCCACACCATTACTAGAGGTGAGAATGAGCCAATCCACCTGCTCCAGTTGGGCGATCGCCGCATCCAGGGGCTGCCAACTCGACGGCGGCACAATCTCTAAGGCGGGAGTGGAGAGGGGAATCGCGCCGTGGTTGTGCAGGCGATCGCAAAAATCACTCGACTGTCCCGTTGATCGCGTCACCAGAATCGTTTTTCCCTGTAATCCCATCTCAGATGCCACCATAGCCGTCTCTCCAAACACATCACGCAACGACACCACCTCACCGATGACCATCACCGTCGGCGATCGTTTTTCCCCCCGAGTCTGTCGGTCAATGGTCTCTAGGGTTCCCGTCCAGACTCGTTGCTCGGGCCGACCACAGGCGCGAATCATGGCCACGGGTGTGTTGGGCAGTTTGCCATGATCGATGAGTGCTTGGCAAATGGCCCCAAGATTCCGTCCCGCCATGAGAAACACCAGGGTTGGCAGGCGGGCCAACGCCAGCCAGTCTAGGGCCTGCACATCATGACCCGTAAACACCGCAAAGCCTGAACTGAGTTGATTATCGGTCAGAGGGATACCCGCCAGCACTGGGGCGGCTAAGGCCGAGGAAATCCCCGGAACCACCTCAACCGGACAGTTTGCCCCTCGCAATGCTCGCAATTCCGAGGCACTACGACCAAAAATAAAGGGATCTCCGGCTTTCAGGCGCACCACTCGACGACCCTGACCACAATAGGCCACCAGTAGCCGATCAATCTCTCCCTGAGGGGGACTCGGCCGTCCCCCCCGTTTACCCATATCCAGACAGAGACAGTCATCGGGGACTAACGCTAGTAAACGATGATCCGCTAAAGCATCATAAATAAGCACCTCAGCCTGAGCGAGAACCTGTCGCCCTCGCTGGGTGAGATACTTGGCATCGCCGACACCCGCGCCGACGAGATAGACTTTCCCCAGACTCACTTACGAACGGCTTTCCAGGCGACCCAAACTTGCCAGAAGAATAAACCACTGACCGTTAGGGTGAAGGCAATTTGAAAGTAGAAGTCGGGACGGATGGCGAAAGCATCAAGGTTCCACATGACGGTTCACAGGGATAGCAATGGATAATGGACAATTGATAATTGAGAATTAATAATGAGCAAATCATTAAAACGGGGACAAGAGCGCGGCGGGTTGGCCTCAAGGCGCGGTTGACTGCCGACATGGCTCCCCGTTTGCCGTTCCTATTCTATCGGGTTGTTGGCAGCTTGAGGGCGATCGCCCACGGGAGACTCATCCCTCGCCACCGTCAGCCTCCTCAGAGTCCGGATCAGATGGGGCCACAGCCTGGGCCAGAAGTTGGTCAAGGTTGAGATAGAGCAAAACCTGATCTTCAGGTAAATTGACCACCTTCTCTAGGGCCAAGCCTAACGGCCCTTGACGATAGGAGGGGGGAACCTCGGCAAATTGCTCTTCCGCCACATCCAACACCTGAGGTAAACGATGGGTGGGAATGGCAAACTCTTCACCCGCATGACTTTGGCAAATGATGAGATAATTCGGCGTTAACTCCGGCTCTTGCTGAAAAAGTAATACCCCTAAATCCAACACGGCAAGGGTCTCGCCTTGATGTTGAATTAGACCATGTCCATAATTAAACGTTCCATGAATTTCAAGGGTTGACAAAACCCGAATAACCTGCTGAATTGAAATTGCATACTTATCCTGATGTAAATGCAAAATCACTAACTTTTGTTTACGAATTTGTTGCCGTTTTTTGAGATTAAAGCGGCGCAAACGCGGGTTTAAAACAGCCTGGAGGAGAACCATAATCGTGACTAAGGGTACATTATTCAGGAGTTTGCGACTGGGCAGATGGGCTTAAGCAGAGGGGCTTAAAATATTGGCGATCGCCCCGAGTAATTTAGCTTCATTGTAGGGCTTGGTGAAATAGTCCACAGCCCCTAAATCCAAAGCTCGTTGACGATGTTTTGACCCACTGCGAGAGGTGAGCATCGCCACAGGAATCTGGCATAACTGGGGCTGTATTTTGATAGCCTCTAACAGTTCAAACCCATCCATTTTCGGCATCTCAATATCAGCAATAACCAAATCACAGGGAAGTCCTTGAACCAACTTATCAAACGCCTCTTGTCCATCTTTGGCGAGTTCAACTTGGTAATGGGCCCGCTGCAACAATAACGAGAGTAACTGACGAATCGTATAGGCATCATCCACCACTAAAATTTGCGGAATTGATGCCCCAACGATGGAATGAGAGTCAGTTTCAACTTGTAGGAGAGTTGTCCCCTCGCTCCCTTGCATTTGCGTGATTAGGTCATCAGTATCCGCAATCAGGACGACCCTGCCATCTCCGAGAATAGTACTACCCATTAACCCCGGAGGCTTGACTAAGGGAGGGGGAATGGGTTTGACGACAATTTCTTGTTGACCCAGGAGGCGTTCCACGGCAATGGCTAAAATCCCGTCTGCCGATGCCAGAACTAGCACGGGAATTGTATCTTGATTTAGGGGGTCGGGGGAAGGTTCATCATCTAGGAGATAGTTGTAATGAAGTAGGTCTTGTAAGCGAGTCAGGCGGATAAATTCACCACGCCAGGGGAGCATGGTCTGATCCCCGAGCATTTGCAATTGTCCCGCATCAATCTGGAGAATTTCCTCAACCGCATCGAGAGGAATCGCCAGGGTTTGATGATCCATACGCACCAATAAAGCATTGGTGATGGATAACATCAAGGGAAGCTTAATCATAAAGCGAGTTCCCTTACCCGGTTGAGAATCCACCTTCAAGGTTCCTCGCACTTGGCGTAGGTTGGTGGTGACCACATCCAGACCCACCCCCCGGCCTGAGAGTTGGCTAGTTTGGCGGCTGGTGGTAAAGCCGGGTAATAAGAGGAAATCGTAGATATCGCTCAGAGAGAGGCTTTCTGCCTCTTCTGCCCCAATCAGTCCCTGGGCGATCGCCTGTTGACGGATGGCGTTGGCATCAATTCCCCGTCCATCATCGCTGATACTAATGAGGGTTTGTCCCCCTTGATGACTCGCGGCAATTTCAATCTCACCGCTGGGGGGTTTGCCCACCTGTCGCCGTTCCTCTGGGGATTCAATGCCATGATCAAAGGCATTGCGAACCAATTGAATCAAGGGGTCGCGCAGGGCATCGACTAAGCTTTCATCGAGTTTCGTATCTCGGCCTAACAGCACTAAGTTAACCTCTTTATCGTGCTGGCGGCATAACTCCCGTAAGGCGCGAGGCAGATGGTCCACACAACGGCTGAAGGGAACCACTCGTAGATTGTAGACCCGCGATCGCAGTCGGTCGGTGATGCGGCGAATCTGCTCGGTGTTGCTGTCGAGTTGCAGGGAGAGGTCGTCAATCCGTCCACTGGATTGGGCGATGGCCTGGGTGGTTTCAATTACCGACTGGGCGGTACTATGAAAATCAGTATAGCGATCGAGTTCTAGGGGATCGAAGCCCCGATTGTGGCTAGTCGAGGTTGAGTCATGAGACTCGATGGTTAAGCGATCGTATTCATCCCGCAAATCCCGGCCAAACAGATTTAACTCCAAGACACTGCGGCGAATGCGTTTAGCTTCACTGCGGAGTTGGGCCTGTTGCACTTCGAGATGGGTGCGGTGAATCACCAATTCCCCCACCCAGTTCACTAACTCCGTCAGGGCCTCGACATCGACGCGGATGGTGGGCCGTTGGGAACTTGGGGCCAGGGTGGGGGAGGGGTCAGACTGAGGCGGCTGTTGTGCTTGGGGGTCAGGGTCTGGGTTCGGGAGTTCTAAGCGTTGTTGACGAGCCTGTTCTAAGGCCGCAATGACTCGATAGCCTTCCCCTTGAAGCTCCTCGGGGCTAAGTTCCGGGCGGGTCAGCAAGGCTTGTAAAGGGTCAATAATAGCTGCGATATCGGGTAAGTCTAGCAGTTGCACCATCCCCGAGAGTTGTTGATACAGGCCCTCAAGTTGCTGTTGGGTCTGACTGAGATTATCGGGGCTAACCTGAGTGATGAGGCCCTGAAGCTGCTCTAAGAGGGGGGGCAGTTCCATTTCAAAAATGCCCCGTACAATGCTGGAGTTGACCGATGTTGGCTCCTCCTCGTCGTCAGGGGACTCTAGCGGCGGATAGTGGCTCTCCAGGGTCTGTTTTAGGGGCAGGAGATCCTGATAATCCTCCGGGGCGATCGCCCCTTGAGTACGAGTTTTCTCTACTAGGTCTTTGAGGATATCCACCCCACCGAGCAGGCCATTAATCAGCTCAGGATCGAGTTGATTCAAGTCAGCGCGATCGCGCAAGATACCGAAACAGTCTTCTAGGGTATGGGCCGCCGTGGACAGTTCTGTGAGTCCGAACATGGAGGCAGAGCCTTTAATCGAATGGGCGGCCCGGAAGAGCTGTTGCACTTGTTTTTGCAGATCTGAGATGGCACTCGGGGTTTCCATTGCCAAGAGGCTGGCCTCCATCGAGCGCAGAAACTCCTCACTTTCGACAATAAAGGTTCCCAGTAACGCACTAAAGTCATCCATAATTGACCCTTCCATCCCCGCGACGGCTAACTTTGAAACTTGGCGACGGATTTTTGCAGTTGTCCCACAGATACGGAAAGACCATCAAGGGTGGTGGTAACATCTTCAGCATTTTCGGCGGTACTATCGGCAATTTGACTGACATCAGTCATCGTCGTGGAAATCTCCTCGGCAAAGGCCACCTGTTTGCCGCTGGCCCGGGTGATATTTTGAACCAAACGATTCATATCGCGGCTGACTTGGATGATATCCACCAAATGGGTTTTGGCTTGGGCCGCCAGTTCCGTGCCTTCGACGACTTCTTGAGTTCCCGTTTCCATCGCCTCCATGACGCGGCCAATTTCGGCTTGAATGGTGGCGACGATGTCGGAGATTTCCTCCGTCGCACTGGCGGAGCGTTCGGCGAGTTTGCGGACTTCTTCGGCGACGACGGCAAAGCCTAACCCCTGTTCCCCGGCCCGAGCCGCTTCGATGGTGGCATTGAGGGCGAGGAGATTGGTTTGAGAGGCAATTTGGGAGATGGAGGTAACGATTTTGCCGATTTGTTGGGAGGATTCTCCGAGCCGTTTCATCATCTTGGAGGTGTCGGCAATGGTGCGCCGCAGTTCGTTGATGCCTTCGACGGCGCGATCAACGGCAACTCCCCCAGCTTCAGCGGTTTCGGCGGAACTCTGGGCCACCTGTTCGGCTCGCTGAGCGACATCGGAGACATCTTTGATGGAATTGACCATGCGCTCGGTTTTCTCTAGGGCCTCTTCGAGTTGTCGGGCTTGGTTGCGGGCTTTTTGGGTGAGCTGATTGGTACTGGCGATGGAATCGCTGGTACTCACGTCAACTTGTTGGGCCAGTTGTTGAATGCCGTTGACGACTTTACGGAGTTCACTGATGAGGTAATTAAAGGAGTCGGCAACGGCCCCGAGGACATCATTACTGACTTCGGCTTTGACGGTGAGATCTCCTTTGGCGGCTCCTTTGATTTCTCCCAGGAGTTTTAAGACTTGCTGGGTGAGGGCTTCAGCTTCGGCTTGCCGTTCTTGGGCAATTTTTTCGAGGTTTTCTTCGGCTTGTTTGCGATCGGTGATGTCTCGCAGGGAGCCGGCCACTCGTACTGCTGTTCCGTCGTCACGACGTAGGGTGTTGCCCATGGCACTGTACCAGCGATAGTCACCGTTTTTACGACGGAGGCGATATTCCACGTTGTAGGGGGTGTTGCCGCTGGGATCTGCGACATGGTTGTTAAAGGCGGTTAAGACCTGAGCGCGATCGTCAGGATGCAGTCCGTCGGTCCAGCTTTCGAGGACATTGGGCAGATCCTCTTCATCCCTATAGCCGAGAAGGTTACGGAAGCGTTGCGAGTACCAGATGGAACTTTGCGGATGCACCGGATCTCCTTCGACGAGATCCATGTCCCAGAGGCCATCGTTGGCGGCGGTGTTGACGATATCAAAGCGGGTGTTGGCATCTTTGAGAGCGGCTTCGACTTGTTTGCGATCGCTGATGTCAACCCCCAGCTGCACCACCAGTTCTTCCCCATTAGAATCGGTGAAAGGAAATTGATACATCTGATAGGTTTGGCCTGTGGTCTGATCCTGCCATTCCCAAGTTTGGGAGACTCGCGGCGTCTCCTCGGGCAGATCGGACTGGGACTCAGCGAAGGCCAGATGTTCCGGTGGTAGCATCTGATGGGGAGGCTGACCGAATTTTTCCCGAAATTGACGATTGGCAAATTTAATAGAGCCATCCTCACCTTTGAGACAAAGGAAGCCGGGAATACCATCGAGGATGCTAAAGAGTCGAGCTTGTTCGTCTTTGAAGCTTTGTTCGGCGGCTTTGGCTTCGGTGATATCTCGCGCTAGCCCTAGGACAGCAAAAACGTTGCCCTCTTGATCTCGTAAGGGTAGCTTTTGAGTATCAAAGATATGCTCGGAGCCATCGGCAAAGGTGGCATAATCATTGGGATTGTGAAGGGCTTTTCCCTGTTCGATGACCCGTTGATCATCGGGACGAAAGCCGCTGATGTTCCGTTCCGGGTCACCAAATATCTGGTCTAGGGGTAAGCCAATTTCAACGTCATCTTTGCCGTCCATGGCCTCGGGGGTGGTACCAAAGGCTTGGGCCAGGGTTTGGTTGGCTAGGAGATAGCGAAAATTCCGATCTTTGATAAAAATCAAATCGGAGATATTATCAATCACGGCCCTGAGCAACCTCTGACGCTGCTCGGCAGTCTCCTGGCTGGCGGCTAGTTCTTGCTGGGTTTCTAAGAGTGTCTCGGGGGAGACTGAGGATAAGACCCTGGGTAGACGAGGAATGACGGTGATCGCGGTGTAGATGGCGATGAGGGCATAGGCCCCGTTCAGGGTTCCTGAGAGCCAATTCTGGGGCTGCCAGAGGTTGCCGATCGCCCCGAGATAGGTGACTCCCCCTAGTAGGAGGAAGGCGGCCAGGGGTTGGAGGCTGCCGCTGAGGGCCGGGTCTCGCGGTTGACTCATCTGAACCAGCAGACTCAGAGCTAAACTGAAGTAGGCGGCGGCGATGAGAAGGTCAGCCCCGAGATGTAAGCCAAAGGGGGAGGCGAGGGTGGAGAAGGATAGGGTCAAGGAGTCTTCCATATCTGGTAACCGTGTCTGGTAATCGTGAGCGATGAATCGGGGTCGGGGATTACCAACGAGAACAGGTGGCGATCGCCCCAATATCGATGACGCTAAAGAGTTGATCCTGATGGTTATAGAGTCCCTGTAGGAAGGGGACGAGGGAGGCGCTGGCTTCGGCGGCCGATCGCATCTGTTGGGGATCGAGGGTTACGACGGTGTCCACGTGGGAGACGGCTAACCCTAAGGGGATGACAGATCGCGTCGGGTCTTGAGGGCTGGGGGCTTCGACGATTAGGATCCGACTATCGGCATGGTGGGGGTTCAGGGGTTGCAGTCCGAAAAACTTGCCGAAATCGACAATGGTCAGGATGTCCCCCCGCAAGTTGGTCAATCCCAAGACAAAGCCGGGACTATTGGGGATGGGAGTCAGTCGCTGGTCACTCAGGCGCAAGACTTCGCGCACGGAGGTTAGGCTGATGGCGAGGCGAGTCTGGTCTTGATTAAAGATGACGTATTGGGTCTTGTGAGATCGCGCTGAGTGAGGAGTCAGTGGGGGGTCAGATGGCATCACGAATGGGAGTCTGACAGCAGACGTTGGATGATTTGCACCAATTGCTGAGCTTCAAAGGGTTTCCCTAAGTAGGCATCCGCCCCTAGGTCATTGCCCCAACTGCGATCGATCTCGGTGTTTTTTTGGCTGCAAAAGACGACTGGTAATTGTTGGGTTTTGGGGTTGGCCCGCAGTTCTCGGATGACTTCAAAGCCGTTCATGCGAGGCATGATCACGTCTAAGACGACTAAGTCTGGCTGGGCGTTCTGAATTTGGGCGATCGCCTCGTCACCATCACTGGCCTGTTCCACTGTCCAGCCTTCATCTTCGAGAATGCGGGTCATGACGGCGCACTCACTTTCGACGTCATCCACCACTAGGATCGTTGTCATGGGACTGACTCCTGAAATTGTAGAGATCATTAGGCTGGGGTCTAGGGTTTAAGGATGCCAGCGATCGTTTGTCGTAGTTGCCCTGGGTCAAAGGGTTTGGTCAGATACTGAGTTGCACCCGCTAAACGTCCTTCCATCTGATCGCTTGCACCATCCCGCGCCGTTAATATGATAATGGGTAATTTTTTAAATTCGGGTGATTTTCGCAGGATTTTACACAATTCTAAACCATCGACCCCGGGCATAGAGATATCGAGCAACATCAGGTCAATGCCCTCGTGGTACAACTTGCCCAGGGCTTCGACGGTATTACTAGCTACGAGGACTTGATACTGTTGTTCCAGGGTCTGTTTAATCATTCCCTGCATGGAAATACTGTCATCTACCGCTAGAATTTTAGGCTTTGTCTGTGGGGTAGAGGCCATAACCTTTCACCAATTAATGCGTCTAGTCCGGCATTTTAACGTTTTTACGACTTGCTTTGAGTTTTCCCCGTTGTTTCTTCTGGTCAACCCGCTTACGTTTAGCACGGCGAGAGGGTTTGGTGGGTTTGCGTTTGGGGCGAGTGATGGTGGCACTTTTGAGCAGTTTTTGCAGCCGATTCAGGGCATCTTCTCGGTTTTGCTCCTGGGTGCGGTGAGTTTGGGCTTTAATGACAATCACGCCGTCTTTGGTGATGCGGCGATCGCGCATCTTCAGCAACCGCGATTTGTGAATCGGCGACATGGATGAGGCGTTGATGTCAAATCGCAGTTGAATGGCGGAGGCGACTTTATTGACGTTTTGCCCCCCGGAACCACCGGAACGGATGGCGGTCATCTCGATTTCACTCATCGGGATGCTGGTTTTATTGGAGATTTGTAACATAAAAAAGGAATGATGGATAATGACCGAGATATTCTTGAGGGAAGGGTTTATGGGTTGACCGTAATCAACTGTTCCTCAGCATTTGACTCGGGATTGAGGATCATGATTGCCCCCTCATCACATAATACCCCAATTGCCCCATCAATCCCTTCTGGGGTCATATCCGGGAACTGCGATCGCGTACTCTCCATTAACACCGTTCGCCCCACTAATTGCTGGGTCTTGACCAACGCAAAGATATACTCTTTTAATCGTTCCCGTAACTGGGAGTCTTGGCTTTGAGAGGTTGGAGACGGCTGCGACTCTAATAAACTACCGAGGTTGCGTTCAAAGACTCCTAAATTTTGCAGTAAACGGCAATTTTGTAACACCTCTGACCGCACAGCAAATTCCTTTAATTCGTCCGCGTCAATAGGGCGATCGCCCACGAGCAAATCCCCTGCTTCTGCGGCATTCACTAACTCATGATAAGCAGCCAGTATCTGCAATGACTCAAGTTGAGGAATGATATGTTTATGAATGGAGTCAACAAACAACGCCTTATAATACCGATAGCCTTTATTTTTGGGAACCCCTAAATTCTCTGCCCGAATCAAATACAGATACTGACAAGTATTCTTACGCAACGCCTCTTGACAGGACTTCATCACCCGGCAAAAACTATTGAGGTTGGGTTCCTCAATCCAAATGACCCCAATGCGCCCCAAGGTCAACGACCAATAAAAACTCAGGGAATAGCGGCTATAGGTGGGGCTTTTTAGTAACTTGGGTTCAACTCCCGTTACATTCAATGCCGTCAAGGCTTCCCGTAACATTTTCATCAATTCTGGAGCAGAAAATTGACGGATTTCTTGGACTGTTTTACGGGATTTGGCGAGTTCCTTTTCCCAAACCAATTTAAATGCCGCGAGTTCATCCACTTCTTGGATAGCCGGCCCCTGTTTCTGAAGCTGAAGTTTGGCGTTCTGAAACGCTTGTCGCCCCGCCATCAAGACCGAACGGGGTAGGGCTTGATTTCCGGGAAACTTACGGTGTAACTCCTGTTCTGAGAGGGGATAGAGGGGGGAGGGAATGGGAGAGTCTGCCTCTTGATGTAGGGGAAAGATTCGACGTTCCCAGAGGGCGATCGCCGCTGTCATATCCACCGGCCGTAAATGCAATTCTTCATCCACTCGCGCTAAATCTGCCGGTTGCACATGGGGGGAATTTTCTCGCCAGGTATCGGTAATAATACTAATAATGATGAGAAAGTTCTTCAGTTTTTGGTTGTGGATAATGGAATTGACATTAAATAAGGCTTGCAAGTCAATATAGCCGCGATCGCTGCGATCGACGTTATCCAAATTATCAAAACAGAGAACAATCGGCTGGGTGGCTGTCGCAATACGGCCAAAATTGCCTAGAATATTCTGCGCCTGATGTTCCGTCTCAATGGAACTGCTGACATTGAGGAGTTTTAAACTCTCGGTATCTAAATCATCTCCCTTCAACCAATCACAGGCTAAGGGATATAACTCAGGATTGGTTAAATGATAGAGAATACTAAAAAATTCATTGGCATTATAAATTCCTGAAGGATAGGTTGATTTGAAGTTATGGATAAATAAATGACGCTCGCCAATAATTTTTTTGAGGAATCCCTCATCCCGAAACGCCGATAGACTCTTCAGCCATAACAATAACTGAGAGTCACGTTCTCCCTCGGGGACACAGGTTAAACTATCAATGGTATAGCGCAAGGTATGTCGCCAGATGTAGTCACTTTCGGGCCAGGGACCAATATAGGCAAAAAATGCTTGAGGATTGAGGGTTCGTTTTAAACGGCCGAGGAGAAAGCTTTTTCCGGAACCGGAATCCCCTGAGAGAACCAGGGTGCGACTGCGGCGATCGCCCTGAACTTGGGATAACATCTGAGATACCCCAGCCACAATTTCTTGATGAATCCTATTGATACTGGTGTCTTGGCCGCTATCATCATGCCAAAAATTACCGGGGCGAAAGGTGGTCGAGTCAAAGGGATTCACAGTGCGTTGAACAATCTGTTGGATAGAAGCCATATCAGACTACAGGATAAAGAGACGCATCGCGAGAGTCAGGGCGAATTTTTTTTGGCCCTTAGGTTGTTGCAATAATCAGTTGTTCTTCTAGGGTGACATCAGGATCGAGAATTTGCAGGGGGCGATCGCTCAGGGATAAACTCTGAATCAGTTGGTGAACCTGTTGTTTACTCGCACCACCAAACTGGGCGATCGCCTCTTCAATTAACTGTTGAATCGCCATACATTGCTGGTTGAGAACTCGGTTAATGATAAAGTCTTCGATGGCCTGTAAGGACTGTTCCGCTGCATCTTGGCCTGAGGTAATCTCAAAAAAGCCTAACTGTTGCAGCAACGGACAATCCCGCAACACCCCTGTTTGCAGGACTAACGACTGTAACCGGGACCCATTCGGCGTTTCCTCCCCCACCACCAACTCTCCCGAGAGGGCATCATTCACTAAAGCATGGTGAGTGGCCAGATATTGCACCGAGGTCAAATCGGACATAAAATGGTTGTTCTGCGGTTGTCCAAAAATCTCGGTATAGAGTTGATAGCCGCGATTTGTAGGCGACCCCACCCCCTCAGCGCGAATCAACTGCAATGACTGACACAGATGACTTGCTAAAGCCTCCTCGCAGCCTTTGAGAAGATGAAACAACTTCACCATATTTGTATCTTCTGACCAGACAATTCCCACCCGATTGGTGGTTCCGGGGTGACGATAACTAATAGAATAACTAGCATAGGTGCGACTCGGAAGTAATCGGGGTTGGATATCTTCCATCTGTAACACTTGAACGACCTCGGCCAACATTTGCACCAATTCGGGGGCAGCATATTGACGAATTTTGCTAACCCGTTCGCGGGTTTGTTTGAATTTCTTGATCCAAACCAGCTTAAAGGCCGCCACGGGGTCACTTTGGGCATCACTGGGCAACATCGGTGGGGCCGTTTTCCCCTCCAATGATGCCTCTTGGGAGACGTTGGCCTGAAGTTGTTGCAGTTTCAGGTCCTGATAAAGTCGTCGCCCTAAAATTAGGGTATTGCGGGGTCGGGTTTTGCCACCGGGAAACTTGCCATCGAGGGCCGGGCGAATCAGAGGATAGATGGGGGAGGTGGGTTGGGGATAGGTTTGACGATGGAGGCTATAGAGACGACTGGCCCAGAGGGCTTCGGCTTGGTCTAAACTGATTTGTTTGAGTCTTAGGTTCCCATCGAGGCGATCGCGGTCTGTGGCGGGAATATGAGGGGCATTTTGCCGCCAGGTATCGGTGATGATACTGATGATAAACAGAAAGTTCTTGACTTTCTGAGTATGCAGGATGGAGTTGACGCGAAACAGGGATTCTAAATCTGGGTTTCCTTGGCGATCGCGGGCAATGTTATCGAGTTGGTCAAAACACAGGACAATAGGTAAGGTGGCATCGGCAATACGGCCAAAGTTAGCTAAGGTCTTCTGGGCCGCATCTTCTGTATCAATGGTTCCCTGAACCCCCAATTTTCGCAAAGACTCATCATCTAAGTCATCTCCCCGTAACCATTCACAGGCGATGGGATAGAGTTCTGAATCGGTCAGATGATAGAGGACTCCAAAAAACTCTTGGGCGTTATAAATCCCCGATGGGTAGGTTTCGAGGAGTTTGCGGATAAACAGTTGCCGTTCCCCCCGTAACCAATCGACAATGCCTCGTTTTTTCAGTTCCGAGAGACCTTCCAACCAAATTAACAGTTGTGATTTATCCAATCCGTCCGGAGTTTCTAGGAGACTATCGACGGTGTAGCGCAGAATATGCCGCCAAATATAGTCACTGGCGGTAAAGGGTTCAATATAGACAAAAAAGGCGCGCGGGAGTTGTTTGAAATTGGGGGTTTGTAGTTGTCGCTTAAGTCGTCCTAAGAGATAGGTTTTCCCTGATCCAGTTTCCCCTTCTAGGAGGAGGGTGCGACTGCGGCGATCCTCGGCCACCTGATCTAAGACTGCTTCAATCTCCTGGAGGACATCTTGATGAATTGAGTCGACCGTTAGTTCGGGATTTTGGATTTCCTGCCAAAAATTCCCAGACCAGAAGGTTTCTGTATCAAAGGGATTGGGGGCGCGTTGGATAATGCGATCGATCTCGGTCATAGTAATACCGGGAGGTGAGGAACTCAGGGACAACATCAGTTACGAATCAGAAAGAACAAAGGACCACCAATATCTTGAGGAATCCCGGCTTCAACTTCTTCTGGGGTATAGTGAGCGGCTTCTTGCAGGGAACTCAGTTCTAGGCGATCTTCTCGTTGCAGACGATAGAGTGCACTGTCGAGTTCGGCCCGGGTTAAGGGCGGTTGTAGCCGTTCCCGTAAATAAAAGATGGGCAGATAGTTGTGGGTGTCAAGTTGGCGATCGAGTTCTTCGATGACATACCAAATATCGGCATCGTTGGGTTTTTCCGTCAAGCGCCGCTGAGGGTTGACGGGGGTTTGAACCGGTTGTTTATGGTCGGGACTTGGGGCAATTGGAACACCTCCATCCCGTTTACGCAAAAATTGTAGATAGCAGTTGAGATGATCCAGGCTTAGTTCCAGGCCGCTACCTTTGGGGCTATAGTCATCGTGGAGATAGTCGAGACCGAAGTTGGTGAGCCAGACATCTTCGATACGGGTCGCTTCG
This sequence comes from Geitlerinema sp. P-1104, assembly GCA_012911965.1. Taxonomy (GTDB): domain Bacteria; phylum Cyanobacteriota; class Cyanobacteriia; order Cyanobacteriales; family Geitlerinemataceae; genus Sodalinema. The sequence continues at coordinate 16,728 of SMDP01000040.1, forward strand.
GCTTTGATCAGACCCCGTTCGGCGAGTTTTTGCAAGACGACTTGACGGCGATCGCTGGGGAGATCGAGATCTTTGGTGAGGATGCTGGTGTCGGCGCAGGCTTGGAGGACGATGATTTCATCTTCCGTCACCGGGAGGCGACTGGTATCGAGGCGCAAGAGGGCACTCCCTGGGGGGGCGATGCGACATTCGACAATTTCCTCGCTACAGTCGACGATGCCGCGATCGCGTAGAGCGCGACAAATACTATCTCGTTCGGCGGCTTTGGTGCGATTATTGGGTTTCACCTGAGAGATGGGCGCTCGGTAGTTCGGCGCCCCTAACAGATTCAAGACAAATTTGAGTTCCCGCGTGTCCATCCCGTTCGACTGTGCTGTGATTAATCGCTATCTACCTTAAGCATAAAGGCTGAGCGACCGATTCCATAGCCCTATGGCTGCATTTTAACGACTCGGTGGGACAGTCTCCCGATTAAGGAAGCCATTTCGGGTTAAAGCCATCGAGGGGCAATTGTTCAGGTTGGGGACGGGTTAGCTCTCCTTGAGAGTCCACTAGAGGAAAGAGAATCCACAGTTGACTGGCGTCGACCGCCTCCCCAGACTGGGTCAGGGGTAAGTCCGGCCCCTCACCGGCAGAGATGATGTTAAGACGGTCAAAGAGAATGGCTTGGCCATCGGGCGCTAGACTCATGCTTAAATCCATGGGACTGCGTTCAAAGCGCACCAGTTCTTTAGAGTCTTGGGTTTCTAAGTCCAGAGCCAAAATATAGGGTTGTTCGATGTACTCATCGGCTTCGAGGAGTTCGGTAACCAGCGCATAAATATAACGGCCCGTGGGGTCAAATTCGGCGTCGAGGATGGAGCCGCTGGTGCGGAAAATTTCTTGGGGTTCGCCGATGTTGGGGACTACGACCATGGAGCGAGTGTAGTCGGTGTTAAATTTCACCATCACGGCGGCCCGTCCGTCTTGGGTGAATCCCATCACTCGCCCATATTGGGGGAAAAATTCCAGAGGTTCGTTACCTTCGGTTCCCGGTTCAATGGACAACAGAGCCACCCCTTGACCTTGGGCCATGGCTAATTCCTTGCTGTTCGGAGCAATCACAAACTCGCCACCGGGTTCTGTGGGGAAGCGTTCTGGGGCCTGTCCATCGCGAATGACCCAGAGTCCGAAGTCACTTCCGGGGCGATCGCGCCGGGCCCGTTGCACGACAACCGTGGTTCCATCGGGGGCCAGGGCAAATTGCAGGTTCTGATAGGTTCGGTTATCGACGAGGCGTTGAATACGTCCGGCGGAGTCGGATGAGTTCCCGGCAAAATTGAGACCCGTGGTGACGGTGTAAATTTGGCTCTCGGTGAGTCCCTGACGGCCACGCTCACGGTCGATCGCCGAAAAGAGAATGCGATCGCCGTCGGGGTACATCTGAAAATCCATCACCGTCATGTCGGAGGGGGTGAGGATAGTTTTGCGATCTTGGGTGAAGTTATAAAGCACTAAGCGCCCCCGTTCTCCCTCTTCAGAGCCAAGATAAAGCATGACGCGATCGCGACTTTGAAACTCCCCTTCAAAGGGATCGATGTAATGGTCGGTGTCGTCGGCCTCGGTGAAGCGATCGCGGGCCCCTGAGAGTTTTAGCCGATAGCTGGTTCCATAGGGAGCGGGATAGAGAACGGTATAGGCCATCCGTTGTCCGGCCCAACTCATTTTGCCCGGAAGTGGCGGGTCAATTTGCAGGTTGTTCTCGACACTGTCCCGATTCATGGGACGGTTAAAGGTCAGGGTAAAGGCGCGATCGAAGGAGCTAATCGTCGCCTCATTCCAACTAAAGCCACGTACCCGAGGAATGCTTTTATCTCCCCCCGCCAGGAGAACGATGGTGACGAGGCTGAGAATCACGATGGCGGCGATCGCCACCCGGTCTAAGATTTGAGGGAAGGAATCACCTTTCATAACGACCCACTGAACAACAACAAAACGCCCACCCAACCCTTGGGGGCGATCGCCCAAACGAGCGACCCGTCCCAAGGGTTCGATAGACGCTTTTGCAACGATGAATGAGTCACCGTCAAGGTCTAACTCTTAGAAAAGACCGAAGCTGAGAGATTTATCGATGGGAAGGGTGGCCCCAATTCCCAACCAGAGGGTGACCAGGGTTCCAAACAGGAACATCGAGGTCGCCACGGGACGGCGGAAGGGGTTTTGGAACTTGTTGATGTTTTCAATGAAAGGAATCAACATCAAACCCAGAGGAATCAGGGTTTGTAGACCAATTCCCAAAAGTTTGTTGGGAACCACACGCAGAATCTGGAACACGGGATAGAGATACCATTCCGGCAGAATTTCCAGAGGTGTGGCGAAGGGATCAGCGGGTTCACCAATCATCGCAGGGTCGAGAACGGCTAAACCAACGACACAGGCGAGGGTTCCTAGAATTACCACCGGGAACACATACAGCAGGTCGTTGGGCCAAGCGGGTTCACCATAGTAGTTATGACCCATCCCTTGGGCGAGTTTAGCGCGGAGTTTCGGATCGCTGAGATCCGGCTTTTTCAAAGTAGACATAGTATTCAGGTGTTCTCCTGTAAGCAGGTTGGCTGCAAAAGTTGAATCGTCTGGGGATATTAAGCTACAGGCTAGTTTAGCAAACTCATCCTGGAGAATCACCCCACAGGGACCGTTGAGGATCCCTGTTGACGAGAGGCATTACAAGGGGCCAGAAATTCCCTGTTTGCGAATCATGAGGAAGTGCAGCAGCATGAACACGGCAATCAGCCAGGGAAGGACGAAGGTGTGCAAGCTGTAGAAGCGGGTCAGAGTGGATTGGCCCACGCTGGTTCCACCCCGCAGCAGTTCCACCATGAAGCTACCCACAACGGGGATGGCTTCGGGAACACCGCTAACAATTTTCACAGCCCAGTAGCCGACTTGGTCCCAAGGGAGAGAGTAGCCGGTGACACCGAAGGTGACGGTAATCACGGCGAGAATCACACCGGTAACCCAGGTAAGTTCCCGAGGTTTCTTGAATCCACCGGTGAGGTAAACCCGGAACACGTGCAGAATCATCATCAGCACCATCATGCTGGCAGACCAGCGGTGGATGGAGCGAATCAGCCAACCGAAGTTCACTTCGGTCATCAGGTATTGGATGGAGGCGTAAGCTTCTGTGACCGTCGGTTTGTAGTAGAAGGTCATCGCAAACCCAGTGGCAAACTGGATTAGGAAGCAGACCAGGGTAATGCCACCGAGGCAGTAGAAGATGTTAACGTGAGGCGGAACGTATTTGTCGGTGATGTCGTCGGCGATCGCCTGGATTTCGAGGCGCTCGTTAAACCACTTAAAGGGTTTAGACTCAGTGACTTCCTTAGAAAACATAAAGTCAGTGCGTTAGATATATTGCGGTTTGTGAAGTTTAGCACGACACCCGAGGGTTGGGCATCGCCAGGCCCTCAGACGGACGCGGAAGATTCCAGACATCATCACGAGGCTGAAATCTCCAGACAGGCTCGAAGGCGGACGGGTAAAGTTTCTTATAAAAAATGTAACACAGCTTGGACGTTAGGGGGTAGGAGATCCCGGCGATCGCGGCCCTTGACCTGGACTAGGAATGGACTAGGCAGATGCCCAGAACTTTGGCACACTGAGGAAACATTAATATTTCGCAACTTTGGATGCCGGGTTTTCTCATGCAAAAACGCGCTGTCAGCTTCGGACTTCTGCTTTTACTGATTTTTGGACTCTCAGGCTGGTTCGGCTGGGCCCCTCCGGCCCTAGCGTTAACGGAAGAACAGAAACTGGTCTCAGAGGTATGGCGAGTGGTGAACCGTGCCTATGTGGATGACTCCTTCAACGGACAAAACTGGTGGAAAATCCGTCAGGAGGCCCTACGCCAACCTCTCGACAGTCGCGAGGCGGCCTATGACACCATCGAGGAGATGTTAGCCAAACTCGATGATCCCTTCACCCGGCTGTTACGACCCGACAACTACCGCAATTTACAAGTCAACACCGCCGGGGAGTTAACCGGGGTAGGACTGCAAATCGCGGTGGAATCCGAGCGTAAGCGCATTAAAGTGATTGCCCCCATCGCCGGTTCTCCAGCCGATGAGGCCGGGATTCAAGCAGGGGATATCGTCTTAGAAATCGATGGTGTGTCCACGGAGAATCTTTCCCTCGATGAAGCCGCGACTCGGATGCGAGGGACGATTGGCACGTCTGTCGTCCTCGGGGTGCAACGCTTGGAGACGAACGAGATTGACGACATTGAGATTATCCGCGATCGCATTGCCCTCAACCCGGTCAGTTACAACCTAACGATGGCCGAAGACAGCACCCCCATTGGCTATATTCGCCTCACACAGTTCAGTGCCAACGCCACGGAACAGATGACCGATGCCATCACCCACCTCGAAGACGAAGGCGCATCAGCCTATATTCTCGATTTACGCAACAATCCCGGCGGTTTACTGCAAGCGGGAGTCGAGATTGCGCGACTGTGGCTCAACGATGCCACCATTGTCTATACGGTGAATCGTCAAGCGGTCTTAGGGAGTTTCGACGCGGGTCATGAGGCCCTCACTGAGGCGCCGTTAGTGGTTTTAGTGAACCAAGGTACCGCCAGCGCCAGTGAAATCCTAGCCGGGGCCCTCCAAGACAATCGCCGGGCCCGACTGGTGGGAGAACGCACTTTTGGCAAGGGGTTAATTCAATCTCTGTTCGACCTCTCAGACGATTCGGGAATTGCTGTCACCGTGGCTAAATACGAAACCCCCAGCCACAAGGACATCAACAAGTTAGGGATTACCCCCGATTTTGTCGTTCCCCAGAACCCCATCAGTCGCGAGGAAGTCGGAACCCCCGCCGATATGCCCTACCAAAAGGCGATCGAACTCTTAACGGATAGCGCCGTCGTTGCCAAAGCTGCTTAGTAGGGGAAGAAGGCAGCAGGCAGTAGGCAGCAGGCAGTAGGGGGAAGAAGGCAGTTGTTCTATTGCCTATTGCCTCCCCCCTGTTCCCTGTTCCCTGTTCCCTGTTCCCTGTTCCCTGTTCCCTGTTCCCTGTTCCCTGTTCCCTGTTCCCTGTTCCCTATTGCCTCCCCAAATCGTAACGTTTTGCTAAGATTGGAGAGTTGTTGCGCGATCGCCTGCTCAGTTATGGCTAACGTCGAAATCTACACCTGGACATTCTGTCCCTACTGCATCCGTGCCAAATCCCTCTTAAAACGTAAGAAGGTTGAGTTTACAGAACATAACATTCAGGGAGATGAGGAGGCCCGAGACAAGATGGCGGAACGGGCCAATGGACGCAGAAGCCTGCCACAAATCTTTATCAATGGCCAACATATTGGCGGTTGTGATGACTTACACGCCTTAGATTCAAAAGGAGAACTGGACGGTCTCCTCCAACAACCGGCATAATTTCGGTCAGAATAGGGGGCATTGTCTATGTCCCCTATAGAATTATGAACAGTCTTGTCAAAGCCATTGGTGGCGGATCTATTGTTTTCGCGAGTCTGGTTGTTCTGCCTCTCCCTGGATTGCCGGAATCTCCCTCGCCTGGGGAGGATGAAACCCAAACTCAGGAATGGTATGACATTTGTCTAACGGCGCGGGATCAGGAGGCGATCGCCGCCTGTGATGCGCTAATTGAAGTCGATCCTGAGGACGAGCGCACCTGGACTAATCGGGGAAGTGCCCTCGATGAACTGGGGGATTCTGAGGCGGCGTTGGAGTCCCATAATCGCGCTCTGGAGTTGGCCCCGAATTACTCCCTGGCCTTGGCCAATCGTTGTGCTACCTTGGGCAATTTGGGAGAGCATCGGGCAGCGGTAGACTCCTGTTGGGCAGCGATTGAAGGGGATGGCCGCTGGGGAGATAGTGGGGTGGAGTTGGCCTGGGACAATATGGGGGTTTCCCTAGCCTATCTGCAACGCTATGAGGAGTCCCTCGACGCTCACCGCCAGGCGTTAGAGTTGAACCCGGATTATGCCAATGCTTGGAATAATTTAGGAGCAACTCTGTTTGATTTAGAACGCTATGGGGAGGCGGTGGCGGCCTTTGAACAGGCCCTCAATCTCAATCCCGAGGATGAGTTAGCCCGCAGTAACTTGATTGTGGCCCGTCAGCGCGATCGCCAACCCGAAGATTCCCCGGACAATTCCTCAGCAGATTAATCGGGCCATTCCACAATGACTGGGGTATGATCGCTCGGTTTTGTCCATTGTCGAGGCTCTCGGTCAATGGTACAGGCCGTTGCCCGTTCGTATAGGTCTGGGGTCAGATAATGATGGTCAATCCGCCAACCTCGGTTGCGAGGGAAGGCCCCCGCTCGATAGTCCCACCAGCTATACTGTTTATCCTCCTGGTTGAATTTACGAAAAGCGTCGGCCAGACCCAAACTCAAACATCGCTGTAGGGCCTCTCGTTCGGCGGGAGTGGTTCCCACAACGGGGGTTTTGCCGGGGGGGGTATGAAGATCCCGATCCTCTGGGGCGATGTTCATATCGCCGCAAATGCACAGGCTAGTGTTTTTGTCAAGGGTTTTTTGGAGGTAGTCGTACAACAGATTGAGCCAACGGAGTTTGTAGTCGTATTTGTCGCTGTTGTACTCGCCGCCATTGGGGACATAGAGGTTAATGAGACGGACTCCCCCGACGGTAGCCGCGATCGCCCGTTTCTGCTCATCGAGATCCCCAACTTGCTCAGGTGGGAGGAGGGCCCCGAAGCCGATGTCCACCTGCTCTAAGGGGAGGCGACTGAGGATGGCTACGCCGTTATAGGACTTCTGCCCTGAGACAGCCAGATCATAGCCAAGGGATTCAAAGGGATCTCGGGGGAAGTCGGCATCAATGACCTTGGTTTCCTGGACACATAACACCTCGACAGGATTGGCTCGAAGCCAGTCACAGACCAGTCCCTGGCGGGTACGAATTGAGTTAACATTCCAAGTGGCAATTTTCATAGGGGATGCGATCGCAAGTCTCGGCCGTTGGAGCCGCCTCTGCATTGAAAGTCCAGGTCTGCTAGGATATCAACAAAAATAAGAGAATCAAATATCTCTAATTGGAATTCCCCAAAACTTGTATGACCGAAAAGCCTCACTCCCCTGCTCTATCCTCAAATCCCGCTGTGTCTGAAGCCGATCGCCCCCCTCTGAGCGGCCCTGATCGCACTTCAGAGAGTTATCAGCTTGTTGTCGCCGCTGTACAAGGGGCCGAAGACCGCAAAGGTGACAATATCACGGTGTTGCGCGTTGAAGAAGTCTCCTACCTAGCTGATTATTTCATCATTGTTACCGCATTTTCACGGGTTCAGGTACGGGCGATCGCCCAAGCCGTTCAAGCTCAGGTTGAACTGGATTTAGACCGTAATCCAGTCCGAGTGGAAGGCTTATCTGAGGGGATCTGGGTGTTGCAAGACTACGGGGATGTGCTGGTTCATATCCTCATGCCCGAGGAACGAGAGTTTTATAATCTCGAAGCCTTTTGGGGCCATGCTGAACGCATTGAATTGTCGTCCTTGTTCCCATCACGTGTATCCTCCTAGCCGTTCCCAAGACGTTGTATGAACGATCTCGATCTGTCGCGATGCCCGGTTCCCCGAGAACAACAGCCGATTCAGGAATATCAAGCTCTCAAAGAGGGATGTCTTTTTCGAGCCAGTCAGGGAACCCTCGGCAGCTACCTCAAAGCCTTAGCCTGGATTGCCATTCCCAGTTGGTTGCTCATCGCCCCCATCGCTGCCGCTAGCTTTGCCCCAGAACGGTTCCCTATCCAGTTTTTGCTCAGTGCAACCCTTGGGGCGAGTGCGGTGGTGGGATTGGCCCTGCTACGGCTGTTTCTGGGCTGGATGTATGTCTGCGATCGCCTCGGGAATCCGGTGGTGGTGTATGAGGAATCGGGCTGGTACGACGGACAGACTTGGACGAAAACTGAAGCCGTCTTAGCTCGCGATCGCCTGATTGTGGACTATCAACTCCGACCGATTTTTCAACGCTTGCGTCGCACCGCTGTCGGGTTAGGATTAGTTCTTGTGGTGAGTGCGATCGTGTGGAGCCTTGCCTAGTCCTGTCCTATCTGTTTTGTTACTGAAGATCCTATATCTATGGCCAAACGTCATCACACTCACCCCCTCGAAGTGCAACTCTTACGAGAGGGCATTGTTGAGTCGAAACATTACGTCCAAGCCGTAGTCTGCGATCGCCGGGGACGTGTTCTCTCGGCGGCGGGTGACCCAGAAACGGCAGCCTTTATCCGTTCTGCCCTCAAACCCTTTCAAGCCCTAGCTGTCACCTCCACGGGAGCCTTAGAACGCTATAACCTCAGCGATCGCGACTTGGCGATTATGTGTGGCTCCCACCAGGGCAATATCGAGCAACTTCGTCAAGTCTTCCGCATTCTTTGGCAAGCCTCCATTGAACCGGATCAGTTGCAATGTCCTATTCCCCCCGGCAAGCGATCGCCCCTCGAACATAACTGTTCTGGGAAACACGCCGGGATGTTAGCCGTCTGTCAACAGCGACAATTACCCCTAACCACCTATCTCAAACGCAATCACCCCGTGCAAACCCTGATTTTGGCTAAAGTCGCGGAATTGCTGCAAATGCCCCCAGATGAGTTAATGGTGGCCCGGGATGATTGTGGTGCGCCCACCTACTTTATGCAGTTGAACCAGATGGCCTCCCTCTTCGCACAATTAGCCTCGGGAGATAGCCTGGATATGGAGCGGATTGTCCGGGCCATGACCCATCATCCCCATATGGTTGGCGGCGAGGGACATTTTGATACGGAAGTGATGCGCATCAGTAACGGCTCTCTCGTCAGTAAAGCTGGCGCTGAGGGCATCCAATGCGTCGGCCGCATTGGCGATGGCATGGGATTGGCGATTAAGGTCACCGACGGCTCAAAACGGGCGAAATATGCCGTTGCTCTACATCTGTTGCGCCAGTTGGGCTGGATTCAACCGGATCAGGCCGATGCCCTCGCCGAACGCTTCACCGTGATCAATGAGTTTAAGCGACTCAATATAGAGGGTGAATTGGTTATGCTGTAAGGGATTGAGCGATTTCAGAGCCAACTGACTAAAAAAAGTTTGCTTTAGGGGTTGCCAATTACCACTCGCTTTGGTTATAGTAGTAAAGGCGACGCGGGATAGAGCAGTCTGGTAGCTCGTCGGGCTCATAACCCGAAGGTCGGTGGTTCAAATCCGCCTCCCGCCACCTTTAAGACAAAGCCGCTTAACTCAGGTTAGGCGGCTTTTGTTTTGGATAATCAACGGTTTACACCCTCCTGGAAGGGTAGGGGTGGGTTCCCCCTACTGCCTACTGCCGGAAGAGGGCAGCCACAAGGGCGTGCCCCTACGTTATTTCTGTTCCCTGTTCCCTGTTCCCTGTTCCCTGTTCCCTGTTCCCTGTTCCCTGTTCCCTGTTCCCTGTTCCCTGTTCC
>SMDP01000400.1 GCA_012911965.1 Geitlerinema sp. P-1104
ATTGAGGAACTGGTGTTGGTTCCCCATCTGTTTCTGCATCAAATCCCCTTCGCCGCTTTACCCCTGAAGCAGGGATATCTGGGAGACCGCTTCCGCCTCCGCTACGCCCCCAGTCTGCAAGTTCTCGGCTTCTGTCAGCGTCGGGAGTTGGTGAGTCAGCGCCAGTATGGAACGGTGGAAAATGCCACGGATGATTTGCCCTTCAGTTCCTTTGAGGGGGCGACGGTGGCGCACTTGTTTGAGATTGAGTCGCAACGGCGGCTGATTGGGGCGCAGGCCAAGACGACGGCTTACCGCCACTTGTTGCAGGGGAGTAATTGCCTCGTCAGCAGTCACCACGCCCAAAGTCGCTGGGATAATCCCCTGGAGTCGGAGTTAAAACTCAGTGATGGCACGATTACGGTCAGTCAACTGTTTTCTCCGGCTTGGCGTTTTCCCGAGTTGGAGGAGGTCTATCTCTCCTGTTGTGAGACGGGGTTATTTCTGCCCGATAGTGCCTTGGATGAGCCGGTGGCGGTGAGTACGGGCTTTCTCTGTGCGGGGGCGCGGGGGGTGATTGCCAGTCAATGGTCGATTTATGATTTGTCGGCGGCGTTGTTGTCGGGGTTGTATCACCAGCAACGTCATGGGGGCTTGTCTCGGGTGGTGGCGTTGCAGCGGGCGCAGCGATTGATGCGGGAGATGACGGGGGAGGAGTTTGAGGAACGCTATGCGGAGGAGTTACGGGAGCTGTTGGAGGCGGAATTAGACCGTTTGGAGGATTTGCCGGATTGTGACCCCAAATTCATCCAGAAATTGACGATGCGGGCGGGGGATGCGATGTCCTGGATTGATGAGTTGGTGAAGAAGGAGTATCCCTTTGAACATCCTGTGCATTGGGCGGGGTTGGGCTGTTATGGCTTGGGCTAAAGAAACTCATGTTGGGGCATCCTCTTGTGGGTTCCCTCTCCCGGCACAGGGCGATATCCTCATTTGATTGACTTGAATTTGACCCATTTGTAACGTCGAGGTGATTATCATGGAGTATCAGAAACATCAGCAGTTGTGGAAGGTTCCAATGTGTGAGAAACATCCCATCCATGAAGAATTGAAAGAGATTTTTCGCCAAGCGTTGCGGGAACCCAACCCCAAAAAACGCCGACAGCTACGACTAGAGGGCATCCGACGGACGTTAGCCGCCCCGTCAGAGTTATTCTGGAAACCTAAGCCGGAGTCAGAGATGAATCAGCTTCTTTATGAGGAGGCGTGTTTCCAAGCTTGGGATTATTTGGAACGCAAGGTTCACGGTGAAATTCGCGGCAAGAAACGGGCGGAAGAAAAAGCCTATGACCCCGACAAAGGCGATGGCAGTCCCATTACGCTCTGGAATAAGACTTGCGAAAAGAAGTATAAGGGGTTGTTGAAAATCCAGCCGCAACGCCATGTCACTCCCATTGATTATAAAACAGGTAAACCCAAGGATATGGATGATTTTGCAGCACCCTCTAAGCGACAGTCGATTGATGAGTTGCTGGTAAAAATCCAAACCATCATTGAAGATGATTCTGAGGGAGTTTACCAGAAAACTTATGTCCGAAAGAATCCACCGCCGCCAATCACCTGTCAAGCGGTATTGTTGGCGATTGTCAACCATGCAATCAATGGAGAGAAATGGACGCTTGACTCTTTGGCAATGGAGTTCAATACACCAAAAGGAACTATGCGTGGAGCTTTTGAAAATAAACTTAAATCTCTCTTGTCAAAAATGCAGGATTTCCTGGATTAGTGTTTAACTTGAATCATCAAGATTTTTGCGGTCGTTTGCATATAATTTTAATGATTCACCGTTAATCAATTAAGGTCAACACAAGCTTGACAGTTTTTGCTCAGTTTATTAGGACAAAACACACCATGAATACACAACAATTCGGACAATTGGTCGCCATTCCTCAGAGTGTGAAACAGCTTTTAAGAGCGTTGACTCAATCATTCCCCGAGGAGACGATAGAGACGAGTCATCAACGGGCGATCGCCGCCTGGGTGGTGGGACGATATCTGCGTCGCTTTGGCTTTGTCTGTGAGATTGAAGAGAGTAGCGCCTGGAATCCAACCTTATCTCTCTTGACGGAGTTTGCGGAGTTAGAGATTTACTCGATAGAGGGGGATGAGTTGGGAACGGTTGAATGTCTCATCCTCCCCCCTGAGGCGGAGGAGTTACAGATTCCCGAAGCCGTGGTGGGCGATCGCCTGGCTTATATTGCGGTGGAGGTGAATCCTGAACAGACTTGGGGAACGATTGTGGGATTTGTCCCAGCATTAAAGCTGAAATCCCCGAAACTGACGATAAAACGGGAGAAACTTCTCAGCCGAGAACGTCTGATTGAT
>SMDP01000401.1 GCA_012911965.1 Geitlerinema sp. P-1104
ATTCAAAGCTAGTTCCTGTAAAGCCCGGTTCTGCCTTAAAGAAGAGTTGATCGAGTTGTCCTGGGGTGAGGCGATCGCCCTCTTGGACTTCTCGTCCTCCCCGTGCTGGATCTCCGATAAAGAGTTTTCCCTGATTCGTTGGGGGTAACTCCGTGATTTTGAAAAAGTCGACATTGCCATCGGGGTCATTGGCGCTCAGCAGAGAGTCCGAGAGGTTAGTGGCACTCCCTGGGGGGATGGTTTCGCTACCTCCTGTTGCTGTGGGGGGACTATTGAGGGTGATGGTTCCCGTATCCTCTGAGGGTAGACCAAGATTATCAACGGCGGTGTAGGTAAAACTCGATCCATTGAAATTGTTATTAGCAGCAAAGGAAAGATTCTGGATTTGGTTGGCAGGAATTACCTGACCTTGGGTCACCTCCTGACCGTTCAAGCGTAACGTGCCACCACTCGGAAGACTCTCAATAACATACTCACGAATCCCGTTGGGATCTGTCCCCAAAATCCCTGTAATGAATGTCGTTTCTCCGGGTCGAGTAGTTACTAAATCATCTTGAACTTCCGGAGGGGTGTTGGCTAAGGTGATACGGTCTGAACCAAATAGGGTATTGACACGACGAGACTGGGAATCATTGGGATTTTCCAAAAAAGCAAAACCGGGCGCTCGGACACTTGCTTCGTTAACAATTGTTTCACTGTTCAGATTACTACTACTTTGAATCGTGGCTGTGACACGATAAACAGCCGTTTGTCCACCATCTAGCGGAAAGTTGTCATCTGCAATAGCACCGGTTCCAGTAGAGGTTGACCTGCCAATTGTTCTGAGCCAACTAAACGAAGCAATTCCATCAGGAATGGGATCAGAAACAATGACATTGGGGATACGGTTAGACCCCTTATTCTCAATAGTAATCGTGTAGACAATTTCGTCACCAGGAACAAGATCTTCACCATCTGAGTCTTTCTCAACAGATACAATCAACGCGGCAACTTCTTGAGGTAAGCTCGCAAAATCAGATAGATTGCCTCCTCGCACACGAGTGGTGAAGTCGTCAATTTTCTCGGCAGTTAATGTTTCTCCGGTATTCAACTGTTGACGAGTCAAGCGGTACATAACCGTACCGGCATTGAAGTAGATATTTTGATCAGCTCCAAATGCTAATGATCCGCCTCCCCCAAGATCATTCCCGTTGCCATCTACAGCAATTCCTGCAAGTTGGACATGCGTGACTGCATCATTAGCCAACGTGAGTCGATAGATACGATACTCATCGTCAGTACCGGGTCCCCGTGAGGACATAAATAACACGTTGGGGTTTTGAGGATCAAAGGCTAAATCTCCTCCACCCTGACCCCGGATATCCGCCTGGTTAGGAATGGTGATTTCGGTTAATGGAATCTCGTAATTCTCAGCAAATTTACCTGTCGCTGATACATCAAGCCGATAAATGACTTGGTTCTGATTCGTCATTGCATAGATACGACCATCCCGATCTTGGCCCAGCCTTAAAATCGGACGTCCAGTCGCATCTTCAATTGTAGTTGGCTTAAAAAAGCCAATCTTCCTATCTTCTCCTGTGTCTGGATCAAAGCGGTAAACAGACACTCGATCATCGGTTCCTATGCGTTCTGGACCGGTATAAAATAACTTGCCGTCAGCATCTCGGGATAGAGCAAATGTGCGTGCTGAAAGCTGACGGAATGTTCCCCCGTTAAACCTTTCTAAGTCTCCAGTATCGGGATTGATAATATATAACCTTGAAGGGGTAGTCCCTCCTGGGTCATCTGTTGCATAGAGGAAGTTAGGAATGTTAAACGTACCGGGATAACTGGCAAGAGTATTCCGATGAAAGGGAAGAGTGATCTGATAGGGAATCGTCGTCGCATCTTTAGCAGACTCCTGGTTGGATTTGGGCCTAAGAATCCGATCAAAATGCCAATTCCCTTTACCCATAACTTGCGTCGACGCCGCAACCGTTAGCCCCAATAGCCGATGTAGATTGCTGAGAAACTCCTGTCCCAGAGTTCCAGCGGCGGTGCGACAGCCGTAGAGAATGACCGAGGCTTGGGGTCTTAGGAATTGAGACCATTGACGTAGCTGATGGCCCCACCTGTCCAAATTCTGCCCCGTTAACCAGGTCTGACCTAACTGCACCCCCCCCGGCTGTCCGTGAGCCAGCAAGTGGACTGTGTTGATCTGATGCTGCTCAAGATAGTCCGAGATCTGCTCGATCGCATGGCGATCGCCTGTCAATCTCAAAACTTGGGTTTCTCCGACGGTACCCTGGATTAACTGCTCTGGGGCTTGAATCGCCGGATCAAGGACAAGGAGATGGCTGGATGGGTGATGTTGGGTCA
>SMDP01000402.1 GCA_012911965.1 Geitlerinema sp. P-1104
ATTCAAAGCTAGTTCCTGTAAAGCCCGGTTCTGCCTTAAAGAAGAGTTGATCGAGTTGTCCTGGGGTGAGGCGATCGTTCTCCCGGACTTCCCGTCCTCCTCGTTCTGGGTCTCCGATAAACAGCCGTCCTTGGCTCGTTGGGGGTAACTCGGTGATTTTAAAGAAGTCTACATTTCCATCGGGGTCATTGGCACTTAGGAGAGAGTCAGAAAGGTTGGTAGCACTGCCGGGGGGGACGGTTTCGCTACCTCCGGTTGCTGTGGGCGGACTATTGAGGGTGATGGTTCCCGGTTCTGATTCCGCCCCAAGGTTGTCAATGGCGGTGTAGGTGAAGCTAGAGCCGTTAAAGTTGTTCCCGGCATCGAAGACGAGATTGCCAATATCCGCTGGGTCAATTTCATCCCCCGCGCGAATGGTGCGATCGCCGAGTCGTAACGTCCCACCTGTGGGAATGGTGCGGATCACGAATCGGTCAATTTCACCATCGTCAGTCCCAAACAATCCGGTGACAGGGGTCTGTTCCCCAGGAGGTGTGGTGACGAGGCTATCAATTACTTCCGGGGGCTGGTTGCCTACTTGGATAGAATCTGAGGTGGTGAGGCTGTTGAGAAGGCGATCAGGGTTGTCGGGGTCAACAATGGCAAATCCGGGAACCCGAACGGTCACCTCGTTAACAATGGCATCCTCATCTAAGTTGAGGTTACTAACACTTTGAACCGTCGCAACGACTTCGTAAACGGCTTCTTGACCCGGTGCTAGGGCAAAGCGATCATCATCAATGGCACCGGTTCCACTCTCGGTGTCCCCATCGATATCCCGAGTCCAGCGGAAGTCAGAGACTCCCTCGGGAAGAGGGTCAGAGACGACAACATTGGGAATCTCACGCTCACCTTCATTCGTCACCGTAATCCGGTAGGTAATTTCATCGCCGGGGTTGACTTGGTCTCCTTCTGACACTTTGTCGACTTCAACCGTTAGAGCGGCTGAGAGTAGCGGTAAACTGCCAAAATCCGAGAGGTTACTGCCACCGACCTGGGCTCCAAAATCTCGAACAAATCTGGATCTCAAATTTTGGTTGGGATTGCCCCCAATGGCGTCGGCTAAATCTTCTCGGCTCAAACTAAAGACCGCTGCACCGGCATTGAAGAATAAATCGCCGTTGGCTGCGAATGCTAAGGAACCGGCTGCGGAATTGCTAGCAGCATCTTGAGGTCCACCTCCATCCGCATTAACGAGATTCCCAACTTTGGTCACCGTTGGATTATTAGGATTGCTAATATCAGCCCGATAGAGCCGATAGTCAGCACTCCCCTGCCGGGAGGTAAAAAATAGGATATTGCCACTCTCATCCTCGGGATCAAAGGCCAGGTCCCCTCCACCTGGAAAATTTTCACCGAAATCAATGATCTCCTGGGCAATTCTGTCGTCAGTATCAACATCGGTGACATCTAGCACAAAGAGTTCCTGACTGGCCGGATCCAAGGCGTAAAGACGGTTATCCCGAGCTTGACCCAACATGACAATGGGACGACCCCGGCTGACAAATGTACCGACTAAACCATTATCGGGAGAGTTGGGGTTATCTGGGTCATATTGATAAACAGAAACATCGATGTCACCGGGCCTCTGGTCCGCTGGCAAAACTTCGGTTCCGGTGTAAAAGAGTTTTCCGTCAGTTCCCCGCGAAAGTGCAAAGGTCTCGGCCGCGAGGGGAACCCGGTCACTACCATCATCAAACTCTTCAAAGCGACCCGTATCCGGATTGAGAATAAATAGCTCAGCGGGGTTTGAGTTATCGGTGGCGTAGAGGAAGTTGGGGATTTCAAAAGTTCCGGAGTAAGTCGCCAGGGTACCTGGAGCAAAGGGGAAGGAGTCTGAAAACGAGACTGTCTGTAATGTCTCTAGTCCGACGCTCATGAGGCGATCAAACGTCCAGTTGCCCTGACCTAGCACCTGAGTAGCCCCGATAATCGGAACTCCCAACAGCTCATGCCAAGTCCTGAGAAAGGCTGACCCCAACTCCCCCGCTGCACTCCGACAGCCGTAGATGAACAGGGAGGCCTGAGCCGTTAGGGAGACAGACCACTGTTGCAGGCGATCGCCCCACTGTTGAAGCTGTTGATGATCCAACCAGACCCCCGCCAGTTGTAGCCGTCCCGGTTCTCCATGAGCAATGAGGTGGATGCTCTTAATCTGCCGTTGTCCTTGTAGGAACTGGGAAATTTGTTCGAGGGGATGCCCCTCCCCTGTCAATCTCAAAACTTGGGTTTCTCCGACGGCACCCTGGATTAACTGCTCTGGGGCTTGAATCGCCGGATCAAGGACAAGGAGATGGCTGGATGGGTGATGTTGGGTCA
>SMDP01000403.1 GCA_012911965.1 Geitlerinema sp. P-1104
TTGCCGGTGCTGTTGGGGTCCCTCCTGGTTTCGGGTCTAGGAACGCCTCTGGGGGGCGTTTTTGTGGGGCTGAATGCTCTGCTGCTGCTGATTCGTGTGGCGTTGGGTTGGGCGATCGCCCCTTCCTATGATCGCAGTCAGGCTCAGGGGGCTTGGCTATTTTGGCTCTCTCCCCTGGCAGACCCTTTGGCGGCCCTGCGGATTTCCCTCTCGGCGCTGCATCGCCCCACTCAGTGGCGAGGTCGTGTTTATAATATCAACAACAACGCTTAACATCTGGTTACATTTGTCATCGATTCATGTCCTCATTGCCCCTGTCTGTCTCTGGGCGACCACAAGGGTTCGCCCCTACACCTATGACCCGCTGCCACTACGACGTTGCCATTGTCGGTGGGGGTGTGGTAGGAAGCGCCCTGGCCTGCGCCCTCCGGAATTCGGGGTTGCAGGTGATTCTCCTTGATGCCCAGTCCCGAGAGGCGGCTGTGTCTCGGCAACAGGTCTATGCGGTAACGTTGCTGACGGGGCAGATTTTGCAGGGAATTGGTGTTTGGGAGGCGATTTTGCCGCAAATCAATACTTTTCGTCAAATTCGTCTTTCTGATGGCGATCGCCCTGCTGATGTGCGCTTTCTGCCTCAGGATTTAGCCCTAGACCGATTGGGCTATGTGGCGGAACATACTCCCTTGCTGCAAGGTTTGCGGGATTTTATTGACAAATCCGATAATGTATGCTGCGTCGAATCAGCGCAGGTCGAGGAGATTAACTATGGGACCGACGAGGCGATCGTGACCTATGGTCATGAAGGTAAGACCCAGCAGCTTCAGGCCCGGCTGGTGGTGGCCGCCGATGGGGGGCGATCGCCGGTGCGGGAGGCGGCGGGGATTTCGACCCGAGGCTGGAAATACTGGCAATCCTGTGTCACCTTCAAGGTAAAACCGGAAAAATCCCACGAGGATATCGCCTATGAGAAGTTTCAGGCCAGTGGACCGTTTGCTATTCTGCCCCTACCGGGGAACCGCTGTAATGTGGTCTGGACGGCTCCCCATGATGAGGCTCAGGCTCTGATGGAGTTGGATGAGGCGGCGTTTCGGGAGCGACTGCAACGACGGTTTGGCCAGGAGATGGGACGGGTTGAGTTGGCCAGTTCTCGTTATCTGTTTCCGGTGCAACTGATGCAGAGCGATCGCTATGTTAAGCCTCGTTTAGCCCTCATTGGCGATGCGGCCCATCGCTGTCATCCCGTGGGGGGTCAAGGGATGAACCTGGGGATTCGCGATGTAGCGGCCTTAGCGGAGGTGCTTCAGTCGGCCCAGGAGCGAGGGCAAGATATCGGGGCCTTAACGGTCTTGAAGCGATATGAACGGTGGCGTAAACTGGAAAACCTAACCATCCTCGGCTTTACCGATGTCCTCGATCGCCTCTTTTCTAATGATTGGTGGCCCTTAGTGCTGCTGCGTCAACTAGGATTGTGGGGGTTGCGCCATCTGCCCCCCGTTAAGACAACGGCGCTACGATTAATGACTGGCTTACTGGGTCGTCAACCTCAGTTGGCTCGGGATTAATGGAGGTCACCTGGGTCTTTAAGTTAAGACAAGTTTGACCAACAATCCCAGGATTCTGTTCACTGCGAACAGTTTTCAGGCGATCGGCAGATCGAAACTAAACTATAGTGTTCACGTACTGCTCCATCTGCTCCGGCTAGATTCTCTGGTACTTAAGTTTCTATGAAAATTCTCAAGATCCTCACCTTACGCGGACCCAACTACTGGAGTATTCGCCGCCAAAAGTTAATTGTCATGCGCCTCGACCTCGAGGATCTGGCCGAGCGGACTACGGATACGATCTCCGGCTTCTACGAAACCCTCAGTGAACTGCTGCCGAGTATTGAAGATCATTTCTGTTCCCCAGGCCATCGCGGTGGTTTCCTCAAACGAGTTAAGGAGGGAACACTACTGGGCCATGTAATTGAACATGTGGCCTTGGAAATGCAAACCCTGGCGGGGATGGAGGTGGGCTTTGGCCGCGCTCGCTCGACGGCGACTCCAGGAATTTATAACGTCGTTTTTGAGTATAAGGATGAGCGGGCAGGCCGCTATGCCGCGCGGGCAGCGGTGCGGATGTGTACCAGTATTGTGGAAACGGGCCGTTATCCCGTGGCTGAGTTGGAACAGGATCTAACGGATTTACGGGATTTACGGGATGAAGCGGCCTTAGGCCCGAGTACCGAGGCCCTGATTAAGGAAGCCGATCGCCGCTATATTCCCTGGACTCAGTTGAGTGCGCGGGCTATGATCCGCTTTGGGACGGGCATTCATCAGAAACGGGTTCAAGCCAC
>SMDP01000404.1 GCA_012911965.1 Geitlerinema sp. P-1104
TTGCCGGTGCTGTTGGGGTCCCTCCTGGTTTCGGGACTGGGAACGCTTCTGGGGAGCGTTTTTGTGGGGCTGAATGCGCTGCTGCTGCTGATTCGTGTGGCGTTGGGTTGGGCGATCGCCTCCTCCTATGATCGCAGTCAGGCTCAGGGGGCTTGGCTATTTTGGCTCTCTCCCCTGGCAGATCCTCTGGCGGCCCTACGGATTTCCCTTTCAGCAGCGCGTCGCCCCACTCAGTGGCGAGGTCGGGTCTATAATGTGAACAACGACGCTTAACATACGGTTACATTGGTCATTGATTCATGTCCTCATTGCCCCAGTCTGTCTCTACTGATACTCCTGTGACCCGCTCCCACTATGACGTTGCCATTGTCGGTGGTGGTGTGGTGGGAAGCGCCCTGGCCTGCGCCCTGCGGAATTCGGGTTTGCAGGTGATTCTCCTTGATGCTCAGTCCCGAGAGGCGGCTGTGTCTCGGCAACAGGTCTATGCGGTAACGTTGCTGACGGGGCAGATTTTGCAGGGAATTGGTGTTTGGGAGGCGATTTTGCCGCAAATCAATACTTTTCGTCAAATTCGTCTTTCTGATGGCGATCGCCCCGGTGATGTGCGCTTTGTCCCCCAGGATTTAGCCCTAGAGCGGTTGGGCTATGTGGCGGAACATACGCCACTTCTTAAAACTTTGCGGGAATATCTTGACAAATCTAACAATGTATGCTGTCTTGAGTCAGCTCAGGTTCAGCAGATTGACTATGGGGCCAAGGTGGCCACGGTTACCTATCAGCATCAAGACCAAGAGCAACAAGTAACGGCTAATTTAGTGGTGGCCGCCGATGGGGGGCGATCGCCGCTGCGAGAAGCGGCGGGGATTTCGACCCGAGGCTGGAAATACTGGCAATCCTGTGTCACCTTCAAGGTGAAACCGGAAAAATCCCACGAGAATATCGCCTACGAGAAATTCCAGGCCAGCGGTCCTTTTGCCATTTTGCCCCTACCGGGGAACCGCTGTAACGTGGTCTGGACAGCTCCCCATGACGAGGCTCAGG
The DNA here is from genome assembly GCA_012911965.1 of Geitlerinema sp. P-1104. GTDB lineage: Bacteria > Cyanobacteriota > Cyanobacteriia > Cyanobacteriales > Geitlerinemataceae > Sodalinema. The sequence continues at coordinate 1,042 of SMDP01000404.1, forward strand.
CTCTGATGGAGTTGGATGAGGCGGAGTTTCGGGAGCGGTTGCAACAGCGGTTTGGCCAGGAGATGGGACGGGTTGAGTTGGCCAGTTCCCGTTATCTGTTTCCGGTGCAACTGATGCAGAGCGATCGCTATGTGAAACCGCGATTGGCTCTAGTTGGCGATGCGGCCCATCGTTGTCATCCGGTGGGGGGCCAGGGGATGAACCTGGGGATTCGCGATGTGGCGGCCTTGGCGGAGGTGCTTCAGTCGGCCCAGGAGCGAGGGCAAGATATCGGGACCTTAACGGTCTTGAAGCGATATGAACGCTGGCGTAAACTGGAAAACCTAACCATCCTCGGCTTTACCGATGTCCTTGATCGCCTCTTTTCCAACAACTGGTGGCCCCTAGTGCTGCTGCGTCAATTGGGATTGTGGGGGTTACGCCATTTGCCCCCAGTTAAGACAACGGCGCTAAGATTAATGACTGGCTTACTGGGTCGTCAACCTCAGTTAGCTCGGGATTAGTCCCTGTCATTCTGGCCTCTACCTTAAGACAAGTTTGACCAACAATCCCAGGATTCTGTTCACTGCGAACAGTTTTCAGGCGATCGGCAGATCGAAACTAAACTATAGTGTTCACGTACTGCTCCATCTGCTCCGGCTAGACTCTCTGGTACTTAGCTTCTATGAAAATTCTCAAGATCCTCACCTTACGCGGACCCAACTACTGGAGTATTCGCCGCCAAAAGTTGATTGTCATGCGCCTCGATCTCGAGGATCTGGCCGAGCGGACTACGGATACTATCTCCGGCTTCTACGAAACCCTCAGCGAGCTGTTGCCGAGTATTGAAGATCATTTCTGTTCCCCAGGCCATCGCGGTGGTTTCCTCAAACGAGTTAAGGAGGGAACGCTACTGGGTCATGTGATTGAGCATGTGGCCTTGGAAATGCAAACCCTCGCGGGGATGGAGGTGGGCTTTGGCCGCGCTCGCTCGACGGCAACTCCGGGAATTTATAATGTTGTTTTTGAGTATAAGGATGAGCGGGCAGGCCGTTATGCGGCGCGGGCAGCAGTGCGGATGTGTACCAGTATTGTGGAAACGGGCCGTTATCCCGTGGCTGAGTTGGAACAGGATCTAACGGATTTACAGGATTTACGGGATGAAGCGGCCTTAGGCCCGAGTACCGAGGCCCTGATTAAGGAAGCTGATCGCCGCTACATTCCCTGGACTCAGTTGAGTGCGCGGGCTATGATCCGCTTTGGGACGGGCATTCATCAGAAACGGGTTCAAGCCAC
>SMDP01000405.1 GCA_012911965.1 Geitlerinema sp. P-1104
ACCGGCGATCGCAACTCGCATATTGCGTTGTCCTACATCTGTTTAAGTTTCCTTAATGTATTGTAATCTTTTGCGGGTCATCTTTGTTGGCCCAGCCGACGTCTCGGGTGAGTCGGTTGGGGGAGGGCGATCGTGCATCCGAGCTAATATGGTGATGAGTCTATTTGTGCCATCAACTTATGCAAACCTTTACGGCCATTGTTGAGCGAGATTCTGAAACTCACCTCTATGTGGGTTATGTTCCCGGATTTCCGGGAGCGCATTCCCAGGGCGAAACCTTGGACGAGTTGCAGGACAATCTTCGTGAAGTCCTTGAGATGCTTTTAGAAGATGAGGAGGTCTTGTTTGAGACGGAGTTTATCGGGACACCGAGGGGATCGGGAGCCTTTCCGCCCCGCTCTAAAGAGACGGGGCGGAAAAGCGACTCGTGCGGCTTTAGCCGCCGTGTAGTAGAATTGTCTTGCAACTTAGTAGCGCCAACCATCTACGTGACGATTCACTCCTAGTACGGAGAAACCCCAGCAACCGAAAGCGCGATATCGCATTGCGGCTCCGAGTTGCAGTAATGGCAGGATGATGAGCGTACCTAACTGGCCTTGTGATGGAAGCGGAGAACGGTGCAATCAAACGTAAAGGGAAGCTTCGGCAACCCATAGAGGCGTATTTGACTTCGCCCATGAGTCCGACTTGTCGGAAGTTCTAAAATCCCTCCGGGGAATCTCCGTCGCGTGATTCGCGGAGAGTAGTCAAAGCAGATTGTGGTTCAGTAATCACGAAAACAACAACGCCACCCCTGACACAGCAATCACCGCCCCCAGAATAGCTCTCAGGGTAAGCCGATCGCCCGTCCAGGCCGCCAACGGTAGCACAAAAATTGGACTCATCGCACTGAGGGTTTGTGAAACCCCCGCCAAGGCAAACTTGAGGGAGGTTTGTTGCAGCCAAATGGCTAAATAGGTTCCCAGAAACGCCGCTACTCCAATCATGGCCCAGGTGCGCCCCGAAGCAATTGGTGTCCAAGTGACCTTGATTGAACGGGGCCTGGCCGCCATCCAAAGGGGCAAAAAGACGAGTCCCGCCACTAGACGAATTAAGGCCGCCAATAGGGGGCTGACATCGGTTTCAGCTAACGCGGCCCGGGAGAGAACCGCCCCTCCCGCTTGGGCCGCCGCCGCCAGCAACGCCCAGGCTAAGCCTTGCCAGGGAAATTCAGCCTGGGGAGTGGCGGCGCTGGGGCTAACGCGCTCCTGAATCACGGAGGCGACCCCCAAGAGAATTAGCATCATGCCAATCCCGGAACGGGGGGCCAGGAGTTCCCCGAGAACCAGCGCCGCAATTAGGGCTGTCATGGCCGGGGAGAGGGTTTGTAATAAGAGGGTACGCCGGGAACCCAGGTGGTTGAGGGCGTAGAAGAAGGCGGTATCGCCTAAACTAATCCCGACCCCACCACTGGCGGCTAACAGCAGCAGCGATCGCCCCGGAATCTCAGGCCAGCCTGTTCCTCGCAGCAGCAGAGTGAACAGAATCAGGGCAATGGCGATCACCCCTTTGAGTAAGGTGAGTTGTAACGGTGGGATGCGATCGCCCACCTGTTGATAGAGAACCGCTGCGATCGCCCACAAAAGCGCCGACATCAACGCCGCCACTTCGCCGCGATAGGTCAAAATCCACTCGTTTATCATCGTTAATTACGCCATTCATGAAGCCCTTATTGGCGCGGAAATAACCGTTCTAAACTCTGTTGCAAGTGGCGATGGGGATAAATGTTGGGCTTGCGACTCCAAACATATTCGACCGTTTCCACATAGGTCCAAGTGGGATGTTTCGCAAAACAATACGCCACCATCACCGACCCACTACGCCCAATCCCGGCGCGACAGTTGACCATGATCTTATGTCTCCCTGCCGCTCGTTGCTCATCGAGCCAATTGACAGATTTGACTAAAATGTCATCCGAAATAGTGTTTTCTGCGCCATCCGGTGTGCCAAGTTTCTGATAGGTTATCTTGGCTTGGGGCGGATAGGATAAAGCTAATTCCTCCGCCATATTTAAGACCGCATCTACCCCCAATTTGTCCGCTTGAGAGGCAGCAATATAGTTGCCAATATAGAGATTACTAATAATACGAATACAACTCGGACCCTGCGCCCAAGGCATTAAATCCGAGGGTTCCTGAACGCTGAGAAAGCCGTCATTGTGGGGATATCCCAGCCATTGCCAGAGGCCCGGTTGTTGGCGATCGCCGATGCGATAGGTATAGGCATACTCCCCCTGACTGGTGGGGAAAAACGCCCCCTCGAAGTGGTGAACCCCAT
>SMDP01000406.1 GCA_012911965.1 Geitlerinema sp. P-1104
CGTTTGGGTCAAAACTTCAATCTCGATTCGGTGTTGGAGGGAGATATTGAGCCGGTGGTGCAGGCTTGTATTACTCAAGATCAGCAGGAGAGTTTGGAACGGTTGGCTGAAGCGAGTAATACACCGACGTCGGTTTAGTTGTCTTTAAGGTGATTTGATTTAGCACTAAATCACAAATTGGCTTGAAATTCATTTTTGAAATTACTTAAATTAGATGACTAAACTAATTGTTTATGGCAACATTAACGTGGGGACTTTTTGTAATTCCCTCGTAGCCGCGCAAGGCAAGTCTTTTGAGATGTTTGGTGATTACATTGATAGTATTTACGTAATTCACTCCTCACAATCTCAAGATACGCTGAGCAAAGAACTTGAGAACAAAAAATGGAAAGATTACCTAACTTCCAATAGTATTACCAGTGATTTATTTACCCACAAGATAATTAACCTAGACCAAGAAGATGGTTCTCTCTCGAAATTTATTGACTATGTTGGTGGTATCATACCAACACTTTTAGAGAAAGAAATAGATCTGATTATTGATGTAAGTAATGGAACAACTTTCCAAAGGAATATTCTATCTATTGTTTCTTATATACTGGGAATTCAGGATCAGTATATGATAGATTTTCAGAGACTCAGATCTAAAACTGAAAATTTTGAAATGGTTGATCCCTCAATCTTACTGGATAGCTATGTTCGTGTGCCAAATATCACAGAATTAGATAATATGTCTTATCTTGGGTTAATGGAAATTGCGAGATATAAGAATATTATTGAAATGCGGGCTGATGGATTTAGAAACATTGACTCTGATGCTGCAGATTACAATTTCTTTAGAGAAAATTTAAAACATTCTGTCAACCTAAAACTTCTCGGAGATCAAAACGGAGATCAGGCTCTTTACAAAATTTCAGTAGCAGCACTATCTGCCAATATAGAAGAACTTATGGAATTAATGGTCAACAAGTATGATTTACCCGAAAAAAATAAAGATAACCGAACCTTGGGAAACAAACTAGACACAATTCAGAAAAAGGTGAGAGACCGTTTAGAGGAAGAAACAAGTGAAGAACTTAAGCAGGAATTCGACTACAATTTTTTCTGTAAATTTAATGATTTTATCAAATATTTGAGAAATCAAAATATACACAAAAAGCACCGGCTAAGCAAACTGGAGAAATTTAAGGCAGATCTATCTATTAAGCTTGCTTTTTCATTTATTGAGTTATACACAGACATTGTTCATCCTCTGCTATCTGACTTAGATAGGGGTAATTTCCCTCCCAAAGTTGAAGAACTTTATTTGAATAATCCTACAGAAAACTACTACTACGGTTTAGACGGTGACGATACCGGATCTACCCTAGAGAATCTTTTTTCTAAAGCGTTAGACGAAAGTCAAATCAAAAATTTGAGCCAGAATATTACTAATGCAATCGATGAGATTAGCGATTTGATTAAGAAACGTGACAATAGTCAGATTGTATTTAATGCTGGAGATGATCTGCTTTTTAAGGGACAGTTTTCTCGAAGTGATTTAAATCAAATGCAGACGATATATGAGGATAAAACAGGTCTGACCTGTTCTATTGGTTACGGAAAAAGTTTACAGGAAACCTACATAGCATTGAAGCGGGCAAAACTTTACAAAAGACAGCCGGAAGGAAGCAAACGTATTGTGGGTATCAGATTTGTAAAGTAGGAGCATCCTTTTATAGCAATTCCATACTGGGTGAGGTACAGACTGTTTAGTCTCAAGGAGACACAAGCGTTCTGAATTCGAGTTTTAACTACATGCGCTTTAGAAGGAAAAGAAGAGATAAGATACTAAGCGACAAGCGTTTCCTAGAAAAATACAAGCATTCAACCATGAAAACCATTGACAAGAGCCAAATCTCAAATAACTTCCTAGAAGTTCTAGAGCAAATCAAATTAGAAGGAGAAGCGATTGTGGTAACTGAGGATAACAAGCCAATTCTTAAAATTTCTCCGTATCAGAAAGCTTCGACAACAGCAAAACTTTTTGCGGAAATTGAGAGGAAAAGTTCAATATTTTGAAGATTTGACTCAACCTATGTTAGAAGAATGGCAAGACAGTTAAGCATCGTCCTAGATACTTGTGCCTTGATTTGGTGGAGTTTAGACCCAGAAAAGCTATCACAAGCCGCTAGACAGGCTTGTGAAGTAATACAAATCCCCCTCACTCCTCCAACAAACGTGGCATCAACGAGACTAAATTACAAGGACGATAGCGACTATCCAACTGCCAACGCAGAATCTCATCCCAGCCATCACA
>SMDP01000407.1 GCA_012911965.1 Geitlerinema sp. P-1104
GGAGTCCGCACAACGGAACAGCCAGCCAGAATTTGTCCCAAGAGTTTAGCTGTGCGCAGGGCCAACCCCTGACTTAAGACATCGTTGGACGTAATGCCCCCTTTACTAATCAGGAAGCCCAATTCCGGCGGTAACCCTCGCACCACATCCATGAGTAATTGAGACACCGCAACGCCGAACTTGAGACGGGTATCGCGGTCGGGAAATTGCAATTCTTCACGACTGGTATAGATAACCGGAGTTTTGCCGCTGGTCCAACTCTCCCGTACCTTCTCTAAGACTCCCGTTAACAACGCCTCTCGCTGTTGGGGAGACTCGTCAACCAGGTGGCTAACATCCACTTCCACCCCCGTCACTCCTGTTTCTTGCAACAGATGCTGGAGTTGTTGGGTGGTTTTCTTGACATGGGACCCGACTAACACAGCCCCCGGTTTGCCACCGCGCACGTATTGGGCCATGTCTTCGGCGGCGATGGGTTGGGGGCCGAGATTGGCTAGGGAGGTGAGGAGGCTAGCCGCACTGCGGAAGAGAAAGCGTTTTCCTTGACTGGCGGCTTTGAGGATGTCGGCGGCGAATTGGTCTAAATCGGTTTGGGTTTCGGCATCGACTACGCCACAGGTGTTGTTTTCTAAGGCCATTAACCGCTCGAAACAGCCCGATCGCACGTCGTCTAGGGTAAATCGTTCCACGGCCTCAGCGGCAATGGTTCCCTGGGTTTTCTCGGCGACATAGTCGGGGAGATAGCTGTGGTGATAGCCAAAGACGGAGTCGCGGGCAAATTCGGTTTCATGGACGGGAACCGGTTGTCCGTCTACATGGAGATAATGGATGCTGTCGCGGGTGATGCGTCCTCCCTCAAAGAAGGCGGGGGTGAGGAAATGAGCGTCAAAGGAGCCGAGTTCTTGGGCGATCGCATCGGTTTCGATGGGATAATGACCCCGTAGGGTGGAGTCGGAGCGACTAACCACCAGGAAGTCATCAATCCCCACTTGGGCGATCGCCGTCTTGAGATTCTGACAAACGTCACAAGTCACCTGACGGGCCGCTTCGGGGGCTAAGGCGCGAGTATTGGTGAGGATGAAAAAAATCGGCGCCTCATCCACGAGTCCCAGTTTTAAGGTCTCGACATCCCATTGAGTCAGCAATAGGCAACTGTGAACGGTCTGGGAACCGGTGGGATCGTCGTCGAGAACGATGATTTTTGGGGTACTCATAGGAATAATGGGATCGAGATGTTGGCATCAACCCCATTATTCCAGGTTCTCGCAGCAGTTAACAGTAACCCTCTTGCCCTGGGCGACCACAAGGGTACGCCCCTACGTCTTTTCTATTGCCTGCTTTTAACAGTCTGGAGGGACCTGATGATGCTGGAAACTCACGGGACGGCTGGTGCGTTCAATGCGAATGATGTGATAAGGCTGAGTAATCGCCATGGTGGCCATGCCGCAGCCACGAGTTTCGAGATAGTGAACGACTAATTCCTCCCCTTGTTGTCGCACTCGGTCGACCTGGACACCGTAAGACCCGTCGGGGCGATCGCCCAATCCCACGGCAATGATACTGTAAGTCTCAAAATCAATCTCCGGGACATCCGGTGAGGGAGAGATCGTCCCGTGGAGTTGTTGCCAGAACCCTTGCCACTCCGACTCCTCCGTGATCAGTCGTTCAAAGGACTCCCTGAAACCACCGTAATTCCCCCGTTCCTGGGTGTCAAAGGAGAGGGTTCCCATAGCTGGACTGGGAGAGGCTTGAGGGGTTTGACTGAGGGTTCCCTGGCGATACACCGAGATAGCAGATTCGGCCAGTCCCTGCCATAACTGACGATGGCAAGGTCCCCAAATTGAGGCGGTTGGGGCGATGCTGGGGTTAACCCAGCCGCAGTCAGCTTGGCTGGGTACTGTGGCTAGGGTTAGGGCCAGTGGCAAGTGGAGGGGAAGGGTTAGGGCGATCGCCAGAATACGGATCATAGGTCTAATCTGCCAAAATCCAGATTGAGTTATCCTCTATAATCCTACAAAATTTGCTAGGGCCACGGCCGTCTTGTGGAGCTTCGGCTACTGTCCTCCCCCAAAATTAGCCCTGACTCTGGGATGAAGACCCCATCTGAGGGCTGGTATAGGGTTTAAGCTGCATATCAATTTTGCGAATGTGGTTGATAAACCAATCCAAAAGATTACGGTTAACCTTCAAGACTAACGATAAACTTGCACCCTCTTGGCGAAATTGCTGTTTAATCTCCTCAAAGGTTTGCCGAAAATAGTGATGGGCCTTTTTGTTTTCACAGGCAACTGGG
>SMDP01000408.1 GCA_012911965.1 Geitlerinema sp. P-1104
CTGGTGATTATCAACCTTTGGGATCATGGCTATCAGGGGCTACAAGTCGATCCCGATGGCGAAGTCTGGCCCGCCTCCTTTCTGGGAGGAAATCCTCAGCATCCCAAATCCTGGGACGTTCCCTATCAACTGGTCTAGGCCCCCTAACCCAATCGTTTTGGAGAGACGGTGATGGTACGATTCAAACCCTGGCAATGGGCCGTTCTAGCCCTGCCCTTAGTCAGTATTGTTGGCTTTATTCTGGTCGCCGCTGGTTGGCAAATTCAGCATTGGGGAGTGAGTTGGATTTGGGCGATTTTCTTGGTGGTTCTCCTAGGCTGGCGTTGGCTGTTGGCCCGATGGACAAAACCGCAACTGGCCCAACTTGAAGCAGCCGTCGCCGATGCTAATCAGCAACTCGAAGCTAGCCGTCATCAAGCCGAACAGCATGGCAACAACCCAGAAGCCGCTCAAGCGGTGCGAGATGCCCTTAAGGAGATTTTGCAAGAAACCCAACAGGATCCCCCCTTCTGGGAGGATTGGACCTGTTTCTGGCAACGGGGACAAGCGGTGGTGGTGGCCGTGGCCCGGGCCTATAATCCTGAGGTCAAATATCCCTTGCTAAGTATCTATGTTCCCCAGGCCTATGGGTTAATTCGCGGAACTGTGGATGACCTCGATCGCTGGATGGAGAAACTGTCACCGGTTCTGGGACAAGTAACGGTGGGTCAAGCTTATCAAGCCTATGAGGTCTATCAGAAAATTGAACCCTCTGCTCGTAAACTGCGTCAGGTTTGGGGTTGGGCCCAATGGCTGTTCAATCCAGCGGTGGCAGCGGCCCGCCAGGTAACGCAAAAGTCCAGTAGCCGAGCAACTCAGGAACTGTTAGGGAATTTGGGACAACTGCTACGGGAAGCGGCGTTACGGAATTTAGCCCAGCAAGCGATTTATCTCTATTCGGGAGAACTTCCTCAGGAGTTGTTACCTAACCTGACGGAAGAAGAGGAGTCCGGTCCAAAACGCTTTGGTCAGACGGATACGGAGACTCTCGGGTCGATTCTCGATCGCGCCGAGTCTGCCCAAACCATCGAGAAAAAACCGGTCAATTTATTATTAGTGGGGCGCACTGGGGCGGGTAAGAGTAGTGTGATTAATACCCTCTTCGATAGCGATCGCGCGTTGGTGGATGTGTTACCCAGTACGGACAAGCTGTGTCGCTATGTCTGGGAGGCTCCCAGCGGTGATTCTTTGGTCTTGTGGGATACGCCAGGCTATGAACAGGCCAGTCGTCAGGATTATCGGGAATTGGTGTTGGATCGCGCTCGGGAGGCGGATTTGGTGTTACTGGTGACCCCAGCCCTCGATCCGGCGTTACAGATGGATGAGGATTTTTTACGGGAGTTACAGAAAGAGGTGACCGACTTACCGGCGATCGCCATTGTCACCCAAGTCGATCGCCTACGTCCCCTACGGGAGTGGAGTCCTCCCTATGATTGGCAAGGGGGCGATCGCCCCAAAGAACAATCCATCCGCCAGGCGACTGAATACCGTCAGGAGGAACTCGGACACCTCTGTCGAGCGGTTCTCCCCTTGGTGACGCGGGATGAGCGGGCCGGGCGAGACAGTTGGAATCTCCATCAACTCTCTAACGGTTTAGTGGAGTCTTTAGATCCGGCCAAGCAACTGCGACTGACCCGATTTTTGCGCGATCGCCAGACTCGCATTCGCGGTGCGGCCCAAATCATTGAACGCTACAGTCGCCAAATGGCAACAAATCAGGGTCTAACAAACTTTCTCAAAAGTCCCATCCTACAATTCGTTTCCACCCTGACCACGGGACAACCCACGTTAGCCTATCTCCTAGCCGAACAAATCCCCGTTGAGCAACTGCCCATTGTCATCGGGAAACTTCAGATCGCCTATGATTTGTTTTCCCTATTAACCAAGGATAACGATATCCGCAAATTCGATCTCATCTCCCTCTGGTCGGTCTTATTAGACAATCCCTCACCCCCAGAACGCAATGCTTGGGCCTTTGGCCATGCAGTTACGGAATATTGGGTAGAAAAACTCTCGACGGAACAACTCCAGAAACGGTTTAAGGAGTATTTTGAGGAGTATGGGAATAGGGGGAAAGAAGGCAATAGGCAATAGGCAATAGGCAATAGAAAAAAAGGGGGCGAAAAATGTTTCGCCCCTGCAACATGTGGTATTTTTTTGGCTATTAATGATTAATTGCCTGATCGAGCCGTTGTCGATCCAAGCCTCGGGCATTGAGAATCAGCCAGGATTGGATTAAATCAGGTCCTT
>SMDP01000409.1 GCA_012911965.1 Geitlerinema sp. P-1104
CTCGCCTTAACTCAGGCGCAATTAGAAGATCTAAAAATGGTCTTAAAGGAGTTGGCGGCGTTGGATTTAGAGTATGCCCGACTGTTGCGAAATTATAAGCATTGTCGCAATACGATTAGCATCAATAGCAAAAATTATCAAGTGACGTTGACGGAGATTTTGCAGACCCTTCAAGAGCAGGAACATGAGGTTCAGGAGCAGGATTTGGAGTTTTTTCGGGAGTTTGGCGATCGCACGTCTCCCTATTTTCAATCTCGCATTGATGATGAACTCAACTATTTTGTCGAGGGGTCAAGTTTAGCGGATAAAGCCATTGCCTCGATTCGCGGGATTGTGGAGATTGAACAAACCCAGCGCGATCGCAGTTTACAGGAACAAAACCAAAAACTCCAAGACCAAATTCAGGCGATTGGGGTGGGAATTGGTGCGGGGGCGATCGTGGCTTCAACGGTGGGGTTAGGGTTTGAGGAACCGATGACTCGGCCCTGGGACGAAAATCGGGGGGAACACCTCCATCCCTTGGCGATCGCCCTTCTCTTGAGTTCGGCAACTGCTATTATAGCCTGGGGAGGAACGAAACTCTTGATTCGCCTCTGGTGGGGGTGGATTTCCCGAGGCCGACCACAAGGCTAGGGCGACCACAAGGCTAGCGACCACAAGGCTAGGGCGACCACAAGGCTAGGGCGACCACAAGGGTGCGCCCCTACGGAGGGCGATCACAAGGGTACGCCCCGATAGGTATCAGGTTAGTCCAGGGAGTCTCAATTATGCTGTCAAAAATTCAGTGGACGGTGGAAGACTACCACCAGATTGTTAAAACGGGGATTCTTGATGATCGCCCTGTGGAATTACTCGCGGGAGACATTGTAACCATGGCCCCAGAAGCCGAACCTCATGCGTTTTTCAGTTCAGAAGCGGGGGCCTATCTCACCCGGTTACTGGGCGATCGCGCTTTCCTACGCCACGCCAAACCCATTACCCTCCCTAACCAATCAGAACCCGAACCGGATTTGGCGATCGTGCAACCCCTAGGACGGGAATATCTCTCTCATCATCCCTATCCCGAAAACATCTTCTGGGTCATTGAATATGCCAATACCAGTTTAGAGAAAGATTCCACAATAAAATATCATATCTATGCTGAAGCCGGCATCCCCGAATACTGGCTGGTGAATCTACGAACCCGAGAATTAGTCGTTCACCGGAACCCCAGAGGACGAGAGTATGAATCGAGACAAATCTTACAAGATGGGACGATTTCACCTCTAGCATTTCCCGATATCACCATTCCCGTTGAAACCCTTATTTCTGCCTAGGAAGCCTTAAAGGTTACTAATTAAATCCCCTCGCCGAAACGTTGCCGAAAGCTGCTGCAAGGAAAGAACTTGCCCCCCATAAAGCCTCTGAATCACGGGGAGAATAGCGCCGAGAAAGCCGAGATGGTGATTCGACTGTTTATGTGGCAGACAGTTTGAGGAGCATCGAGACGAGTCGTTTAGCAAAATGTGGGTTGGATTGTTGGTCGCTACAAGGGATAGCGATCGCGCACAAAGGCGATCGCCGCCTCCCGAGAACCGCCAAACTCCCCATCCAAGGTTCCCGCCTGAATATCTGCCAACATCTCCTTAAACTGCGGTCCCGGCTTATACCCCAACTGCTTCAAATCTTCCCCATTTAATAGCGGCTTCACCTCGGCCCACTCCGTCAGATACTGCCAAATCTTGCGACGCACCGATCGCCCCATCCCCAAGGCCACCAACAACAATCCCGCTAACTCCTCCCCCGACAACACCTGCACCACCTCACTCGGCCGCTGCGCCAGCTTTAACTCCCGTTGCAAACGTTCCCGCCGTTCCCCCAGCGTCGCCAACCGTTGCACCGTCTCCTCGGGTAACTGCAACTGTTGGGCCACCGCCGCTCGCGAAAACTCCCCATCTCCCATCTCCACCTGGGACAATAACACCTCCAACAACATCCGCCAATGACTCAGACGATGCCATTTCTGAAACCGTCGTAACCCCCGATCTGCTAACTGTAAACGCCGCCACAGTTCCCGCGTCAATCGTAACTGAGGATGCAAACATTGCAACGCACCCAAGCGATCTAACTCCCGCAAGGCGCGTGGCCAATAGGACGCTTCTAACAGATATTTCAACTCACTTTTTAATCGCGCCTGTAACGCTGGAGTGCGGGGATTGAGGGAGCGCGATCGCTCATACACCCCACTGGCGATCGCATGACGAATAAACCGCTCCGTCTCCGGTTCAATCTCAAA
>SMDP01000041.1 GCA_012911965.1 Geitlerinema sp. P-1104
ATTCCCCCCATCTCCACCCGTTGGATTCATGAATTCGAGACGCAACTCCAACGTCGTCGCCACATTCTCCTCTATGGCAACATTCACGACCCCCTAATTTGGCGGGGGAACTATCTCCCGATTCATGACTTCCTCAGTGCCTACTTCCAAGACCTCGACTTTGACCTCACGCTCCGCTACGACAGCATCGACGGCTTCAGCTTCCCCAACCCTGACCAGGAACAACGCTTCCGCGACTTAGGGCAACAACAGTTTCAACGCCGTCACGGGTCCCCGGTGGCCTCTCCCCCAGCCAATGGCGCACCGGCGCGAGCTAATCCTGGCGCTGTCTTACAACAACGACTGGGCAACCTACCGCAACGCCTCCCCCCAGAAGAAGCGTTGGCCCAATTACGTAGTTTGGTCCGGCAAACAGACGAATCCCTGGCGGCGGTGGTTGATTTAGCCGATATGCTCACCGCCGACCCCGACCACTACGGACCCGAGGAACGCAACCCCTTAATTCTGCTGCAACGCTGTACCCTCGAAGCCTGTATCCTACCCGATGGTCCTCTCCAGGGCTATCGCAATACGCTGGTGGTTCTCGCCAGTGATTTAAAACGGGTTCCGGTGTGGTTCTATACCCACAATCCCTATCTGTCTTTGGTTCAAGTCACCTCCCCCAACAAAGCTGAACGACGGTATTTTATCCAACGCTTCGGCGGCCATTTTTACGGTGGCCAAGACCGACCCACCCAGTCCCCCGATGGAACTGCACCCTCTCCCCGAGACCAAGTGGCGGAGGAGTTTGCTGAGTTAACCGATGGTTTTCAGACGATGGATTTAGAAGCCTTACGAGTGACGTCGGTACAACAGCATCTGCCTCTGAATCGAGGTGAGGTGATGCGGTTGGTAGATTTCTATAAGTTTGGACGGCGAGAGGAACCTTTTGAACAACTCAGCCGGGAGAAGGTCGCCGGGGCGACTCGGGAATTATCCCAGGCGGTCATCGGTCAACCTCGGGCCATTACGGCGGTGACGGATATGTTGACGACGGCCAAGGTGGGGATTAGTCTCAATGAGGTCAATGGGCGCAATAGTAAGCCTAAGGGTATCTTTTTCTTTGTCGGTCCGACGGGGGTGGGCAAAACGGAGTTAGCTAAATCCCTGAGTCGCCTCATTTTTGGCGATGAGGAGGCGTTTGCTCGGTTTGATATGAGTGAATATAAGGAGGAACACGCGGCGGAAAAGTTAGCCGGGTCGCCGCCGGGATTTGTGGGCTACGACGAGGGCGGCCAGTTGACCAATCGGGTCTTGGAACGTCCTTATAGTATTTTGCTGTTTGATGAGATTGAAAAGGCTCATCCTAGGGTGTTGGATAAGTTCCTGCAAATCCTCGAAGATGGTCGTTTAACGGATGGGAAAGGACGGACGGCGTATTTCAATCAGACGGTGATTATTTTTACCAGTAATATTGGTGCGTCGGATTTAACGGATGCTCAAACGGGGGCGTTGCTGCGGTCTGGGATTATGACTCAGGTTCAAGGACAGGGAACGGAAGGGTTTAGTTATGAACAGGTGAATCAGCATTTCCGGGAGGAGGTGCGTTGCTATTTTTCGACCCGGATTGGTCGGGCGGAGTTGTTGAATCGTTTTGGGGACAATATTGTGGTGTTTGATTTGTTGCGCCCGCAGTTTGTGAGTCAAATTGGCACTAAGTTTTTAGGTCAGTTACGGACTTCAGCGGTGCAGAAGTATGGCTTGGAGTTGCAGTTTGAGGAGTCGGTGATGCAGGTCATCACGGCACAAATGCAGCAGGGTGAGAATTTGTTGTTTGGGGGACGGCGAGTGAAGACGATGTTAGAGTCTGGGTTGGAACGTCCCCTCAATCGCTGGCTGTTTGAGGAGTTTGGGGAGTTGTCGGGGTTACGGGGATGTCGGTTGAGGGTGGGGTTACGGGAGTCTGGGGAGTTGCAGGTGTCGAGAGGGGATTGATGGGGAGACTACCCTGGGTGGGGGTGAAATATGTTTCGCCCTTACTACAGTTCTATAGCAATAGCAGGGATGGATAGGACAGAAATAAGGTAGGGGTGTCCCTTTATGGTCGGACTCTTCGGTTAAGAGGAAACAGGTGGGGGATTCTCTCGGGTCTTCAGGATATCGGGTGTGATTTGTTGAATTTGATACCCAATTGTAGGGGCGAAAAATTTTTCGCCCCTACCCCTCCCAGGAGGGGATTTTTCACCCCTACTGGCAATTTTGACTTAAACATCGTAAATTAGAAACAGAGATTGCCGCTTGAACCAGACGATTCACCGCGTCTCCTAAATCTTCCTGGACTCGCACGATTAGCATTCCTTGATAGACCTCAATGCCATAGGTCAATTGAATATCTTGTAAAAAGAAGTCTTGTTGGTTTGAGAGGCTTTGGCTTAGAGTTTTCATGTCCAGCCAGCGCAAGGTTTCACCTAAATCCGTTAAGACTTGGCTCTGTTCCTTTAAAAATAGATCAATGACTTCCCCATCAGGGTAAAGGTAAGGGGTACGAATGCGTATAAAACGATTTACCGGGGAGCAGGTGTACCGTTCTCCCAGGGTCTCGGCTATGACTTGGTAGGAGTTGACAGGGGTCATAAGAATAGCCCTAGTTGGTTGGTGGGGGGTGAGGACCTATCCCCAAGATTTGTCATACCGTTTTTCGATAGCACGAATGCTTGAAAATTGGTATCAGGATCTAAGATTAATGTCTCAAATTCTGTTTGACTTAGCACTGAACTTACACAAACTCCGGTTCCCGTTGGTCTAGGAGTTCCCAAACGGCATTCAGGAGTTCATCTAACCCTTGCTGGGCCACGGCGGAAATCTGTAACACTGGATAGTCCGAATCGGGCTGTAAGGCTTGGCTGAGGTCCTGGATTTCCTCGGGAGTGCGATCGCACGCATCCAATTTACTCAAGGCGATAATCTGGGGACGCTCGGGTAACCCCCGGTCATAGGCCACTAACTCCTCGCGAATCACCCGATAATCCTCCAAGGGATTCTCCGCCGTCACATCTACGAGATGCAACAATACCCGCGTCCGTTCAATATGACGTAAAAACTCATGACCTAAGCCTAATCCCTCATGAGCCCCCGCAATTAAACCGGGAATATCAGCAAAGACAGTTCCATCTCCCGTAGGTTTGCGGACAACCCCCAAATTGGGAACCAGAGTGGTGAAGGGATAATCGGCAATTTTGGGACGGGCCGCTGACAAAACTGAAATTAGGGTCGATTTCCCGGCGTTGGGAAGGCCAATAATTCCCACTTCCGCCAGCAGTTTTAACTCTAAGCGTAACTGACGAATGCGCCCCGGCCGGCCTTCCTGGGCGATTTCTGGGGCGCGGTTGCGGTTGCTGAGATAATGGCGGTTTCCGTGACCCCCCTTTCCTCCCTCGGCGACACAGACTTTTTGCCCGGGTTCGACTAAATCGCCGACAATTTCTCCGGTTTCGAGGTCATAGGCGACGGTTCCACAGGGGACTTCCAGAGTGCGATCGCCCCCCGAAGCCCCAGTACAGTTATTATTGCCCCCCCGTTTACCATCCTCAGCCCGAAAGCGATGGGCGTAGCGGAAATCCAACAGGGTTTGCAGATTATCCGTGGCCAACAAATACACCGACCCCCCATGGCCCCCATCACCCCCCGCCGGTCCTCCAGCCGGGACATACTTCTCGCGACGGAACGCCACCAGGCCATCGCCACCGGTTCCGCCTTCAACTTCAATTTCAACGCGATCAATGAACTGCATAATTAACCTTGGGGAGTGGGGAGTAGGAGTCTGAAAACAGGATTGGCGGCTATCTCCGCTTAAAGATAGGGGCTGACATCTTCACCGCATTTATCCGCCAGATAGGACAGGGCGCGAAACCTTAACCCCACCAACTGCTCATAGAGGGGATTTAACTCACACATGGCGGGAATATGGACAATTTTCTTGCCAAACAGCTTAATATCCCGTTCAAAGGGACAATTGGAGGGAATCATCCGGCAGAGAAACCTGGCCACCTTCGGATCATGGACTTCCACATGGTCTAGCCATTGTCGCACAGGAGTGAGAACATCGCCCTTGTGTTTCCTATCCTCAGACGGGTACTCCCTCACCTCGGGGGAGGGGAGCGTCACTCGATCGGCTCCCTCCTCTAAATCTTCTAGGGTGTGACGTAGGTTTTTCAGGGCTTCGGGACAGTTCCCTAACGCCTGACAGAACTCTTGTAGGAGTTTATCTTCCCCTAGAGTGTATACCCCATCGGCGATCGCCACCATTACCGCCGTCCTCAGGAAATTCTCCGCCACCTCAGGATCATCCCCCAAACTCTGGGCCAGTTCCTGAGGCGAGATCATCTCCTCCTGGGCATCGAGACGCGCGACATCTAGGTTATCGTGGGTAATCTCGGCGATCGCCGCCCGTTCTCGTTCATCAAAATCACCATCAGCCCAGGCCAGGGCCAGAAGGCCCCGTAACCAGGCCTGACTTTGCTGTTGATTGTGAGGCGATGCAGTTGTCTGAGTCATGTTAATCGCGTACGTTAAGGTCTCTACTGTTGTTTCGTCCTTACGAATGGGAAAATCTTGTGACGCTACAAGAGTTTGTACTATTTCTAGTCTCGATTTTAACCAATTCTCTGGGGCAATTTCTGCTCAAAGCCGGAGCCATCAAATTGGGGGCCACCGCTCCCCAAGGGGCGATCGCCTTCCTGCTCGGAGTTCTCTCAACCCCAGAACTACTGCTTGGATTGATGGGTTACGCCGCCGGGGCCATGGTCTATATCTTGCTGCTGACCCGAGTCAACCTGAGCGTGGCCGGTCCCGCCACCGCCCTCGCCTACGTCATGGCCGTTCTCATCGGCCATTTTGGCTTTGGCGAAGCCATCCCTCCCCTGCGCTTAATTGGGTTAGGCTTAATCATGACCGGCGTCATTCTGGTCATCAGCCGGCCGTAACCGACGCCACTGCAACCCTAAAACGCCTCCCAAGCCTGGCGCACCAGACTACTCAGCCAATGACGTTGCTCAGCATCGAGGAACTGATCTTCCTCCAACACCTCCGAGAGCAAATCCTCCAAACTGCGGCCCTGGCGACGAGTCATCTGGATCACCCCGGCGATCGCCGCCGCCACCACCTCAGGGCTAACCGGTTGTCGCCCTAACTCCATCGTATCCTGTACAGTCTCTGGGATAGAATAATCCATAATCAATCAAACACAACCCAAACAACGGTTTTTTTAGACAGTGACCTGGGCGACTCTCCCTGTGGTGACCACAACCCAAGTGACGTCGACTCAACAGTAAACTTAGTGATGAAACAACTTCTCTACTGGGAAATTCCTACACCGGATACGGCTGCGGTCCGCCATTGGCTGCACCAGGACTGGCAACCCCCAACTCTTGCCAATCGAGGAGCGGCGATCGCCACCCCTGATGGACTCCGCATCCCCCTCGGGGACGGTGAACTCTCAGTATTCATTTGGTCGTTACAGCGAACCACCTACCTTAAAGTCTTCCGCTGGGCAGAGCATCCTCTCGTTGGTGAGCGCCAACTCGTCAAGCAATTAAAACAAGACGCAATGCGTCAGTTTCCCCCTCACCATCCCCAACTGCCAGACATTGACCTCTCGCAGCAATCGATATTTGAGGCACTTTTACCACATTACCCCGAAACAGTCAAGCACTTTCAAACCATTCCCAACGGCGAATATGACCTCAATCGCGTCTATTGGTGGGAAAAACGCTGGCGCGAGGGGGTTCTCAATCCCGAAACTCCCCAAAAAGTTGTCTCCTTCAACGTCCCAACCGCTAACTCCGGCGACCCCGACTATGACCTGATTTATCTCGGCGGGGCCCTCGGGGTCATTCACGCCGCCGTCATGGCTCGCCGGGGCTATCGCGTGCTGCTGATTGAACGGCTGCCCTTCGGACGCATGAACCGAGAATGGAACATCTCTCGCGATGAATTCCAAAGCCTAATTAACCTCGGACTCTTCAGCCCCGAAGAATTTGAACAAGTCATCGCCTGCGAATACATCGACGGCTTTAACAAATTTTTCGATGCCAACAATCCCCCCGGAACCCAAGCCAACGTTCTGCATACCCCCAAAGTCCTCAACATCTCCGTCGATGCCGAACAACTGCTAAGAATCTGCGGCGACAAACTCCGCGCCGCCGGGGGCGTCATTTGGGATGAAACCGAATTTGTCAGCGCCGACATTGGTGCCGCCGTTGCCAGCATCGAAGCCCGTCATCTTCCCACAGGTGAGAACAAACAAGCTCGCGGACGCTTACTCGTCGACGCCATGGGGAGCGCCTCCCCCATCGCCTGGCAACTCAACGGCGGTCGCACCTTTAACAGCGTCTGTCCCACCGTCGGCGCCGCCATTTCCGGAGGCTTTGACCCCCAAGTCTGGGACCATCAGTTTGGCGATGTCCTCCATTCCCACGGCGATATCTCCCGAGGGCGACAACTGATTTGGGAACTCTTCCCCGGCCGGGATGGAGAAGTCACCATTTATCTGTTCCACTACCACGAAATCCATCCTGACAACCCCGGTTCCCTCTTGGAGATGTACGAGGATTTCTTCCAAATTCTGCCCGAATATCGCCGCTGTGACGTAGACCAGCTGCAATGGCGTAAAGCCACCTTCGGCTACATTCCCGGACATTTTAGCCAAGGTAGCCGCGATCGCAAAGTCGCCTGGGACCGTCTCGTGGCCATCGGCGATGCAGCTTCCTTACAGTCGCCCCTCATCTTCACCGGCTTTGGCTCCCTGGTGCGGAATATGGAACGGCTGACGCAACTGCTCGATACGGCCCTAACCCATGATCTCCTCGATGCGGCCAATCTCGATCGCATCCGGGCCTATCAAAGCAACGTCGCCGTCACCTGGCTCTTCTCCAAAGGGATGATGGTCCCGACGGGCAAAAGCATCGCCCCGGAAAAAATCAACGCCATGCTCAATGTCTTCTTCGGCCTCCTAGCCGACGAACCCCTAGAAGTGGCTGAAACCTTCATCAAAGACCGCACCAGTTGGGGCCTATTCAACCGCCTGGCCCTCAAAGCCGCCGTCCAACATCCGGAAATCCTACTCTGGATTTGGCAACTCGCCGGCCCTTGGGACTTGCTGCGTTGGACCGGAAGTTACGTCAACTTCACCAAAGAAGCCCTAGTCGGCTGGAGTCTCAGTTGGATTCCCCGGTTTAGCCGTTGGGCCCAACCCTGGGCCGAGAAACGCTACCCCTCCCTTTGGCTGTGGTTACAAGCCATGAGCTATTCCCTCACCGAAGGCTTGGGACGGCGCTTTTCTCCCCAATAACCTCTCCAAACCCCCAAAACTCCCATTAAAAAAGGGCAACCTGGGTTGCCCTTCAGCAGTGGTCTTAGCCGTGGTCTTAAAAGACCTCTCTAGACTAACGGGTGGGTTCCTCGACCAGTGCTTGTCAAATGCGATTACTACAATTCACCCCGAATGTCAATGATTTCTCCATCTTTAATCACCACTTCAACCTTGAGCTTTTGCACCAAGTTATCGCCCTTACCCACATAAAAGAGGTTTTCAATTTGTCCTTGACTCACCTCTTGCTCCATCTCAACCGTTTGCACTTGCTGTAACTGTTGCAAGATTTGGTTTTTCTGTTCTAAGAACTGCGCCTTACGCTGATTGACCTGCATTTGCAAATTATCAATCTGCTGTTGCGCCTGAGGACCGAGGGGCTGAGTGCTTTTAGCTTTCAGTTCCGAGACCGCTTGCTGGGCCTGCATTTCCAACTGTTGGAGTTGGCTATCGAGCCGGTCCATTTGCAATTGCAATTGTTGTTGCGCCTCTTCCTTCCATTTGGGCGTGACGATCGCCACAATGGTGATATTGCGCTTGAGCAGTAGTTTAGAGTTGTCGAGTTCCATGAATGTCTCTTGATAGGTTAATGATGTGTGGGAGTTGGCCGAAGAACCTACCCGAACATCTCGTTAATGGTATCGCGGTAACGCTCCTGCACAACCGGCCGTTTAATTTTTAGGGTCTGGGTCATCATGCCATTTTCCATCGAGAACGGCTCCTGCACCAGACGGAAGGGGCCAATGCGATCATCGGCCCGATAACCCGGACGATTTTTCACCTCCCGGCTAAGTTCCTCCCGGAACAGTCGCTGCACCGGCTCCTGATTGAGATCCAACGGCGGAACCACCTCGCTATTCACCGTCAATCCCTGAGTCGTTCCCCATTGAGCCAGAGACTCCCAACTCGGCACAATCAACGCACCCAGTTGCCGCTGATCCTGACCCACCAACACAATTTGGTCAATATAGGCACTGCGAACACAAGCATCTTCAATCGGTTGAGGTTCAATGTTCTCACCATTGCTCAGTACAATCGTGTCTTTGGCCCGTCCAGTCAAACGCAGGTGGCCGCCGGGGAGTAAACAGCCCAAATCGCCGGTATTAAACCAGCCTTCTGCATCAATGGCCTTCTCCGTCGCCTCCGGGTTGTTGAAATAACCGCGCATTACCTGAGAACCGCGTCCGAGAACTAACCCTCGTTCCCCCTGGGAGAGTAAACGCCCAGTTTCAGGATCGATAATGCGGATTTCTGTTTCCACCAGAGGAAGTCCCGCCGACCCCTGTAAATTCGCCCAAGCACGACGCACCGTTAAGACGGGAGCGGTTTCGGTGAGTCCATAGCCTACCAGCAGTTTAATACCGATAATGGCGAAGAACTCATCGATATGTTGTGCCAAAGACCCACCCCCACTGATGAGAAACTTGATTTTCCCCCCAGTGGCGGCTTGGACTTTGCTATAGACCAGTTTATGACCCAAGCCATGGAGGGGGGTCAAGGCTAGGGCTTGCAAGCGGGCCATGACCTGTTCTAAGCCCGAGGGAGGGGTGGCATCGAGGATGAGGCCATCGCGGATATTTTTCGCCTGGAGATGGCGACGACTGATGCTGATGAAGAAGTTGACCAGTTTTTGTTTGTTGGCCGGTTGTTCCCGGAAATTCTTTTGCACCCCCTCGTAGATGGATTCCCAAAGACGGGGAACGCCAATCATGATTTGCGGTTGGTGTTCTTTGAGGTCGTTTTTGAAGTAGCGCAGACTGGTGTAGATTTGGGCGCAGCCTTGGGAGAGAAGGAAGTATTCACAGGTGCGCTCGTACACGTGCCAACTGGGGAGGATGCTGAGAGCGCGATCGCCCGGTTGGGGGACGAAGACATGACGGAAGGCGTTAACCTGATGCAAGAGGTTGCCATGGCTCAACATCGCTCCCTTAGGACGGCCAGTGGTTCCCGAGGTGTAGATGAGGGTGGCCAGAGTACTGCGATCGCTCTGGGGCAGTTTAAAGCGGGCCGCATCCCCCAGGGCCATAAACTGACTGAAGTTGAGTAGACGGTAAGGAGTCTCCTCAGGGGGGGTTTCTTCGGAGAGTAACACCACCCAGGCGATATCCTGGCTCAGACGTAACGCCTCATCGTTGGAGGATTGCAACTTCTCCAGAGTGGCCAGGTTTTCTAGGACTAGGCCGCGACTTTGGCTATGTTGGGCAATATACAGGAGTTCATCGCGATCGGCTTGACTCGATCGCACCGCATCGGCGGCCCCAGCGGCGATAATTCCCTGATCGGCAATGAACCAGCGGGGGCTGTTTTCCGAGAAAAGCACCACTCGCGGCGGTAACTCATCATCTGACTCTAGGCCCAGACTCCGTAAGGCCGTGGCGAAGGTCTGAATCTGTTGCCAGAGGTCTCGATAGGAGAGTTTAGCGGGGGGGTCATCATGGGGGTTATCGAGGGCGGTGAGGTTTTGGAAGCGATCGCTGGCGATCGACCAAACCTCTGTCAGAGAGTTAACTTGGCTGTAATCTAGGGAATTTTTTAGATTCAGTTGCTCCTGCGGGGGGAGTTGATTGGATATAGAAGCGGTATGAGCCATAGCTGTTATAGAGGGTATCGTATTCACCTAACTCTCTACAGTATCTCGGTAAATTCCCGCAAATTTTGTTGCACTCTGTGACAGTCGAGAACCTGTATCGCCGGCATGACCCTTAAACGTCTAATCTTAGGTGACTCACCTGCCTGCTTTAATTGCTTAATCACTCAATCGCCACTCATCACTACAATCTAAAAATCACTACAATCTAAGAATCTGATCCTTGAGTATCAAGCAGAATCGAACCCAAGTCATCGGTCATAGAATTCAGGAAATTGGTTCTCTCCCATGAGGGGTCTTACTCATCTAGAGGTTGACCCATCAGTATTACCACAATGCCCGAGAGTGCCATACTTAGGTAATTTCCCTTAAAGGGAATTACCCTAATATGTAAATACTAATATCGACGTTCCCAAAAAAATACGAGATTAGCCTAAAAACTATTGATACATAAGAATTTCAGGGTTTATCAAGAATGTATGTATTTGTCATACAGCCTGAAATCACCATCATATCTAACAGCAATCAGATACAGTGAGTTTTATCAGCAACCTTCCTTAGCCGTGGTGTAAGACCCCTCACCCCGACATTGTTTTTTGAGAGCAAACTATGTTAGAGAAGACGAGTAACTTAAAATTAGGAGAAGTACCTCAATGGGGCCCCTAGAATTAGGTCTGGCAGGAATTGCCTCTGTGATGTTGACCAAAGCGGCCGAAAATACCGGTCAGATGGTGTCCAAGGAAATGTTGGAGATCGCCCTCCCCCCCATGAAATCGGCCGCATCGAGTTTATCCACCCATCTGCAAAATGGCGTGAGCCTACTTGGGGAACGGCTGCAATCCCGGTTCGCTAACACCGACAACCCCGCCGATAACCCCTTTGATAACCCGCAGTTGGTGGCGGAGATGGTGCAGGAGGAAGTCCGCGATCCTCAACTCGCCGCCGTCGTCACTGAGGTCGAACGACAATTCCCCCCCATGGAAATCAAGATTGACCAACGCAAGCAACAGGGGATTGTCATCAACGAAGGAACGGCCAACTTTAACGAGACCATTCAGCAAAACTTTAGCTAGGAGGACAATGGGGGGCGACTATAAACAACAGGGTATCAATCCCAATGATGGGGCACAGGTCACGATTTCCCAAATGGTGCAGAATTTTGGCAATCCCGCCACAGCATCACGGGATGGGAGTGAAGCCAAACTGCTGAATGCAGTCAAGAATGAGGTAGCTGGCCGGCTGTCGCGATCGCTCCATCATCGAGTTGATTTGGAACTGCGGACCACTGAAGATCCCAGTCAGGTGATCACCCCTTGGTCTGTGGATGTGAAAGTGGGGGACGCTCCCCCTGAAACTCTTGGCAACAAGACCCAGATTATTGATACCTTCGATCGCCCCGATGTGGGAGGACGCTTACTCATCCTCGGGGCCCCGGGTTCCGGGAAAACGACGGTCCTCCTGCAACTGGCCCAAACCCTAATTGAACGGGCCGAGAACAGTCTCAGCCATCCGGTTCCGGTTCTCCTGAACCTATCAGCCTGGAATGTGGGGTTTAAAGATATCCGCAGTTGGCTGATTCTGGATCTAAAACTCAAATATGGTATCCGCCAGGATATTGCCCAAAAATGGCTCGATCGCGGGCGTATTATTCCCCTCCTCGATGGCTTAGATGAGTTGATGTCCCAGCGTCAAGAAAGCTGCATCCAGGCCCTCAACCAGTTCCTCCCCGACTGGAGTGGGATTCCCCTAGTGGTGTGCTGTCGTTTGGAGGAATATCAACTCTACGACCATCATTTAGGCTTAAATGGGGCCTTAGTCTTACAACCCCTAAGTGATCAGCAAATCCAAAGCTACCTAGAACAAGCTCACTGTGACTGGCTTTGGCAGGCGATTCGCGATGACCGTGACAGTATGGACCTCGATCATGGCTTAGCGCGATCGCCCTTATTTCTGACCATCTTAGTCTTAGCCAGTGATAACCTACCCCTCGAACTTTGGCAACAGTCCGTGAGTCCTGAGACACGGCGACGGGTGTTATTTGAGGCCTATGTGCAAACCCGACTCCGACGACGCTATCTAGGGGGAGCCAATTTACCGGCCACTGGCCATGGTCAAAAACCCTATCAAGACGACGAGCGTACGCAACGATGGCTTGGTTGGTTAGCCAGCCGCTTAAGGTCGGAAAATCAAACCGAGTTTTTTATTGAACGGTTGCAGCCCTATAGCTTACAAAAGCGCGTGCATAAATTTGTCTATGGGCTGATTTTAGGAGTCATGCTCGGGCTGGTGGTTGGGCTTCTATTTAGCGTTGTCTATGGCTTATCAAAAGGCATCTTAAGTGGCTTATTGGGGGGGATTTTTGTCGGGGCAATGGTGGGGTTAGTGGGAGGACTGATTCGAGAAATAAAAACTGTTGAGACGATTCACTTTTCCCGCAAATTAGCCTCAAGGCATCTCTCGCGCCTGATTACCAAAAGTCTCTTTTTAGGCTGGGTTGTGGGATTACTAGGTGGAATCACTGGAGGACTGATTGGTCAACGCTTTGGCGGAGTTTGGATTGGCATTCTCGGGGGCATTGTGGTGGGTCAGGTGTTTGGAACCGTGGTGGGGGTAATTGGTGGTTTAGTCGAGGCGTTTGTAGGGGGTGAGATTGACACGAAAACCGAAGATAATCAAGGAATTTATCGCTCCTTGACCAATGCCTTTATTTTTGGTTTTATGTTTGTGCCGGTGGGGTTTCTCATTCCCTTAGCCTTGCACTATCTCAACGAGCCGATCACTTGGGGGCAACTGATTCGGGAAGGGTTGGTTTTGGGGTTTTTATTTGGGGCCTTTGCCGGAGGCTTAAATAGTGTTATTTCTCATTGTGCTTTACGTGTCACGCTCTGGCTATTTGGCTATAGTCCTTGGAACTACAGTAAGTTTTTGCGCTACTGCACGGAACGGGGGTTTCTGCAACGGGTGGGGGGAGGCTATCGCTTTGTTCATGGCCTGTTGCAAGAGCATTTTGCTCAGCAATACGGCATGGAGAAGGATAAGGGATAAGCTTACCCATTCTCGGCTAAGGTCTGTTCTAGGGGTAACTCGACGATAAAGGTACTCCCTTCTCCCGCAGTTGAATGGCAGGTGAGGGTTCCCTGATGTCGCTCCACAATGATTTGATAGCTGATGGAGAGGCCCAGGCCCGTTCCTTTGCCGACGGGTTTGGTGGTATAAAAGGGATCGAAGATGCGATCGCGAACCTCGTCGGGAATGCCACCGCCATTATCACTGATTTTAATCTGAAGGCGATTATCGTCACTGACCGCAGTTTCTAAGGTGAGGCAGCCTTGAGCCGGATTGGCTTCTTGAATGGCATCTACGGCATTGTTGATCAGGTTCATAAAGACTTGATTTAAGGCCCCGGCGTAACAGTTCACTGGGGGAACTGTGCCATAGTGACAGACTAATTCAATGTCAGGGTGGCCCTGATCTCCCCGTAGGCGACTCGCCAGAATCATCAAGGTACTGTCAAGACTTTCGTTGACATTAATGGTTTTCAAGGCGGCCTCATCGAGTCGGGAGAAGGTGCGCAGCGATCGCACGATTTTCTGAATCCGCAGGGCCCCCGTTTCAATGGAACTAAACAAATTCGGCAGATCGTCTTGGAGATAGTCTAAGTCAATCTCTTCGATGAACTCTGTAATCTCAGGATGGGGTTCGGGGCAATGCTGTTGATACAAGGCAATCAGTTCGAGTAAGTCTTGGCTGTATTCTTTGGCATGAATGAGATTGCCAAAGATGAAACTCACCGGATTGTTAATTTCATGGGCAACGCCAGCCACCAGTTGCCCTAAACCGGACATCTTCTCGGCTTGAATCAGTTGGGTTTGGGTTTGTTTGAGTTGTTTGAGGGTGGTTTCGAGTTCCTGGGTTTTGGCGATCGCCTGTTGTTCTGATTGCCGTGATTGTTGGTAGAGTACCCCTTGCTGGATAGCGATGGCTAGGCGATCGCACACCGCTTGCAGGAGTTCAACATCGCGATCGCTCCAAGCTTTAGCAGCGATTTCCCGGCTACAGGCCAGGGTTCCTAAGTTGCCATTCCCGGCATCAATGGGAAATAAGACTAAGGATTGATAATCTAAGGCTTGGAGTCGTTCCCGTAAGCTGGCATCTTCGACAAGACTGGCCTGATCAACTCGGATCGAACGTCGGGTTTGTAATACGTCTGAGAGAATGTTAAAGAAACTGGAGCCGTACTCTTCGAGACGACTGGGGAGATCCTCTCGTTTGGCTTCTGTAGCAAAGTTATAGTCGCTAACCGGTTGGTCTCCCTGATAGAGTAGGAAATAGCAACGGTCAATATCGAGCAGTTCATAGAGGGCCTGGACAGTACTCTCTAAAATCGTGTTGAGATCCAGGGATTTGCGAATTTGCTGGGAAATGCTATTGACAAGTTTTTCTTTTTGTGCTAATAGGCGATACTTACGCTTCGAGGCCTCCAAGGCCAACTCTGCCAAACGCCGTTCCGTAATATCGGTGGAGGTGCCAATGAGACGAGTCACCTGGCCGTTGCTATCAAACAGAGGCGTCAGGGTGAGTTGAAAATAGAAGGTGCGATCGCCCTTGGAGAAACTCTCTTCAACCGTGATCTTATCCCCGGCCTCAATACAGTCGTGATAATGTCTGATAAACCCAGAGCCGGTCGAATGTCCAAATAACTCAATGGGAGTCTTGCCCACCATATCACGGCGCTCGATGCCGGTCACTTCTTCAGCACGGGCGTTCCAATCTGAATAACGCCATTGTCCATCCTCAGCATAATCAACCACAAAGACGATATTGCCTTGATTATTATAAATACTGCGTAGGAACTCCTCCTGTTGCCGCACACGTTCTTGAATCGCCTGGCTTTCAGTGATATCCCGAGCAATGGTGGAGAGATACCCCTCATACTCTGGAGTGGGGGGATGATAGAGAATAATCTGAGAGACGGGAAAGGGTTCACCATTAGCCCGTTTCAGTTGCGCCGTTCCTTTCCAAATCCCATGTTCGATGGCGTTGGGGATGGCCTCGGTTTGGAAAAAGTCCACGATATCGGCGGGAATAAAATCCTCAATCTCGTAGTCATTCAGGGGGACATCAGAACTGACGCCAACAATGTCGCGCCCTCCCCGGTTCATATAGGTGACATTACCCTGAAGATCGGCACTGCTGATAAAGTCGGGTGAGGCTTCGAGAATCGTAATTAACCGTTCCCGTTCCGCTTCAGCTTGTTTCTCTTGTGTAATATCACGGGCGCTAGCGTACATCACTCCTTCTTCGGGAAAGCTAGCGGTACGCCAAGCTAGCCAGCGATACTCCCCGTTACGGGTGCGATAGCGATTTTCAAACCAGGGGGTATGATGTCCCGTGGCAATTTTTTCAGCTTCGAGTTGGGTGCGAGCGAGATCGTCGGGATGGACGAAGTTTAAAAAGGGTTCAGCTTTTAAATCCTCTAAAGAATAGCCCAAGGTTTTTTCCCAAGCTGGATTGATGGCTTTAAAGTAGCCGTCAAATCCAATAATGGCGAACAGGTCTATGGCACAGTTAAAGAAACGCTCCCGTTCGAGTTCTGCCTGTTTCTCCTGGCTGATATCGATCATCATGCCATCCCAGACAATGTCTCCGTTGGGCCGTTGTTCGGGTTGGGCGGTGGCCGATAACCACTTCAGGACTCCTGAACGGGTATAGTTGCGCCATTGGTGGTTCCAAGTGGTTAGATGTTGGGCCGATTCGGCAACGCTGTCCTCAAACTCTTGTAAATCGTCAGGATGAATTAAACTCCAGGCTAACCCCGGATCGCCGGCCAAGTCTGCGGCTTCTACTTCATAGAGGTCATAACAACGGGGACTCATGTAGGAGAAATGGGAGGAACCGTCGGGCCGCTGGACATATTGATAAATCACCCCAGGGATGTTGGTGGTGAGTTTCTCAAATTGCAGCTTTTGTTCAAAGAGTTTCCGTTGTGCTGTTAAATCTAAGGTTAAGCCTTGCAGTTGGATTCCCGCAGGACTTGGAAACTGCCAGATCTGACTGCGAACCCAACGCTGCTGACCATCGGGACGAATCAGGGTATATTCCAAAATCAGATCGGCTTGGGTTGAGTTCGTTTGGCGATCGCCGAGGTACTTATCGATACGCTCTCTAACAAAGTCTTGATGTTGAGAAGCGATAGTTTGCAACCAGAGTTCTCGGGGCTGATTCGGCTGAGGGAGCGATCGCCCATAGAGTCTTTCAGCCGCCGAATTGAGGGATAACAAGCGACCACTGGGCCAATCGATGAGCCAACTGGCTTCACTCATACGATTAAACATCGGGTCCATCACGGGGACAGAGGCAGACGTTTCTTGACGAGATCTTGGGATAGATTTCTGGTTCTGTAGTGAAGTCACGAAGGATGTCATAGATAGTAAGAAAAAGGCGTTAAAGATGAATTAGAAAAAGGCGTTATATTGCCACGGGCTGCGGTTTTCCCATGGTCTATTTTGACCGGCTTTGATAAAAGTTAGATAGGAATCAATGGCTAGTTTTACGTCAAATTTGGGGTTTACCTCCAAACAATTTTAGGAAAATAGTGTTTTTTGGGGCAGTATGAGGTTGGGCAATTTCATACATCAATACTCTGTTGGCTTGATGAGATCATCCTCCTCGTCTAAGTAGATATACACAAGATTAACCGATGCTCTTAGACTTTCTTTGAGACTGAAGCCCCTATGTTGCAAGGGGTTGTGGTAAGTTCCCCTGAGGTTCTACGCTGATGGCAATCCTCCAAGTCCGTCTAGGCTGACCCGAGTGGATCTCCCTCATTTTCGGGGCTACCTTTAGCGGTCGAATGAGAATTGTTAAGATAATATTAACACTTTTTACAGGATTGTCGCCGACCTAAGGGTTACAGGGACTACAAAATCGCAAAAAATGAGAGTCTCTCTGATTATAAATAACAAAACCAGACTAAAATCTCACCTATCTAGGGATAGAGATATGCAAGACTTCAGAATAATGGCTCTCCCGAGAGTGTCAGCAGATTTAGGGAAAATCGGCGAAATTTGAGGAGATCTAGACTTGGGATGTCTAGGAAGCGTGATGGGCGAAGAGGGTTACCTGTACTGTCGTGCCTTGATTGAGGCAACTGTCGAGGCGAATCTCGCCTCCATGACGCTGGACAATGGTTTGGGCGATCGCCAACCCCAACCCAGATCCCGACAGAGTCCCTGCATCCTGGCGACGGGCCGGATCAACGCGATAGAAGCGTTCAAAGACATGGGGAAGGGCGTCTGCGGGAATGCCAATTCCAGTATCAGAGATCCTGACTTGGACGGTTCCTGGCACTTTACTGGTTTTCTGAGAACGACTGGGGGAACGATAGCCTAAGGTGACTTGAACCGTACCACCGTCCGGGGTGTATCGTAGGGCATTTCCCAGTAAATTCAGGAAGAGGCGAAACAGTTGGTCCCAATCCCCCAATACAGAAAAGGGATCATCAGCATCGGGCCCCTCGCCACTGGTTTTGGCGGAACTCGGTTCCGGGTCGGAAATCTTGAACTCTAGCTGAATTGAGTGGGAGGTGGCGATCGCCAGTTGTTCCTCCACCACTTCTAATAACAGGGCATCCAGAGACACCGGTTGCGGGTCCCAGGGAACCATGCCACTATCCTGTCGAGTCAGAAACAGCAAATCATCCACCAACCGCCCCAGTCGTCGGGTGAGGCGTTCGATATTTTCCAGAGTCCGGGAACTGGCATTGTCAGCCAAATCTGGGTCTGCTAGGGCTACCTGGACTTGAGTTTGAATGCTGGCGATGGGGCTGCGTAACTCATGGGAGGCATCGGCAGTAAACTGTTTGAGATACTGATAGGACTCCCCCACCGGCTTCATGGCCAAGCCAGACAGCCACCAGCCCATGGCGGCCACCGAAGCAATCATGACCGTAATCCCGAAGCCCAAATCCAACGCTAAATCACGACTGGGGCGAGCGATTTCAAACCAGGGATGACTAACTCGTAAGTACCCCACAACTTGGCGATCGCGGCTAATGCGTTGAGCGATTTGTCGTAGAATGGGGCGACTTCCAGCGGCGTTCCCCTCCTGTAAATACACCGTTTGCGGAGTCCGAGTAGCGGTGATGGGGACATGGAGGGGTTCTCTGAGGGTTGACCAGAGAAGTTCTCCCGTGGGGCTAAACCATTCGATCTCAATGCGATCTTCTTCTAGGCTATCGGCGTTCTCCCCAAAACTGGCCTCTAAATTTAGATGCAGTTGGGGAACGCCGTTCACCTGGGATTGTTCTTCAATGGCCAGCGATCGCTCAACCACTTCCAGGGAATGCTTGAGAGTATCATCGACGCGATCGATTAGGGTATTGCGCACATATAAATAGACCGTTGTGGCAAACAGCAACAGTAAAAGAGCCGTGATACTGGTGTACCACAACACCAGTCGCCGGCGCGTCGCCTGAAACATAGCCTCCTATCACTCAGGTTGGGGTTTGCCGAAATGATAACTACTATGGGCCCCGTTGGGATAGAGGAATGTACAAACCACCGAGACCTCAGGGTTATAGCGGATAATCATCTCTTGCAGTTTGGTTTGTTTCCAATCCGAGAGCATATCATCAAGGCGACTCATGGGACGATATTTGAATTGCCAATCCTCTAGGGTAGAACTGTTGTCTTCGAGTTGACGCAACAAAACGACAGTCCCTTTCTCACCGCTATCTTGATGGCCGCGATCGGCCACCTCAGCGATTTTAATGACATTGGCTTCGATAACAGCGATTTGTTCTTCAGGGGTTTCGAGAATATCAGGCATGGTAAGGCAAGAGGGTCACCACTTCAGGCACAGAGGACATAGAGAAAAGGAGGGGGGAGGAGGCAAGAGGAGGAGGTAGCAAGGGAGGAGGTAGGATGTGTTCCGGCATCAGTAAGGGTTTGGACCTAGGCCGATCGATTGTAAGGGCGAAAAATTTTTCGCCCCTACCAGCCGGAACGCATCATTTCCGCGATAGGCATAACCTCCCAGGAGGAGAAAGCAAGAGGCAAGAGGGGGGGACGATGAGCCAGGTTAGACTCGGACGGCGCGGTTGGACGTGCCTCGGGTTTCCATATCGCGGGGCTTCTTGCCTCGCCAGATGAGTCGCATCGGGGTTCCAGTAAAGCCTAACTGGTCTCGCAGTTGACGTTCAATATAGCGGCGGTAGTTGTCATTGAAGCGTTTAGGATCGTTGACAAACAGCGTAATCGTAGGAGGCTGGCTGCGAACCTGAGTGCCGTAATAGATTTTCCCCTGGCGACCTTGACGGTTGGTGGGGGGGGACTTCCAAGAAATCGCATCCTCCAAAACCTCATTGATGACGGAGGTTGTCACCCGGCGTTTATGTTCGGCACTGGCAATGTTGGCCAAATCCAGAATATTTTGTAGCCGTTGTCCCGTGTGGGCACTAACGTAGACCCGTTGCGCCCAACTGACATAATAGAAGCGACTATCAATATGTTGGTCATAATCATAGATCGTGTGGGAGTCCTTGTCGATCGCATCCCATTTGTTAATGACCAACACACAGGCCCGTCCTTCTTCCACAATACGGCCCATCAGTTTCTGATCCTGTTCCGTCACCCCATCGACGGCATCAATGACTAACAAGACCACATCCGATCGCCGAATCGCTTTGAAGGCCCGGTTGATACTGAAAAACTCAGCCCCATAATCAACGTGTTTCTTTTTGCGGATACCAGCGGTGTCAATCAGGCGGTAGCGGACTCCCTCTCGTTCCACCAATGTGTCAATGGTGTCGCGAGTCGTTCCTGAGATGGGGCTGACAATGGCTCGATTTTGCCCCACAAAGGCATTGAGAAGGCTAGATTTGCCCACATTGGGCCGACCGACGATGGCCACCTTGACTTCTTCGATCTCATCCTCTTCCAGAGTGTCCGGGAGATAGGCGATGACCGCATCGAGGACATCTCCAATGCCACTACCATGAATCCCGGAGACAGGGAACGGTTCCCCGATACCCAACTCCCAAAATTCTGCTGCTTGGATTAACCCTTGGTCAACCGATTCACATTTATTGACCGCCAGAACCACCGGAACCGACTGCTGACGCAACCAATCAGCAATTTCTCGGTCAGCGGCGGTAGGTCCCATTTGTCCATCCACCACAAAGATGGCTACCTGGGCTTCAGCTAGGGCCAGGCGGGCCTGTTCTCGGATTTCCGGCAGAAATTCGCTATCGTCATCGAAGACGAGACCCCCTGTGTCCACCACCTGGAACTCGCGATCGCACCAAAAGGCTTGTTTGTAGGTGCGATCGCGCGTAATCCCCGGTTCGTCATGGACAATGGCTTCTTTTCCACCTGCAAGGCGGTTGACAATCGTGGATTTACCCACATTGGGGCGACCGATAATAGCAACAATAGGACGTGGCATATAGTAAAACTGAGCGATTTAGCTTGTTATAGGATTGAAGTCCAATTATAGCTTTAGAAGAAGCCGCCACCCTAGAGGTCTTGAGGCGAGGAAAAGGGGAGAGAGGTATGACGCGGTGAACCCAGGCTTCACCACAGGACATACACGACCCAGAGACTCTCTCCCCTTATACCTATCGGAAAAAAAACGCCAGTTTTACGGAGTTGACTGGATTCTGTAATATAACTTCACAAAAAAGCCCGTATTGTCCGTTTTGCCGTTCACGATTGCCCATCTCCCGTGTCTGATCCCTCTCCCGATCTGTCTCAAGCCATTCATTACCGTCACCGTTCTCTAACCTCCTCTCCCCGCATCTGGTGGCGATGGGGAGGGCTATCCCTGGGAACCCACATCATACTCTGGGGACTTCTGAACAGTTGGCGAGTCATCCCCTCTCCGCCAACTCCAACCACCGAGGAGGTGCTGATTCCCATTGAATGGGTGACCTTAGAGGCCCCACCAGAGACAACCCCAGACGACTCCTCCGATTTACCAGAGGACTCCAACCAGGAGGCAGCCTCTACAGATCCCGGAAGTTCTGATGAGATTGCGACAGTTCCCCAATCTCCAACCCCCGCGCCAACTCCAGTTCCTGAGCCAACTCTAGCGCCTGAGCCATCTCCAACCCCCGCGCCAACTCCAGTTCCTGAGCCAACTCCAGCGCCTGAGCCAACTCCAACGCCTGAGTCACCTCCGGATCCTCAGCCCACTCCAGCCCCTCAATCAACCCCAGTTCCTCAGCCAACTCCAACTTCCGAAACAACTCCAGCTCCTCAACCAACCCCAGTTTCTCAGCCAACTCCAACCTCCGAAACAACTCCAGCTCCTCAACCAACTTTAACGCCCACAGCGCAGCCAAGTCCAGTTCCCACCCCAGTTCCCACTCCAGGCCCTTGGCAAATCCTCGTGATGGGCGATCGCCCCATTGAAGACCGCAACATTAACGACAATCCCTCTCAACTGATCAGTGCCTCAAGCGAAACCATCCCCCGAGATCTCGCCCCAGCCGACTTAGAACCCGGAACCCGACTCGACGTTCGCCTAATCATTGAAACCGACGGACGGGCCAACGTGGTATTAGTCCTGAAACAGCCAGGCGATCAGCCTTTGGGCCCTAACTATGAACAGTTTGCCCAGAGAATTATCAACAATTGGCAATTCGCCCCCGCCAGTAACGACGGCTTTGGGCCAGTCGTCTCTAACCACGCCGTAGACCTGCGGATCGAGTCTCCCTAGCCCCTGCGCAAAAAAAAATCGCTCAAGGGCTTGCTTTTTTCAGCCACTGTGCTATTCTAGTTAAGGTTCAAAACCACGCGGGCATAGTTTAGTGGTAAAACCTTAGCCTTCCAAGCTAATGATGTGGGTTCGATTCCCACTGCCCGCTTTTAAAATCCCTATCCCAAGGGGCTAAGTCTTGTGAGTCTCCGTTATGAGTCACCGTCCCCGGCTAGAAATAAGCAGGGGACGATGGTAGGTGATATTGCGGATAGACTTAAACCTCTTTTTCCTCGAAGTCCAAGGCAGCGGAATTCATACAGTACCGCAACCCCGTCGGTTGGGGTCCATCGTTGAAGACATGGCCCAGATGGGCATCACAGGTTGAACAAAGGACTTCAGTGCGTTTCATGAAGAAACTGAAATCAGATTTCTCCGTAACATTTTCACCATTGATAGGCGCATAGAAGCTTGGCCAGCCCGTGCCAGAGTCAAACTTGGTTTCCGATGTAAACAAAGGGGTTCCACAACAGATACATTTATAAACACCCGTTTTCTTGTTATCGTGGTATTTACCCGTAAAGGCTCGTTCTGTGCCATGTTTGCGCGTCACCTTGTACTGTTCTGGGGTGAGCTGCTCCTGCCACTCAGCATCAGTTTTTTGAACTTTGTTAACCATTTCTAAACCCTAGTAAACTGCCATGATAGGATGATCTATTAGTTTGAGCTTAACACATATTTACAAAGAGACCATCCCCTGCCCTCTCCCCCTCCCTTCTTCTCCCTCTCTGTGTCCTCGGGCGTCCACAAGGGCGCGCCCCTACGTGGTTCACCCCTCCCCCATGCTAGAAACCGAACAAACCCTCCTAAAACGAGTTGGACTGATTGAAGAGGCGATCGCCGATCGCCCCGCCGTCCGCCAGGCCCTGTATGCCATCCGTCCCCATTGTAACTATCAAATCTTCGGCATCTGTGCCGACAATGCCCAAGAGGCGATCGCCGCCCTAAACCGCTACACCGACGTTCTCGGCTATCCTCGGGCCCCCGAACTTGATAGTTGCGAACTCGATGCCATGCAGGGGCCCATGTATCTCAAATACAATCCCAAAACAGACTTGTATTACCTCAACCCCTATGAGGGCAACGAGCGAGGGGTCATCATCTCCTGTCAATCCGTCTATGACGATGGCATTCGGGACACCTATGGCCATTTTCCCTTAGATTTATTTGATGAGATCTCTCCCGAAGAAATTCCCGAAGAGATTCCCTCAAAACTGCACCCCTAAGCGTTTTTTTAAGATTATAAACCTGTGAACATTGCAATTCTCGGCTGTGGTTATGTCGGCGTCGCCGCAGCCCGACATTGGCAAGCCGCCGGCCATCACGTCACCGCCACCACCACCAGTCCCGAACGAGTCTCTGAACTCAAGGCGATCGCCTCCCGAGTCGAAATCATCCAGGGGAACAACCCAGATGACCTCAAACGGCTGTTAGAGGGACAAGATACCCTCGTGATGAGCGTTGCCAGTAAAGGACGGGCCCCCTATAAAACCGTCTATCTCGACACCGCTCAAACCCTCGTCTCTGTCCTCCCTGAAGCCCCACAGTTACGACAAATCATCTATACCGGAAGTGGCAGCGTTTATGGCAATTGGGGAGGCGGCTGGGTGAATGAAACCACCCCACCGCAGCCCACCATGGAGAATTACGAGATTTTAGTAAAAACAGAACAGACCCTCTTAAACGCAGCCCATGAGGACTTGCGAGTCTGTATCCTGCGTTTGGGGGGAATTTATGGCCCCGGTCGAGAAATTGCCCGTATTTACCGCAACTGGGCCGGACAAACCCGTCCTGGCGATGGTAATCGTCCCAGTAATTGGATTCATCTCGATGATATTGTCGGGGCCCTGGCCTTTGCCCAGGACAAGCGTCTTGAGGGGATTTATAATCTTGTCGATGATGATCATCAGCCCACTCGAGCGGTTGTGGAAGCCGTCTGTCAAACTTATCAGTTGCCCCCCGTAACTTGGGATGGCTCAGAACCGGCAACTGTACGCTATAGCGGCAAACTCTCCAATCAGAAGCTTAAGGATGCCGGTTATCAGTTGATTCACCCACAACGGACAATCTAAGTATCTGTGAGCGTTGAGAAACCCATTGGCCAAGAGGCAGGATTACGCTTTCTTGAGGCGGCCCTAGCCCGCGATCGCATCGCCCCGGCCTATCTATTTGTCGGGGCTGACGGAATTGGCCGGGGATTGGCGGCCCGCTATTTTGCCCGGCGACTGTTGGGAGACTCCCACCCCAATCTCACCAATCACCCAGATTTCCTGCTGGTGGAACCCACCTATCTCGATAAAAAAGAACTTTATACCGTCACGCAAGCCCGAGAGAAAGGACTTAAACGCAAATCACCCCCACAAATCCGTCTCCAACAAATCCGTGAGTTAAGTCAGTTCCTGGCCAATCCGCCCTTAGAAGCCTCTCGCAAGCTGATTATTATTGAACAGGCAGAACTCATGGCAGAAGCAGCCGCCAACGGACTTCTGAAAACCTTAGAGGAACCTGGACGGGCCAGTTTAATCCTCATCGCCCCCTCCTCTGAGAGTCTATTACCCACCTTAGTCTCTCGCTGTCAGAGGATTCCCTTCTCTCGCCTATCTAGGGAACAGATGGGGGAGGTTTTGCAGATGACGGGCCATGGGGAGATTCTTAACCAGCCTGCCATTTTGGCGATCGCCCAGGGGAGTCCAGGAGTCGCCATTGCCGCCTGGGACCAACAAAACGCAATTCCCCCAGAACTCCTAGAGAACGTGCATCAGTTTCCCCGCAGCCTCCGTGACGCCTTGGAGTTAGCCAAGGAGATTAATACAACCCTTGATACTCCCGAACAACTTTGGTTACTGGACTATCTACAGCAAACCTATTGGCACTCCAGTGGCGGCAGTCTCTCACCCAGGATTCTTGAGGCCCTGGAAGAGGCCCGACGCCATCTGCGTCGTTTTGTCCAACCTCGTCTCGTCTGGGAAGTGACCTTAATGAAGGTCGCTTCCGGTCTAGGCGACGTGTAAGTGTTGAGACTCCTCTGGGATGACCAACCAATGTTTAGAGGCATCCAAAAATAGCCGATTTTGCCGTTTAAACTCCCCTACAATGCGGGTCACGGTGACTCGGTTAACTCCGATCGCATTGGCTAAGTCTTGATGGGTGAGTCGGGCCTTAAGGCGGACTCCCTCAGCCGTCGGTTGTCCCATTTCCCGAGTTAGGAGTCGTAGGAGGTTATTTAGGCGATCGCTGGCTCGTTTTTGGGCGGTGATACTGAGTAAATGCTCTAATTGATAGAGTCGCTTGGCTTTCTGCTGAAGCAAGGTATAGCCAAGTTTGGGGCTATATTGAATCTCATCGAGGGGATACCAGGTCATCAGAACCCGGGATAGGGCCTTCATTTGATGATTATGACGGGTTGTGAGTCCTTCCCCTAACCACATCGAGGGGCCAACCCAGCCGAGGACTCGTTCCTCACCCATGGCCATGTAGGTGTTGAGTTGCACCCAACCCTGGCAAACTTGCCAAATTCCACTGGTGGCTTGCGGTAAGAGATCACCGCGATCGTAAATCCGACTGACTCGCTGACGTGTGAGGGTCGATTCCATAATTTCCTCCCCGTAGGGTTTGTGGCAGCTAGGACTCGGAGATAGACCGTTCTCCTCCGATTTGCCCTAGGCCTAACCATAGGGACTCAACGTTAAGCTCCCGTAAAGATTAGGCAAATTCTGGGAATGGCATTCTCGACTTCCGCTGCTAGACCCTACGATATTGTGAAGATTTGCTGACAGTCCCTGGGCAATTTAGGTGCTATGATAACAATGAGATGGACAATAAATCTTAGCTCGTTACTATCAATTGTTCGTCGATTTTAAGTGTCATTTAGGATATAATTCTATGCGGACTATTCCTTGGGATGAGTCATTGCGCGTTGGTATCGATCCAATTGACCAACAACACCAGCAACTGATTGAGCAATTGAATTTACTCATGATAGCACTTCAAGAAAACAAAGCCAAGTCGGAAATCGAAAGAATTATTGGATTTTTAGAGCAGTATATTAACCGGCACTTTGGCTTTGAAGAAAACTGCATGAATGCCTATCAATGCCCAGTTGCCGGGTGCATCTCAGTTAAGAGAGTGAGTAAATATACTCAATGACAGTTCCCCTCGAAACAGCCCCTCAATTGCGATTA